>CAMOVB010000101.1:0-10320 GCA_946626925.1 uncultured Prevotellaceae bacterium
ACACTCGTTGTCTGTGGTGATGAACTCAAAGTTGACAGGGAGATCCCAATCCATGTTCCAGTTGCACTTTCCGTCCTGACCATTACCTGGGCGTCCGTATTTACCCTGCATGAATGCACCACGGTCGCTGCTGTAGATATTGTCTGGGTCAGTTACGACGCTGATGATAGGGAATGGGTTGTTGCCATCATCATAGATGTATGAACGTGTTACAACAGTACTTGGCAAATAACCATCCTTGAAGAGACGGAAACGGAATGTAGTAGTGTTGTTGATGTTGAATACTCCTGTAGATGATATCTCACCGTTTGTGAGGGTAGGGGTAGTACCATCAGTTGTGTATTTGAGTGTTGCACCCTCTGGGAAGCTTACGCAAATCTGCATAGAGCCATTGAAGAGTTGTGCGTCTTTGTCAACGACAGGAGCATCAAGACGTTCATTTGCAAACATACCGTTTGCGTTTGAAGCGTTAGGCGTAGGATTTCCTGAGTAGCCCCATGCTTCGCCACCATCGGTTGTACGTGCGTATGAAGTACGACCAATTGACTGTGGGTAATCCTGCTCTGCGAAGATTGTAGTACCATCGCTTATTATGATAGTACCGCCATCGCAGTCGAGTTCATCGTCAATCTGACGGTAAGACATCTCTGTCCATACCTCGTGATGGTCAAAGTTGAGGATTGCATATCCATGAGCAGGGAGAACGCCATAACCATTGATGAGCTTGTTCTTCTTGAGGTTCTCTTTATTATCTGACACATAGAGACCTTCAAGGTTCACGCTTCTGTCTGTTGGGTTGTAAAGTTCTACCCATGAACCGTAGTTCTGGTTAGGATCGAGATATACGTCAATGTTCTGAGCCATTATCTCGTTGATAATGATATTTTTGCTTGATGGCTCGTTGTTGTTTACGACAACCTTTATTGAGCCATGTACGAGCGAACCGTCTGCAGCAATGACAGAAACAGTTGTTGTACCCTTGTTGACGGCTATAAGTTCACCCTTGTCGTTAACTGTCAAAACACTTGTGTTGTTTGATTTCCAAGTAACCTTTTGTATTGTTGCATCAGCAGGTGCGATGATTGGTGTGAGGATGAGTTTCTCGCCCATGACCATTTCCAACTGTTCCCTGTCGAATGTGATTGAAGTTATAGGAGTGATTTCTGTATAATACTCCAATTTCCAGTTGTCAAGACAAGTCCAGTCGCCATTGAGAGTTGTGTATTTACGCACACCGATACGGAGAACACCGTCATCGCCTACCTCACAATCGAGCTTGTTGACGTAATAGCCGGCCTCAAACCAAAGGTTTGCTGCCTCCATGTTGTTTGGAATGTAGTATTTTGTTCCTGTGAATTCACCCCACCAATTTCTGTCACCAACTTCTGATACGGCACCTCCAAGTGATGTCTGAAGCTTTGCGCTTGATGATGGAGCTATACCAATTTCGTAGTCTTTGATGGATGATGTTGCGTATAGCTTGGCATGCTGGTTTGAAGCATAGTTGCCAGACTTGTATGTTTCGTAGTCATCATTTGACTGTCCCATGCGGTAGAACGCACTTATACTTACTCGATACTTACCAGGCTCAAGTCCGTTAAGAATCTGGTATGTGTCGAATTCCTTCTGATAATGTTCAGCATTTTCAAATGGATTGGCAGCTCCGAATGCTGTTCCTTGCCATCCTGTTCGAATGTCGTTGTAGTCAAATCTTGGGTTTACAATGAATTTGTCTGTAACGTCAACCCAATTCTTAAGTGCTGCTTGTGCACCTATCGTCAACAAGAAAGCTGTGATTGTAGTAGTTATCTTATTCATGTTAGTTGATGTTGTTTCAAATTTGATGTTTTTTGAATTTTGCTCTTAAGTTCTTTTTGCCCTTAAGCTCTAAAACGTTTGTAATTCAATGATTCCAGAGGTGTTAAGCCCCTGTTGTTCGTGAATTATATGTTTTGTTTTATTTTATTTGAGTTTACTTTTTGTTTGTTACTTTTGTTGTTGTCGGTTGTTGCAATAGCCTTTGTTCTATCATGGCATTTTACTGCAAGAATAATGCGACCGCATGAACGGAACTCATTGCGACCGTATTATTTCTTAATCCATAATGTTGAGCGTATTTTACAACTCCCGTCTTGATAATATTTCTAATGCAAAAATACACATTATATGTTGTAGTAACAAATTTGGTATGTTAAAAATGCATTTTTCTGTACTTTGCGGCTATTAATTGGATTATTTTTTATAATTAAAAGTAAAATAAAATGATGTTTGCACATACGTTCGGACATAATTATTTAGGGGCGTTTCTTCGGCAACCTTTCGTGAACCCTTCGTAAGCCTTTCGTGTCGGACTTGTGAAAAATTGAACGTCCTTTCCTTGCTCCTGCCTTGCCTCAGAGTTGCCTCTGCCTTGCTAAATCTTGCTGATTTTGGCAAGGAGCAATGAGGAGTCATTGAGGAGGTTGCTTTGCCTCAGAATCTGTGACAAAGGTATGGAAAAATTCACAAATGGCAAAATATTTATGAAGGCAAAAATTCGTTTCTATTCGATAGTGTTGGCTTTATCTCTTCCTCAGGAAGTTGAAACCGCAAACAAATTTGAGAGTACCGTAGGTGTTTGTCAGTCCGAATGTCTTCTGACGGTAGGAATAGGTGTGGAGGTCAAGTATCAATCCTGTGAAATATTTTGAGTTGTTCCAGATGATACTTGAACGGAAATTGACGTCTGTTGACATATTCTCTAAAAGGCTATGGTCATCATCTGCCTCTGTGATTTCCGAACGTCTGTAACCTAAAGCTGGCTGTATGTTGAATGCAAAAAGCGTGTTCTTGCCAAGTACACAGTTGTAGGCATAACCGATGCTGAGAGAATAGTCCTTGTAATCTACCTCGTTGAACATCATCGTTGGGTCTATGTCCTTTAGGTGGTCAGGCAACTCGTTCTTGTCGAATGAAACGGATTGGTGATTATAAGCAAAACCGAGGTTGAATGTGCCACAGCTCTTCCTTTGTACGGCATTTTCCCCGTAGGCAGCAGGCCATGAGAAGTGCTTGTTGTTGAAGATGTAGAACGCTTGAAATCCATTGCATCGAGAGTCAAGTCCGAGGAACTTGTTTGGTTTGTTGGTGAGGTCATAGTCAGTTACGTGCGTAATCTTTGCGCCCTTACCAGAGTTGAATGAATATATTTCGGCAAATATCTTGGCTGTGTGTATGGATAGTGACTGTCGTCGTGACGTTCCATTCTTTGCTCCATTAGGATTGTTGATGTCGTTTAGATTCCATGACACGCCATATCCGAAGATGCTGTAATAGACGTATCCTCCGGCTACAAGGGATGGGTCGGATTCTATGACCATGTTGTTGCCTGTTTCAAGTGATTGCATGTGGTAGAAATCATGCCAATAACTCAGTTCTCCCTGTACGGTGAACTGGTATTTTTGAGGTGTGACATAGTTGGTGTCGCAACCCATGAAGAAGTTTGTGAATCCATCAAGGGCACGACTGAAGAACCCTGGCTTCTTGACCGTCTCGTTTACTTGTATGATGGAGTCAGAGGCAAGAGCTGGTGTCTCGCATATCTGAATACTGTCTTGGGCGTATGCCATGACTGACTGTATGAGTATGATTGCGAGGGTGAGCGTTTTTTTTCTGTAATTAATCTTATCGAGTATGTATGTCACTTTTTAGAATCTGTTTTTTATCTAATCTATGTTATTCATGGGAGTAAACTCCCGTTACCCCCAATCTTTATTGAGAATGATGTTTTTTTAGAATTTGCCGAGTATCTTGTCCATCACCCAGTTAGGTGGTGTGGCACTTACGGAATCACAATCACATTCGGCAATACCTCTGAGGTGGTCAACAATCTTCTGGATGAGCGGGAGCTGGACGTGTTCGGGATTCTCAATCCTTATTTCCTCGTTACCGCTTTCCGAATATACTCGTATCGGGTCGTAGTTGTACACGGAGAATACTATTGTACCCTTGTCTCCGAGTATCTCTATCTTATCGCTCTTTGACGACTGGTGAGCTACGAAACACCATGATGCTGAGCCTCCAAGTCCGTTTGCAAAGCGGAAGATGGCATTGAAGGTGTCCTGTACCTTATAGAGGTTACCCATGTTGTTGCAGAATCCTTCTGCCTCTATTATGTCGCCAAACATATATTGCAGCAAATCAAACTGATGGCTTGCAAGGTCATAGAAGTATCCTCCTCCTCCTGCTACGTCTGGTTGGAGTCGCCAAGGAAGATTCTTGGAGTTGTTGTCGAACTCACGTGGCGGAGCGACAAGTCGCATCTGTACGGAAAGGATTCTGCCTATACGTCCGCTGAAAGCGAGGTCTTTTACCTTCTGGAAATATGGAAGATAGCGTCTGTAGTAGGCTACAAAACAAGGTACGTCGAGTAGCTTGGAGATACGGTTCACCTGAAAACATTCCTCATAGCTTACTGCAAGAGGCTTCTCCACGTATGCTGGTTTACCTGCTCTCATTGCCATGATGGCGTATTCTGCATGTGAAGAAGGAGGTGTGGCAATATATACGGCATTTACCTCAGGATCTTCAATCAACGCTTGTGCGTCAGAGTAGTATTTCTCTATTCCGTTGCGCTTGGCGTATGACTCTGCCTTATTCAGGTCACGGCTCATCACAGCTACGACCTTAGAGTGCTCGACAAGTGGGAATGCAGGACCGCTTTTCTTTTCAGTAACCTCTCCGCAACCGATAAAGCCCCATTGTACAGTGCTTAATTTAACCATTTTTAATATAATAATATGTAAATGCTTCGTTATTGGATTGCAAAAGTAGTTATTTTTCTCTATCTTTGCGCCTAAAATATAAAAAAACATATAAAAGATGGAAAATATAGAGTCAATAACGGAAGAGAAAGAGGCAAAGTTGCCTTTCTATTCTTATCGTAGCGTATTAAAATGTTATTCCGCTGGCATCAGTTTTGTGACGGATAATTTTCTGTTTATTCTAAAGACATTCTCGCCTGTATTTGCGTGTGTGGCATTGTTCTTTGCTATATGGATGGATTTATTGTATAGCTTCCAGCCGTATTTTATGGTGATGTCTTACTTGTCTCTTTTTTTGTGTGGCATCTTTATGTATGTGATTATGGCGATGACCTTTAGGGTGTTTGAACAGATTGCATCTGATAAAGGCTTCCTTGGATATAATACGCTGACACTTCTGAAGGCTTCCCGAAAGAAGTTGGTGAAGATGGTTCACATTTATTTCATCAATCTGGCATCTACAATTATTTTGCTCCTTCCGACTATTATTACAGGAATTGTACTGTATTTCTACGGAGCAGGGGAGGAACTGACAATGGAATCCTTAGGTATAAAGTTCATTATTTTTGGGGGAGTATTATTCGTAAATGTCATGTTTGCTGGATTTGCTTTCGGTGTTCCATATTACCTTGCGCTTTATTACGTTGCTATGGAGAAAGGTAGCTCATTGGCTAATTTGTGGAAAGGCTTGAAGGTTGGCTACAGAATGTGGGCAAAGTGTTTTGGTTTGGAATTACTCCTTTCCGTTACTTTCTCCTTGCTTGGCTTTGTTCTCGGCTCTGTTCTTTCTGTAATGTATAGTGCAAAGACAGTTGCCCTTATGAGTGCTGCTCAGGGCGATACGGTGGATATGCCAGAGGCAATAAATTGGATTCTGCCAGTAGTGTCATTTCTCACAATATTCTTTGCTTGTTTCCTTGATGTAATGGCAGTATCCTGTGGCATCTACCTTTATGCTTCTGCCAAGACAGACGAAAGGAACAAGGAGAATACTATTGTATTTGTTGATGGAGAAAGCAAATAGGGAATGTCAAATTTTAGATTATAGATTAAACAATATATATGCGAAAGAAAAAGAATCTTCCTATACTTGAAAATGTGACAATCACAGCCGTTGCTGCTGAGGGTAAGGCACTTGCACGAGTAGATGATAAGGTCGTGTTTGTGCCATACGTCGTGCCTGGCGATGTGGTTGACCTTCAAGTAAAGAAAAAGAAGAATAGTTATATGGAGGCTGTTGCCGTAAATATCCATGAGTATAGTCCTCTTCGTGACACTCCTTTCTGTCAGCACTATGGAGTGTGTGGCGGATGTAAGTGGCAGTGTCTCAAGTATGAGGAACAGCTCAAGGCTAAGCAACAGCAGGTCTATGACAACCTCAGTCGTATAGGTAAGGTCGAATTGCCTGAGTTCATGCCTATCCTCGGAAGTAAGAAGACACGTGAGTACCGCAACAAACTGGAGTACGGTTTCTCCGACAAGCGTTGGCTCACAGAGGATGAGGTGAAGCAGAATGTCAAGTACGACGTGATGGACGCTGTCGGTTTCCATATTACTGGCGCTTTTGACAAGATTCTTGACATAGAGAAGTGTCACCTTATGGATGACCTTCAGAATAAGATACGTAACGACATACGTGACTATGCCCTTAAGAACAGACTTGTCTTCTATGACCTCCGTGAGAACAAGGGACTTCTCCGTAGTATGATGCTACGTAACTCCAACACGGGTGAGTTCATGCTCCTCATGCAGTTCCGTATTGAGACTCCAGAGGAGAAGGAGCAGGCAATGGCACTTATGCAGCACCTTGCAGACACGTTCCCTGAGATTACTTCTCTTCTCTATGTTGATAACCATAAGTGCAACGACACGTTTGGTGACCAGGAGGTGCATTGTTTCAAGGGTACTGATTTCATCTATGAGACAATGGAAGACCTCAAGTTCAAGGTTGGACCTAAGTCTTTCTACCAGACAAATACCGACCAGGCTTACGAGCTTTACAGCGTTGCACGCAACTTTGCAGGTCTTACGGGTGAGGAACTTGTTTATGACCTCTACACAGGAACAGGTACAATCGCTAACTTCGTAGCCAAGAAGGCAAAGAAGGTTATTGGTATCGAATATGTTCCGGAGGCTATTGAGGATGCTAAGGTCAACTCACAGATTAACGGTATTGACAACACGCTCTTCTACGCTGGCGATATGAAGGATATCCTCAACAAGGATTTCATTGAGGAACATGGTCGTCCTGACGTCATCATTACTGACCCTCCACGTGCAGGAATGCATCAGGATGTTATTGATACCATCCTCTTTGCATCTCCAAAGCGCATAGTGTATGTGAGCTGTAATCCTGCCACACAGGCACGTGACCTCCAGCTTCTTGATGCTGACTATAAGGTCATGGCTGTTCAACCAGTGGATATGTTCCCTCACACTCAGCATGTGGAGAATGTGGTACTGTTGGAGAAGAGACAGTAAGTAACAAGCCCCCTAACCCCCGAAGGTGGCAGCCGTCCGGATAGAGACGGAATATGCTTTCGGGGAAACTGGCCAGTATTATTCATACTGGAGTTAATAAGTAAAAGTTAACAGTTAAAAGTTGAGTTGAGAGTTTGGAGTTCTTATCGCTAACAAGGAATACGAGTAATCTTCAATTTTTAACTTTTAATTTATAATTTTTAACTCTTGCATTATGAAGCATGAATAATGCAAGATAATGCCATCTCCCCCCCCATGAACCGGATGGCCGCCAATGGAGTTCTGAGTTTTAAGTTATGAGTCAGCTAAACTTTTAACTTTTAATTTTTAACTTTTAACTCCGAAGGTCGGGGGGCATTATATGAGTAATTATTTCGATAATAAAGCAAGAAACAAATACGTGGATTATCCAGTGAAGGAGGAGATGGAACTTATGCCATTCCTCCAAAAGTATGTGGGAGGTTCACGTACAAAGATAAAGGAACTCTTGTCGCAGCGTATGGTGTATGTTGACAAGGTTCAGACAACACAGTTCAATGCACCTTTAAAGCCAGGGCAGCTCGTGCAGATTGCCAACAAGCGTCACAAGCACGATTTCCGCAACAAGTGGGTGAAGATTGTCTATGAGGATGCCTTCATCATCGTTGTGGAAAAGGCTCCGGGAATCCTCAGTACCACACAACCTGGCAGTCGTGCATTGACAGTCAAGGATATCCTCAATGAGTACGTACAGCGTACCAACCGTACATTCTCAGTACACAGCATCCATCGTCTTGACCGTGAGACATCGGGTCTTCTGCTTTTTGCCAAGCGTAGAGATGTTCAGCAGATGTTTACCGACAACTGGAAAGAGCTTGTCACTGACCGCCGTTATGTGGCAGTAGTGCAGGGCGATATGGAAAAGGATGCTGGTGATGTGTGCTCATGGCTTACTGACAGCAAGATGTTTGTAACATACTCAAGTCCGGTTGACAACGGGGGCAAGTATGCCGTCACTCACTACAAGACAATCAAGCGTGCCAATGGTTTCAGCCTTATGGAACTGAAGCTTGACACAGGTCGTAAGAACCAGATACGTGTTCACATGCAAGACCTCAAGCATCCTGTAGTGGGCGACTTCAAGTACGGTAGTACTGATGCCGAGTATGGTGAGGCAGCAGATGCTGCTGGCAGAATGTGTCTCCACGCATTCCTTCTTGAATTTACACATCCGATAACACACGAACACCTTAAGTTTGAGACACCTTACCCTGCAGTATTCAGGGACTTGGTGTCAAAGAATGGATAATATAGAGGCTTGACCTTACGAGGTAGAGTGTCCAGAGTTAAACGTTTTGCGTTTAACTCCCTGACGCTTCTCATAGGAACAGCATTACCTCACAATCACAAAAAAAACAAGGAAAGTAGCGTATGGAAGAAAAACTTACCTTGCCAGAAGAAGAGAAGGTTCTTCTTCTCGATTCAATAAAGAAGTTGCAACAGCTTACGGGCGATATGTTCACGGCAGATGATTTCCGCATCATACGTGACATAATGTTTGACTGTGAGCGACAGGATGCCTTGAAACGTAATGCGTTCGGCCTTAATCCTATAGTTTTCGACCTCCAGACAGCCATAATCCTTGCTGAGGAGATTGGCCTCAATCGTGCGTCTATACTTAGCGTACTTCTCCACGATAGCGTGGCAGTGGGTGTGCGGAGTATTGACTACATCAGGGAGACGTTTGGCGATGATGTTGCCCATATTATTCGTGGCATTATCAAGGTAAATGAACTGTATGCCAAGAACGCTTCCATCGAGACGGAGAACTTCCGTGACCTCCTCCTCTCGTTTGCTGAGGACATGCGTGTCATCTTCATCATCATAGCTGACCGTGTCAACCTCATGCGACAGATTAAGGATAAGGGAACGGAGGAGGAGCGTGTGAAGGTGGCAACGGAAGCAAGTCATCTTTACGCTCCGCTTGCGCATAAGCTCGGACTCTATCTCATCAAGTCAGAGCTGGAAGACCTCTCGCTCAAGTACCTCAATCCTGAGGTCTATTATATGATTAAGGAAAAGCTTGCCGAGACAAAGAAGTCACGTGACAAGTACATAGCTGACTTTATCAAGCCTATTGAGGAAAAGCTTTCTGCAGCAGGGCTCCGTTTCCATGTCAAGGGACGTACCAAGTCCATCCACTCCATCTGGCAGAAGATGCAGAAGCAGAAGTGCAAGTTTGAGGGAATATATGACCTCTTTGCCATCCGCATCATCATCGACTCCGATTTGGAGAAGGAGAAGCAGGATTGCTGGCAGGTGTTCTCCATCGTCACGGACATGTACCGACCTAATCCAAAGCGTATGCGTGACTGGCTTTCCGTACCTAAGAGCAACGGATATGAGAGCCTTCATATCACGGTCATGGGTCCTGAGGGCAAGTGGGTAGAGATACAGATTCGTACAGAGCGTATGGATGAGGTTGCTGAGCGTGGTGTGGCTGCCCATTGGCGTTACAAGGGTGTCAAGGACAGCGGAGCCAAGCTTGAGGAATGGCTCAAGGAGATTCGCTCTGTGCTTGAGACGGGAGGAACGAGCGACGAACAGCTTGTTGACCAGTTCAAGGTTGACCTGTATTCTGACGAGGTCTTCGTGTTCACTCCTAAGGGTGACCTCTTCAAGCTTCCTGTTGGTTCTACCGTTCTCGACTTTGCTTTCTTCGTGCATACCAATGTTGGATGCCACTGTCAGGGAGGTAAGGTCAATGGAAAGAATGTCCATATACGTACCAAGCTACAGAGTGGTGACCAGGTGGAGATTCTCACTTCGCCTAAGCAGATGCCTAAGCGTGACTGGCTCAACTTTGCCGTTACGTCTAAGGCAAAGAACAAGATTCGTCAGTCACTCTCTGAACAGGAGATGAAGACCATCAGCCTTGCCAAGGAGATGATTGAACGTAAGTTCAAGAACCGTAAGATTGAGATGGATGAGGCTCGCATGGCTCGTCTTATCAAGCGTATGGGATATAAGCATACCAATGAGTTCTTTCAAGCTATTG
>CAMOVB010000102.1:0-10293 GCA_946626925.1 uncultured Prevotellaceae bacterium
GGTGCTGGATTGCGTAGGGTGCTATCTGAGAAATGGGACTTGATTATCATTCACCAGTACAGTAGGTATGCAGTCAATTATGACAATTGGCTAATGCTTAGTAATCAGGGCTATCTACCTCAGTTCACGGCTTTGATTCATTCTCTTCAACCTAATGCTACACTCGGCACTTACATCATTCATAGCTATGCCAATGGCTACAAGTATAACACCGAAGGAACTTCCTTCGATCGTTGGAAGAATATATCCAAAGCTGTACAGCGTATGACAGAGGACGCACCTGCGTTTCAGGTCGTCATTCCTTATGGTACTGCAATCCAGAATTTACGGT
This sequence comes from uncultured Prevotellaceae bacterium, assembly GCA_946626925.1. GTDB lineage: Bacteria > Bacteroidota > Bacteroidia > Bacteroidales > Bacteroidaceae > Minthosoma. The sequence goes on from CAMOVB010000102.1 coordinate 332, forward strand.
CCTGCTATGGTGATGCAAACAGAATGGATATGACTCGTGACGGCACTCATCTTGGCTATGGACTTGCACGTCTTACTGCAAGTGCCTGTTTGTTCCAAACATTATTCTCCAAACGCTATGACGTAACAATAAATGATTGTCATCTTCATTATGAGTGTACAGAAGAGGAACGCAACGAATCATCAAAAGGCAGCACCGATGTGACAGCAGACAATCTTCCGTATGCAATATCTTCCGCAATCGCTGCATATGAACATCCGTATGGGTATTGGTATTAGTGCAGGTAAGGGCATATATTAACTCACATGTAGATAATATATTAACTGTAATTGGGGGTAAATACTACCCTACAAGTATAAAGGTTGAATGTTGCTGATACTGTATTTCCCGTCTGTAAGAGCCGTCCATTCATCCCTTTTATCCCAAAAGAGGGCCATTCGTCACAAATAGTTGCTGTATGTCACAGATATTTTGCGGGATGTGAAAAGTACAATACCTTTGCGATGTGATTCAACGTAACGTAGTTGTGGCACGAAAGAATAAAAGTATTGTATAACTAAAACAAAGTTGATTATGAAGACTCTTACAATTATCGTGACTTTCTTTTTCACAGTGGTTAATGGTTTTGCTCAGGATGCTATGCAGGAACGTATCGGTAAAGCTATGCAGACGGCACAGAATCCAACGCCAGAGACGCTCCTCACTTGTATTGCCGAACTTAAGGGAGTGGCAGAGGATTATCCAGACAGCATCGCACCAAAGCAATGTCTGGCTACGCAAAGCATTACCTTTGCCCTTATTGCTCCTACTGCACCACAGGCGGAGGCTCTTCTTGCTTCGTCAAAGCAGATGATTGATGTTATGGAGACTTTACCACAGATGGATAAGTCTGACCTCAACACTCTGCAGGGTATGTACTTTATGGCTTTGATTGTTCAGAATCCTGCACAGAACGGGCAACGATACTTCATGCAGGTGATGCAGCACTACAAGAAGGCTCTCAAGCTTAACCCGAACAATATGCTTGCTCAGCAGATGCAGGCTGAGTTCTATAAGGGGATGAATAGATAGGTGGTAAATCCCCCCCGATTGATGTTGCACATCGTGCCTCGTTCGATATAGTATATCATACCTCGTACGATGTTTAAAATTAATCCTCGTTTGATGTTGCATATCAAACGAGGATTGATTTTAATCGCTATTCATCGTAATGGTGAAGTAGGTTAGGAGTAGGTATAAAATGATGTCAACTGCTATTATGTATGTTATTCCAAGTCCGAATATGAATAGACCGTAGTTGATGATACAGAAGGCAATGAAAGTGCAGATGATGACAAATAGCGTCTGGTGCATCGTGAGCCCTGTTGCCATGATAATATGGTGGATGTGTGTCTTGTCTGGGTCGAACATTTTTTTGCCACGCATCTTGCGTCCTATTGCCACACGGATGACGTCGAAACATGGAAGCATGATGAGGGTAAAGGAAATGAGGAAAGAGTTTTCTCTGTACTCAAACACGTTCCAGTTTGACATCTGGTATTTGATTGCAAGGTACGAGATGACATATCCAAGGAATAGGCTGCCTGAGTCGCCCATGAATATCTTGTTCCCGTTTATCTTGCCAAAGAAGTTGAAAAGGAAGAACCCGAATACTGCTCCTGCAAGGCTGATGGACATCATGCTGAATAGGGATGCACCGAGGTCATAGTACAACAGACCAAAAGCCATAAGGATGAGTATGGAGAGGCTTGATGCCAATCCGTCAATACCGTCAATCAGGTTCATGGCATTTACGATGAGGAGTATCACGAACACGGTGAGTGGATATGCCATGAACAATGGGATGATGTGGAAGCCAAAAAGACCGTGAAGGTCATTTATCATTAGGTTGCAGAGTGGGAAGAACGATGAAACGATAAATTGTATGATGAACTTGTGCATCGCCTTCATTCCCTTGAGGTCGTCGAGGATACCTATGAGATAAATTATGATGCCGCCTGCTGCCATGGCGATGACAGAGAGTGTAAGCGTTATTTCGTGCTGCAATCCTCTGAAGATTGTTATCAATGCAATGACAGTCCCTATACACATGGATGGGAGGAATAGTACTCCGCCAAGTCGTGGTATGGCGAATTTGTGGACCTTACGAGAGTCTGGCATGTCGTAATATCCTTTCTTTTTGCACATAGCAATAATGAAAGGTGTTCCTATGATGGAGAACACCAAACTTACGCAAAAAGCAATTAAGGTGTATATTATTTCCTGATTTGGTATATTCATTAATTTACAATCTATTTCTGTTAATAACGCATATTTTTGCGTTTTATTGTGTGGTAGATGTTTTTTTGTGAGAAGTGTGCGCACTATATGTGGCGCACATTGTTTTGAATGAAGTCAATGAAAGGAATATTGCTTCGTGGCGTGCTGACAGTATGCTTTAGTTCTTTCGGAAGGATAGGATGCTTTTGCCGCCGTGGAGTGTGAGATGTTTGTTGTTTAGTTCCACTATGCGGAATGCTCCGTTTGAAGGCACTCCATACTTGTCCATGTCCTTGTAATCGACTACGGAGTCGAATGGTGAGGCGTATGCCTTTGTGAGTATAAGGCTGTCGGATGTGTGACGGAATGTGGCAATGTAGTATTTGCCATGTTCATTGGTGGAATGAATCTTCAGGAGGCTTATGCTGATGGAGTAGTAGATGCCACTCGTCTTGTCTGCTATGACGGTTTCGTCGTCGCTGTTGCTCCACGACGTAAGTTGCCAGTTACCGTTGAGGTCGCCAAGGTGGTTGTGCTTGTCCTCGCATGATGTTGTGAGGATGGCTATGGCTGTGATGAGCGTGATGATAAGTCTTTTCATTTTGTCAATACTCCTTTCTTCTTTATTGTTATCATGCCTCCATCGCTATTGCCGAGTAGTTTTCCACGATTGCCTGCGTATGCGCATGTTATGCTCCAGCCATTTAGTTTTGTTGGAGCATATGTCGCTTCTGCAAGGAAATAATTGGCGGATTGTGGATCAATGAGTGGTGTGGCGTATGTACCCAATGAGCGTGTGTGGGTATAGAGAATTCGGTAGTGTAGGGTCTCCGTCGGATTGCCGTTGATACCGATATGGTATGCCTTTATACGGTTGTGACGGAAGGTTATGGCTCCGTCGCTATTGTACACAGGAGAGAGCAGGGTTGGGTTGCCTATCGCCTGTCCCCAGTGTTGCCATGCACCATAGACACTGTGGTTGTAGTAGTTGTCCTCTCCGCTTATCTGTATCGGAAGATTTACGGTATGGTCATGATATACGCTTCCTGTCTGGTCCTCCGTGCTTATGCGCTCAAGTACAATGGTACTTACGTATGGGTTCCTTGGTAGGGTTACTTCTATTCCCCACAGGAAATCCTTCCAGTCATATTCAAAGAACATCTGTGAGTGATCTTCGAAGAAATGGTCGCCATAGAACTTTGCCTCCCAGTTTTTTCCTTTATACTTGAGACAAGCCTGATAACTGCCAAGCTGATTGCCTTCCGCATTGTCGTACTGTCCGTCGGTAGCGTCTCTTCCTCCGGGGAAGAAGGCGTGCCAGTAACTACTCAGGCCCGTTCCCATCTTGACATGATCGCCCTTGAAATTGCTTGTGTCATCAATCCTCTTGCCTGTATTCCAAGCCTCGCCTCCGAACTGTGCACAGAAATGTACGCCTGCTGTGAAGGTAAGTGGAAAGACGTCTTCTTTTCCGACTCTTATGTATCCTGATTTGCTATGGAAGAGTACGTTGTTGCAATGGATTAATTTTGTGCTGGCAGTGGAATTCGTCTGCCAGTTTCCATCAGTGAACATACCGTAGGATATGTGGCCTTTGAAACCAAGCCAACCGTCGGTGAGAGGCAAATCCCAATAGTCGTTAAGTGCAAGGCTAATCTGTGGAATCGGGCGTGCATTGATGCTGTATGTCATATCGCCTGTGCTCAGTTCTTCATTCTTAAATATCAAAGGCATCTGCTTTGCGCCAATGGTAAGTGTACCTTTCTTGTACTGTACCTCTCCATATAACTGTTGAATAATCATGTCGGATGTATGATTAGTTGCTATCGCAACATCAAGTCCGTAACCAAATTTCCATAGTTTAAGAGAATCTACGCTTATGTTACGGAACAAACCAGCACGGACATAACCGGAATTATTCTTAATGGAAGACAAACCATATTTGTTGGCACTAAGCCAAAATGGCGCATAATCTCCGGAACTGAATGTACCATTCAGTTCCGTAGAATAAGTAATACCTTTGCCCATATTCTGAGCAAAGGTATTTATGGATGTTGCTAATAATAGCGATGTTATCAGATGCTTCATTGGTTTATTTTGCAAAAGCAACGGCACGAGTCTCACGAATGACAGTAATCTTAACCTGTCCTGGGTAAGTCATCTCGTCCTGAATCTTCTTGGCAATATCAGCACTGAGTGTGTCGATTTCCTTGTCTGAAATCTTGTCTGCACCAACGATGACACGAAGTTCACGACCTGCCTGAATAGCGTAAGTCTTTGTAACGCCTGGATAGCTGCTTGCAAGGTTCTCAAGGTCGTTGAGACGTTTGATGTAAGCCTCTACGATTTCGCGACGAGCACCTGGACGCGCACCACTGATAGCATCGCAGACCTGTACGATAGGAGCGAGGAGTGAAGTCATCTCCATCTCATCATGGTGAGCACCGATAGCATTGCAGATATCTGGTTTTTCCTTGTACTTCTCAGCAATCTGGGCACCATAGAGTGCGTGTGGAATCTCAAGCTGTTCATCTGGTACCTTACCAATATCGTGAAGGAGACCTGCACGACGTGCCTTCTTAGGGTTGAGACCAAGTTCTGCTGCCATGACTGCGCAGAGGTTGGCTGTCTCACGTGCGTGCTGGAGAAGGTTCTGTCCGTAAGAAGAACGGTACTTCATTTTACCTACGATACGGATAAGTTCTGGGTGGAGGCCATGAACACCGAGGTCGATAGTTGTACGCTTACCTGTCTCGATAATCTCTTCCTCAACCTGTTTCTTGACCTTGGCAACAACCTCCTCGATACGAGCAGGGTGAATACGTCCGTCGGCAACGAGTTGGTGGAGAGCAAGACGACAGATCTCACGACGTACTGGGTCGAATGCGCTGATTACGATTGCCTCAGGAGTGTCATCAACGACGATTTCAACACCAGTAGCAGCTTCGAGTGCACGGATGTTACGTCCTTCACGACCGATAACACGTCCCTTAACCTCGTCTGAGTCAATGTGGAATACTGTTACAGAGTTCTCGATTGCAGTCTCTGTAGCAACGCGCTGGATTGTCTGAATGACGATCTTCTTTGCCTCCTTGTTGGCAGTCATCTTTGCATCGTCAATGATTTCGTTGATGTACTGCTGAGCCTGTGTCTTAGCCTCGTCCTTAAGTCCTTCGATAAGATGCTCCTTTGCTTCCTCGGCAGAAAGACCGCTGATAGCCTCGAGCTTCTTAAGTTCCTCCTCGTGGAGGGCATCAACCTCTTCCTTCTTACGGGAGAGAATCTCCTGCTGACGATCGAGATTAGCCTTTATCTTGTCGTTCTCAGCATTCTTGCGCTGGAGGTCTTCGTGACGCTGGTTAAGAGAGAGTTCACGTTGCTTGAGTTTGTTCTCAATTTGCTGGATTCGCTGGTTGCGCTGTGCAGCCTCCTTTTCCATCTCAGCCTTCTTGTTGAGGAACTTCTCCTTTACCTCGAGCTGTTTGCTCTTTTTGATTGCTTCACCCTCAATCTCTGCATCTTTGAGAATCTGCTCTTTCTTTTGGGTGATAATCATGTTGAATACAGCATATCCCAAGCCGAAACCGACTACGAGACATGCAACTGCTATACATATAGCCAATATGATATCCATGTCTTAATAATAATGTTTTTATAAGGTTATAGTTATTCGATACCGAGTTCAGCCATTTTTTCCTCGATACCTTTCATCATTTCCGTGTAAGGTGCGTTGTCTGCTTTGTTTTCAATCTTGACACAATCAACAAAGACGGTGAGCATTGCCATGACATAGTAATACTTTTCATTCGGAACTGATGAATATTTGCTACGTAAGAACTGAAGACGCTTCTGAATGTCAGAAGCAGCCTTACGCCACAGTTTCTCTTCATCAGCATTGCTGACGGTCATAGGAAACTGCATGTCCTCTACGCTTATAGTAATATTAAGTCTTTCGTTAGTAGGCATAATTACTCGTTGTCATTTGCCAATGCGTCGTCATCAACGATTGTGCCTTCCTCGGAAGTCAGAATGCTGATGCACTTGTTGACGGTACGCACCATGTTTGTGATTCTTTGCTTAGCTTCTTTTTTGTCTTTGTCGCTAACGCTAATAATCCTGGCAATTTTCAGATTGTCATAATCAGCCTTGCTTTGTTCTGCAATAGTCTTGAGATTCAAGATTTCCTTGTCTTTCTTAACTATCGTGGTTAGCAGGGCTTCGTTCTCTTTTTTGAGCGCACAATAAGAGGCGATGAGTTGTTGTATCTTCGCTTCAAAACTTTTGATTTGTAGTTTCTCTTCTTCTGTCATGTGCGTATTTTATAACAAATCCGTGCAAATATATGTATTTTGTCTTATTTGACAAACTATTTGCTTATTTTTTTAACTTTTGCTCTGCTTTTTGTATGTCCTCGTCACTTGGCTTTGGCGCTTTCTTTGCAAGGATAATGATGTTGCAGACATAGTCTTTAATCCACTCCTCAGAGAAGCCAAGCATTTGTTGGTATCTTCTGATTGATGCAACGGAGCGGCGCGTTGTGTCGTCTGACCAACTGTTGCCAGTGAGTACCTCGTGAACCTCTTTGCTTACTATACTTCGGATAAGTTTTCCGAAGAAGCTTGGGATGCGCATCTTGAGGTTGAGGCGTGTGCTCATAAGCATTATTACCTCCTGACTGAATCCCTGGAACGCAATCATGTAGTTGCGGATGTCGTTTGGATTCTTACAGCTCTTCTTGATACTTTTGTCTATCTCTTTGAAGAATTCTTCCTTCAATCCGTAGATATCTATGAGCATCTTACTGCAGACCTTCTTTTCGTTGAGTCCGAGCTTGTTGTTTAGTGTCGCAATGTGTAACGAACGCTTGAATGCTGCCAAGTCAGGGAGCATCGCAAGGTTTGTTATTCCGAAATTGGATGCAAGCGTACATTGGAAATAGACACGGATAAGTGTCATGAAGTCTTCCATACCGCCTACATTCTCTTTTTCTTTTTTCTTGAAAATATTAGATATAAAACTCATCGTTGTTAATTATTTGTTAATATGCATTCTTTTCTCCTGTGAACATGTTGGTTACGGTCTTTACCATAATCTTTATGTCGAGGAAGAAAGTCCAGTTTTCGATATATTCTATGTCTTTTCGAACACGACCTTCCATCTGGTCGATGTATCTTGTTTCGCCACGGAACCCTGTTACCTGTGCAAGTCCTGTGATTCCAGGTTTTGCAAGGTGACGAACCATGAAATGGTTGATAAGCTTTGAGTATTCTTCTGTATGGAGAAGCATGTGAGGGCGTGGTCCTACAATAGACATGTCGCCCATGAATACGTTGATGAACTGAGGAAACTCGTCGATGTTTGTCTTGCGCATGAAGTCTCCGAATGGGAACTTGCGTGGGTCGTCCTTGGTTGCCTGAACCTTGTCAGCATCGTTGTTCACCTTCATTGAACGGAATTTGTAGCACATGAAGTCCTTACCGTCGATACCAGTTCTTTTCTGTTTGAAGAAGATAGGACCAGGCGATTTGATCTTAATCATGATTGCCACGAATGTGAATAACCATGGGAAGATGAGAATGAGGACTGTCGCTGAAACGAGAATGTCAAATGTCCTCTTTATGATTTTGTTTATTGGCTTATCCAATGGCTCCTCACGCTTGGCTATGATAGGAGTGTTGTCAATGAACTCCATGGAAATCTTGCTTCCGAATACGTCTATCATAGGGATGTAGTAAAAACGGATAAGATGGTTGTCGGCAAATTTTCCTATCAAGTTAATCATATCGTGCTCCTCTGCAGGAATATAACCGTATATTTCGTTTATCCCATCATTGCTCATTAGCCATTCGTAAATGTCCCTAATGCCTCCGAGTCTCATCCTAACGAACTCCTCAAATTCGGTTTCTCCATCGTAGAAGATACCTTTTATATTATAACCATATTCTGGGTTTGACAGAGTCTTGTAAACATTATAGACGGATTTCTCGTTTCCGATGAGGATGACGTTCTTTGTGTTTCTCTTGTTTGAACGGAGAATGGTGAATACCTTTCTAACAGAGAGACGCTCGGCAAAGAGCAATGGTGTGTATATAATCACTACCGTAAGGAGGAATGAACGTGGAAACGTGGAATTGCCCCTGATAAGTTGCAAGAGCATCGAAACGAAAAGAAACATGAGAAGGCATGTTGTGGTAACACGCTTTGCCACGTCTTCTGACTTCACGATACGTTTCTGAATCAATGCAGGATATATGCTGTAACTTGCCAGGAAGCTTGCTACAAAAATTGCAACCAATGCGGGAAGATTGCCGATTGATGCAATTTTGGGATGGTAATACAGTCCTTCAATATAATAAACACTGAGGATGACTGCGATTAAAAGTATGATGTCCACAAGCATGATACACCCTTTGAGTGTACCTTCCTTGCCCATATATGTTGCCATTATCTTGTTATGTTTCTATTTGATCCGATGATTTTTTTTAACTTATTGTGCAAAGGTAGCGAATAATTGCGATAAAATGGACAATATTTTATGATATTTTTGTTGTGCATGAAAAAAAAGTGCCTTTGGCCAATTTTTGTTACAGATGTTTTGCGTATGTAGATTTTTCGCTGTATCTTTGCCGATAAATTTTGATAATAAAAATGTCTCATTCTCGAAATTAAATAACATATCTAATATATGCAGACAAACAATACTGACGCTAAAATTAGCGCAATCGCAGAAGAAGAGTCAAGTTTTGACATCCGTATGATATGGGCAGTATTTATGGAATATAAGTACTGGTTTATTGCTTCTGTAATCGTTTGTGTTACTTCCGCAATGATTTATTTGCGTTACACAACTCCTATTTATAGTGTGTCTTCCAAAATTCTCATTAAGGATAAGCAGCAGGGAGGATATACTTCTTCTATTAACAATACTTTCTCGGAACTTGGATTTACAAATAGTTCAAACGGTTTCGACAATGAGTTGGAGATTATCGGTACAAAGTCTCTCAACAAGCGTGTCGTGCGTACTCTTAAGCTATACGTTTCATATGTTATGGAGGGTAAGTTGAAGGACCGTGAGATTTATGGTAAGTATTCTCCATATACAATAGACCTTGAAGGTGAGGAACTCGATTCTCTCAAGTCAGGTGTCTCTGCAGAAATATCAGAGAGTGGCTCAGGAATAAAAATCACACTTAAAGCAGAAGGTGAAGAGTTTGTAAAGGAAATAAAGTCTTTCCCATCTACTATCAAGACACCTTGTGGTTCAGTCATTGTTGACAAGAACTCACGCATTAAGAATGCGTCGCTCAACGGTCAGATTCTTCACGCAAGCATTTCTCCAGTTGATGCGGTTGCAGGTGGTTATGCTGGTGGCTTAAGCGTAGCTCCTTCATCAAAGACTACAACTGTTGCAGTCATCACACGTATGGATAATATCCCAGACCGTTCCGTTGATTACCTCAACGAACTGGTTAAGGCATACAATGCTGATGCAAACGAAGATAGTAAGCAGGAAGCAGAATTGACAAAGGACTTCATCGAATCACGTTTGAATGAAATCGGAGCAGATCTTAATCTGTCAGAAGAGAAACTCGAACGTTATAAGACAGAGAAGAGGATCGTAACTAATGGTCAGGATGCATCTATGGATGCAAGTCCACATGCACAAAATGCAACCAAACTTGCAGAATTAGCCACTCAGGTTC
>CAMOVB010000103.1:0-10274 GCA_946626925.1 uncultured Prevotellaceae bacterium
GTTGGCTTACACCCTTGCCGATGGTATGGATTACCTCCGTACAGGGGTGAACGCAGGTATTGATGTTGACGCATTCGCCCCACGTCTCTCGTTCTTCTGGGCAATAGGTATGAACCACTTCATGGAGATTGCCAAGATGCGTGCAGGACGTCTTCTCTGGGCTAAGATTGTCAAGAGCTTCGGAGCAAAGAATCCTAAGTCACTCGCACTCCGTACCCACTCACAGACATCAGGATGGTCACTCACGGAGCAGGACCCATTCAACAACGTAGGTCGTACATGTATCGAGGCTATGGCTGCCGTACTCGGACACACACAGTCACTCCATACCAACGCACTCGACGAGGCTATCGCCCTCCCTACCGACTTCTCTGCACGTATCGCACGTAACACACAGATATACATTCAGAACGAGACAAAGGTATGTAAGCAGATTGACCCTTGGGCAGGTTCATATTACGTTGAGACTCTCACAAACGAGCTTGTTCACAAGGCATGGGAACACATACAGGAAATCGAGAAACTCGGCGGTATGGCTAAGGCTATCGAGACAGGACTTCCTAAGATGCGTATCGAGGAAGCCGCTGCACGTACTCAGGCACGTATCGACTCAGGTACACAGACAATCGTGGGTACAAACAAGTATCGTCTTGACCACGAGGACCCACTTGACATCCTCGAGGTGGATAATACAGCCGTACGTCTCCAGCAGGAGGCAAACCTCAAGGAACTCAGGGCAAATCGTGACGAGGCAGCATGTAAGGCAGCCCTCGCAGAAATCACAAAGTGTGTACAGGAGTTCCAGGATGGCAAGAAGTCTGAGAACAACCTCCTCGACCTTGCAGTTAAGGCTGCTGGTCTCCGTTGTACTCTCGGCGAGATATCAGACGCTTGCGAGACAGTCGTAGGACGTTACAAAGCAATAATCAGAACAATAAGCAACGTGTATAGTTCAGAATCCAAGTCAGACAAAGACTTTGAACTTGCCTGCCAGATGACAGAGCAGTTCGCCCAGAAGAACGGTCGCCGTCCTCGTATCATGATTGCCAAGATGGGACAGGATGGTCACGACCGTGGTGCAAAGGTATGTGCAACAGGCTATGCCGACTGCGGTATGGACGTGGATATGGGACCTCTGTTCCAGACACCAGCCGAGTCAGCACGTCAGGCAGTAGAGAACGACGTCAACGTGCTCGGTGTAAGTTCACTTGCAGCAGGTCACAAGACACTCGTGCCACAGGTTATCGAAGAGCTCCGCAAGCTTGGTCGCGAGGACATCCTCGTAATCGCAGGTGGAGTAATCCCAGCTCAGGACTACGACTTCCTCTACAAGGCAGGTGTTGCTGCCATCTTCGGTCCTGGTACAAGCGTAGCCAAGGCATGCGTCGAAATCATGAAGATTCTGAACGAGGACTAACGATAAGTTTCTTAAAACAGGAAATAGTATAATAAACAAGAAAAGGGTTAGGCGCAAGATGAGTGCCTAACCCTTTTTTATTATTTTATTCACGACTTACTTCAGTCCACGATTGCGGAGCAAAGCGTCAATCTTTGGCTCGCTACCACGGAAGTTCTTATACATCGTCATACCGTCGTCTATGCCTCCAGGAGTGAGGACATACTTACGGAATCGTTCTGCCATCTCAGGATTAAAGATGTCGCCTGTCTCCTTGAAAGCCTCAAATCCATCGGCATCAAGTACCTCTGCCCAGATGTAGCTGTAGTAGCCAGCCGTGTAGCCTCCACCCATGGTATGGCTGAAATTTGTGATACGGTAGCGAGGCTGTATCTGACGTGGAATACCTCTCTCGGCAAGCACCTTCTCCTCAAACTTGATAGCGTCAAAGTCCGCAGGCATTTCTGTAAGCACATGAAGATCCATATCAACGTATGATGCTGCAAGATACTCTACGGTAGCAAAGCCCTGCCCGTACTTACTACTCTCCTCTATCTTCTTAACGAGGCTCTCAGGAATGGTCTTGCCGGTCTTGTAATGCTTAGCATAAATGGCAAGTACCTCTGGCTCAAATGCCCAATGCTCGTTAATCTGTGAAGGCAACTCCACAAAGTCACGTTCAACGCCTCCCACTCCTCGGTAATGTACGTCACGCAGGAACGAATGGAGTGCATGACCGAACTCATGGAACATAGTAGTCACATTGTCGATAGACTGAAGAGCTGGTGCATCTGCGCTTGCAGGAGTCATGCTACACACATTCACAACGACTGGTTCGATGCGCTTGCCGTTCTTGTAGGTCTGTCCGCGGAACGACGTACACCAAGCACCCGCACGCTTGCCGTCACGTGGGTAGTAGTCATTGTAGAATATGGCAAGGCGTGTGCCGTCCTTGTCCTTCACTTCCCACGCCTGCGCTGTCTTCTCGTATGAAGGCACATCATCTGTAACCTCCTCGAATGTGAGACCGTACAGCTTGTTCGCAACATAGAATATACCCTTCAACACGTTGTTAATCTCAAGATACTCCGAAGCTTCGTTTTCATCGAAGTTGAACTTACGCTGACGGGCACGCTCTGAGTAGTAGCGGTAATCCCATCCCTCAGGTTCGCACGCAAGACCATCCTTACGCATCTCCTCACGTATGTCGTCAAGCTCTGCATTGGCGGCCTTGACGGCAGGAGTCCATATCTGGTCAAGAAGAGCATATACAGCCTCAGGAGTCTTAGCCATACGTGTATCGAGAATCTGCGAAGCACAATTCTTGAAGCCCATTAACTTAGCACGTTCAAGACGTAGCGTGACGAGCTGGCGACAGATGTCCCTATTGTCATGTTCACCACCCTTATTGCCACGGTTATAGTAGGCATCATACACCTTACGGCGAAGCTCACGGTTAGAGCAGTACTGAAGCACAGGGTTGCATGAAGAACGTTGCATGTTAAACATCCAGTGACCTTCCAATCCGTTATCCTTAGCCATCTGAGCTGCACGGTCAATGTTTGCCTGTGAAAGACCTGCGAGGTCGCTCAACTTATCCACTACTACGAACGTATTGTTTGTCTCATAGAGAAGGTTTTGACGGAACTCCAGCTGGAGACTGTCAATCATCATGTTCAGCTCGCTCAGACGCACCTTGTCCGCATCCGAAAGATTTGCACCACTACGCACAAATGCTTTATATATCTTCTCAACCAGTTTCTGCTGTTCTCTGTCAAGGTCTGACTGTGCCATCTCATCATACACAGTCTTAACACGTTCAAACAGCTGCGGGTTCATATAAATCTCATCGCTATGAGCCGAGAGGACTGGCGACAACTCCCTTGAAAGCGCACGTGTGGAGTCCGTGGAGTTACTACTCTCCAGCGGAGAGAATGTCATCTCAGCACGCAGGAGTTGCTCTGAACTCTTCTCCAGAGCAACAATAGTGTTCTCAAACGTAGGCTTAGCCTTGTTGGCAACAATCTTGCGGATATTCTCCTTCTGCTCAGCCACTCCCTTGAGGAATGCGTTACGGTAGTCATTCGTCGTAATCTCATCAAACGACTCGATACCATACTTGTTTTTACTCTCCACCATCAACTTGTTCTCTCTGTCAACAGGAGGAACGCTACTCACAACTGCCTGTGAGGCACATCCTGCCACGATGGCAGATGTAGCAATGGCAGAGCATAATGTCTTGTTTACTTTCATTTTATAATCAATCATATTTATTTCGTGACAAATATCGTGTTATTTTTTCATTTTTCAAGCAAAAAACAACATTATTCACTTGCACAGCAAGCAAAACATATAATTTTTTACAACTTCTCACTTATGTCCAATGAGAAAAGGAACACAAACCCTGAAAATATAGCATTTCAGAAAAAGAAAAGCAACGACATTCATGTATTACTTGGTTTGAGAAAATGCGTGTGAAATCCAATATATGACACTCGAAATCATCAATAGCAAAATTTTAGAAGTACCATATAGTTGTTTCTCGGGATTTTTACGTACTTTTGCATTATGATTCTGAAGAAACTTACAATACTCAATTATAGGAATATTGCAGATGCACAACTGGAGTTCTCGCCAAAGATAAATTGTCTCATCGGACAGAATGGTGAGGGCAAAACGAATGTGCTCGACGCCATATTCTTCCTATCATTCACGAAGAGCACAGCAAGCAGCCTCGACTCTGCCAACGTGAAGCACGGCGAGGAGATGATGATGGTGCAAGGACTCTACGACATGAACGACGTGGAGGAAGAGATAAGCATAGGAATGAAGATGCACCAAAAGAAGACGGTGAAGCGAAACAAGAAAGCTTACAAAAAATTATCTGAGCATATCGGCTTACTACCTCTCATCATGGTTTCGCCAAACGACTCCGACCTCATAAACGGCGGAAGCGAGGAACGCAGACGACTGATGGACCTTGTCATCTCGCAGTACGATACGGAATATCTCACCACACTTGCAGCATATAATAAGGCTCTGCAACAGCGCAACTCTATGTTGAAGGCTGAAGAAGAACCTAACCCAGACATCATATCGGTGTACGAGGAGATGATGGCAATGTACGGCGAGAAGATATATGTCAAGCGCAAGGCTTTCGTTGAGGAGTTTATACCTCTCTTCCAATCTTTCTACACGGAGATATCCGGAGGTAACGAAACGGTGGGACTGAAGTACACCAGCCACTGTGAGCGTGGTGCGCTCATCGATGTGATACAAAGAGACAGAGCGAAGGACAGGATAATGGGATACTCGCTCCACGGCATCCACAAAGACGACCTCGAGATGACTCTCGACGGTTTTCCAATAAAGCGTGAAGGCAGTCAAGGGCAGAACAAGACATACCTCATCTCGCTCAAGCTGGCACAGTTTGACTTCCTCAGCCGAACAGGAAGCAAGACCACACCTCTACTACTGCTCGATGACATATTCGACAAGCTCGATTCATCACGAGTGGAGAACATCGTAAATCTCGTATCACGTTCCACATTCGGACAGATATTCATCACGGACACAAACCGCGAGAACATGGACAAACTCCTTGAACGATGCAACGGTGATTTCAAGATTTTCACAGTTAAGGACGGAGTAATAAAATAACGCAGAAAAAAAACATAGAATCATGCAGAAGAGACAACCAACACAAATAAATGACCTGCTCCACATGTTCCTACGTGCCGAGGGGTTGGAAACTCCATACAACCAATACCGCATAAAGGCGGCATGGCCAGAGGTCATGGGACAAGCCATAATGAAATACACGGGCGAAATGTACATCAAAGGCCAGACCCTGTACATTGAGATAAAGTCACCAACACTGAAGAATGACCTCGCCTTGTCACGCAAGAGTCTTGTACAGAAGTTGAACAGTCACATCAACGCCCAAGTGATTACGGACATACAGTTCAGATAAAATCCACGCCCACAACCTGCAAAAAACAAGTTGGATGGCATCAATATTTCTACAATAAAGAGTTCACGGAGAGCCCAGAGTTTGTCTCTACGCTCTCCGTGAACTGTTTTTACTCATAGAAAGACCTTTATTCTTACTAAGTAACCATATACACCTATGTAGTGCATACCTAGAGATGTGATGCCAGACGACTCATCGGGAAAAAATTCACGCAACTACACACAGACCTTATTCTTTGGATACTTCGTGAGAAAGAAATAATCAGCAACACGCATTAAATGCTACTTGCGCTTCAACCATGTTGCCATTATAGAATAAGAAATGCCAAGGTTGAACGACACGACGCGGCCAATCTCGTTTGAGTAATTTGAAACCGCAACCGATGGAGACAAGCGAACACAACCTCTATCTTTAGTCTTTCCAAATATATCATTATACAGATTCACGTTCTTTTTGACTGGTATGTCGATGTGTACACCTGCGCCAAAAGCAAATGCTGACGCCTCGTTTGAATTATGGTCTTTACCTGGCTTACCAACAAAATTGGCACCTATACCAACGTATGGATACAATGCCAGTTTCCTGCCATCATATGCTCGGCAGCCAACGTTTAGCATCATCCTTCCTAAATAGAATTTATCTCCCTTAACTACCATTTCTTCACCAGCCTTGAATTCCTTACCACACTTTCCACCAAAACTAATGCCAAGATCTGCATTAACAAATAATTTAGAATTGAACATGAAATCAAATCCAACATTGAGGCCATAAGTATTGCCAAGATATTCTCCATTAGGGAAATTACCTCCCAATCCCAAATAAACACTTAGAGCCTTGCCATCCTTGTAGTAGTCAACGTAGTCTGTCGGTTTGAAAGCTCTGTCCAAATCTGCAACAGATGCATCATAAAGTCTATTGACTGCTAAAGAGTCCTTACCACCACTACATGCTTTCGAAAAATCATCAATGGCGCCCTCTGCTCTTTTGAAATAGTAATTGAGGATGTCCTGATGTTGTTCATTGTCCACACATGCCATGTCTGCCGTGGCAATCCTTGCATACTTCTCACAAATATTCAATAGTGTCTGAGCATATTTACGCGCCGACTCACTATGCTTATATCTTGGATTCAACAGACAATAATCATAGTCAAGATAGGCTTCGCACTTAAAATATCTGTAAACGACGCCATCTATCTTTTCAGTTTGGTATCTTGGCTCAATAGTATAAATAATTGTCGAAACTATCGAATCCGCCTTTGTGTTACCACCACTAAAGCGTTCAAGCGAAACAGGGCCTTCGCTCCAATATAACCTATTCTCTCTGTACTTTGACGTCTGAGCCTGAACGCCCACAGTGAACAACTGTGCACACAAAACTGCGAGCACCGCACATGTCTTTGGGTTAATCTTCATATCAAATAAAAAAATTATAGTTAAAAGTGTTATATGTAAGAGAGCACAAGAGATGCCAGCAATATTATCTCCTATCCCTTGTGCTGTTGTTTCTTCATCTGACTCCATTGCGCCTTGGCAAGTTCCTGCATATCGACAACTTCATCTTTTTCATCTACAATCTCGAAACCGAGCATGGTCTCAATTACATCCTCCATGGTAACAATACCTCTAAGACAACCATACTCATCAATGATGATGGATATGTGTTCCTTCTTCTCAAGGAGCTTTTCCCAGATCACAGCTACATCCTCATCCTCAGAGAATGAAAGTATTGGTCTTGCAAGATCACCAAGTTTAATGTCAAACTTATCTTCTGCAAGGCTTTCGAGGATTGTCTGGCGAAGCACATAACCTGTGATATAATCACTCTCATCACCTTTGTACACAGGAATACGCGAGTATTTCTTAAACTCGTCATCCTGATAAAACTCACGAAGCGTCATGTCTTCGTCCGCCATCGTGACTACCACACTTGGCGTCATGATTTCATGGGCTGTTATACTATCAAGCTTCAGAAGATTCTGAATCATCTTGTTCTCCTTCTTCTCAAGCACACCTTCCTCCGCACCGACGCTTACCATGGCAGCCACCTCTTCACGACTGACAGCCACCTGTTGCTCCTTGCCCTTTGACACAGAACGAGTGAGCACTTCAAGAAGAAGTACGAGCGGATAAGTGATGATAATGAGTAAATGAATGACATTTACTGCTGGTATGGCTAATATTCTCCAGTAAGTAGAACCGATTGTCTTTGGGACAATCTCTGAAAATACAAGTATGAGGAAAGTGAATACTCCAGAGATGATACCTACGAATGTAGTAGCAAATGTGTCTGTAAGTTGAGTCTGAGCATATAAAGCAGCCTGCGAGCCAACAAGAGACGCACCTATAGTATTAGCAATCGTATTGACAATGAGGATTGCAGATATAGGTCTATCTATGTTTTGTTTGTATTCCTTGAGTCTTTGCCAGCCACTTGTTGCATTTGTCTCAAGTGTCTGCACAAAAGAAAGTGGTGTTGACAGTATTGTCGCCTCCAACACAGAACAGAGTGCTGAAATGACAAGCGACAATAACATATAAGTTATTATTAGTGTCATATAGCATCTGTTATTTTTAAATTATTTACATGTAATAAGAATGTCGCACTGGGCGAGGCCGCGGGACATCCGTCAGAATCGGGAATCATAATATGATTTGTTTTTTGAGTTTGTAAGTTTTTATGTTTTTGAGTTTGTAAGTTCTCGCGACTCTCTTAGCCCAATGTGGCTAAAAGGGAGAGTACATTAAATACGTACTAATGAGCCAACACTTCTCTGATTAAAACCGCCAGAACTATCTTCTCCTACCATGGTTAGACTTCCAGAACATCCACTTAGGAACAGGAGGTTCAATATCACCCATCTCTTCCTTTAAGCGCTGACGGAGAATCTGCTGGTAGGTCTTACCCTTAGTTATAATATTGTAGATAGTACCCCAATCTGGGATACCACCTACATTTCTGTCATCAATGAATACGTCGGCATTGAGTTTACGTGAGTTGTTAGCATTGATGTCACCAATGAATTCCTCTGGGGAATCACTATTGACTGCATAAAACTCCACTCCGCGCTCTTTACACCAGTTCAAGGCATCGTCAAGCAGTTGTCCTTCACGCACAGTCCAAAGTATTATCTTGTGACGTTCCTCAATCAACTTACGCAACGTCTCAGTTGCAAATGGACGTTCTTCCCCTATTTCGGGATAACGGTGCTCGACGATTGTCCCGTCAAAATCAACTGCTATAACCATGGTCTTGCGTATTTATTTGTATATTAGCTATCAATAAATTATACCTCCTCGAGTTTCTGGTTACCCTCAGTATTACCATAGCCATATCCGTAGCCATAACCATAGCCATAGCCATAGCCGTAACCATAACCATAGCCGTAACCCTTGCCGTAGCCATAGCTCTTACCATAGCCATAGCTCTTACCGTAACCATAACCGCCATAACGCTTGTAGCTGTAGCTGTTGTGAGTGTAAACAAGGCCATTGAGGATAACGTTCATGTTAGGGAGACGCTTATCAACATGGAGTTCGTTCACGAAGTCAAGGTCAGCCTTGAGGGTGTAGTTACAACGTACCACGAACATAGTTGCGTCTGCATACTTGGCAATAGTGAGAGTATCAGATACAAGTCCCACAGGCGCAGTATCCATGAGGATGTAGTCATACTTTGTCTTGAGGTGATCTAACGCAATACCCAAATTTGACTTCTCAAGAAGTTCTGATGGGTTTGGAGGGATAGAACCTGCGGGCAAAATATCAAGATTGTCGCTGATACCAGAGTTCTGAATCAACTTGTCGAGATAATCGAAATCACGTGGGTCTCTTGCAAAGTAGTTAGAGATACCAGTCTCTGTCTCTGCAAGGTTGAAGAGTGTTGCAAGACGAGGCTTACGGATATCAAGACCAATAAGAAGGACCTTCTTTCCTGCAAACGCCACACAAGTACCGAAGTTAGCCGCGATAACGGTCTTACCTTCACCTGAAGTACATGATGTAAAGAGAAGTACCTTCTGTTCCTTCGTGATTACGAACGGCAAGTTAGAACGAAGTGAACGATAGCACTCCATCATCACACTGTTGTGGTTCTCCTGAAGGACAATTGTACGGTTACCCTTAGCCAATGCCTTGACGTAAGGGATGCTACCGAACAATGGTACCGTAGTGTATTTCGCAATATCCTCTTTGCCTTCCACACGGTAACGGAACATATTACGAATGAAGTATATTGCGTATGGAAGACCGATACCCAAACCTAATGCAATCAGAAGAATCATCTGGCGCTTAGGAGATACTGGTCCAGCCACAGCAGGTTCCTCTATCTGTTTTGCCTTATATGCTTGTGAGTTGAGGGTGATAAGGTTTTCCTCATTCTTCTGGAGAAGCATGATATAAAGGTCTGCCTTTACACTCTGATTTCGGTTCATATTTGCAAGGTCACGTTCTTTCTTTGGGGCAGTAGAAATAAGGTTCTCATACTTATTCTGCTGCTTAAGTATTCCTTGCTGCTGGATTGTCAAACCTTTCTTAGCACTTGCAAGAGAAGATTTGATACTTCCAAGATAGCTCTCTGCCAACTCTGTCTTCTGAGTTACAGTCGGGCTATTTTCGTTAGCTGAACGGAGAAGACGCTTACGGTCAAAGATAATCTCGTTGAACTTAGTTATCATCGTGTTCAACGCAGGATCTGTGATGTTAATATTATTAGGAATAGCATCAAGCTCCTTCATGTTGTTAACGTACTCGATAAGAAAGTCAAGGAGATGAACCTGAGTGCCTAATTCTGCAAGTTTGTTTGCATATTGTACATTCTGACTTGCATCCATAGATGCATCCTGACCATTATTTACGATCCTCTTCTCTGTCTTATAACGTTCGAGTTTCTCTTCTGACAGATTAA
>CAMOVB010000104.1:0-10270 GCA_946626925.1 uncultured Prevotellaceae bacterium
CACCTTTCCCAAAGAACCAATTTTAACTTTATCGCGATCAAAAAATTTTTTTATCGCGATCAAAAAAAATTGGGTTCGCGAGAGCGATTCACAAAATACACATTGCGAGACAATATGTAAAATGGCACGAGGATAGGACAAAACGAAACCAATGATAAATGAGGAATGAGAAATACATGTTAAGATTACCTTCGGTGAGAATAGTTGGTAATTTAGCCAGCTGCGCTGGCGGGTTCTTAAAAAAACAGGAGTAGGTAGTAAATACGTCATGACGAAGGTACAACGTACAAACGACAGCCAATGAGGAGTAAATAATCCTGTTTATCCGTGTATGATTTGATTTAAATAGCTGATACTCATGCTGAACGTACCCCCAAAAAGAGGAAGCCATCTCGGCTTCCTCTTTCCATCATTATCAATAACTAACCTTCTTATATTTAATCAAAAGAGTATGCGTGATACGACAGAATACGTCATCTTATTTATATGAATAACAATTTTTACTCATTATCTACGATGGCGTCTTGCCTTCTCCATTCGATGCATCTTCTTCGCCATGTCATGACGCATCTTCTTGCAATGTTTGCAGAGACAACGGTCAACAGGACGGTTGAGATGACGATGAGTCTTGATATGTGGCTTGTGACACTTTATGTCATGATGATGACGGTTATGGTCGATAACTACAACAGTTGTGTTGTTGCGGTTGTTGTGTCTCAAATCTGGTGTGCGGCCTGCGAATGATGTTGCTGTACCGAATATTGTCATTATTGCTGCTAAAGCAAAAGTCTTGAAAGTCTTCATAATCGTGAGTTCCCTGTTAACCTCTGCCTTTCGGTTTCGGAACGCCTTTGGAACTTTGGGCGTTTGGTTTTTATTTTTGATGTTGCAAAGATAGTGGCTTTTACAATAGCTTTCAGGGTGAATTGTCCTATACAATTGGGGGGAAATACTAAAGTGAATAGGAATAGCCCCATAGAATTAATAATTTGAGAAACATAGACCGATATGGTTTCCTCACTTTATTAGCAGTGGCATAAAAGAGGAGGAATACGTTATCGCTTCTTACGGTAGTCGTTGTTAATCTTTATGACAAAGATGATAACACTACAAACAAACGTAATGAGATTGGTGCAAAGCATATAATAGTTATCACTTATGAAACCTTGTACCACAAAAGCAAAACAGCCTACAGACATCATGCTGAAGCCTGGTAGCGAGATTCCTTCTGTGTTACGCGTACGGATAGTATGGATGGCTTGGGGAAGATAACCAAGGATAAGACCTATGCTGGCAACCCATCCACAGATGTTGAATAACATTTGATGTTCCATTTGCAAAATCATTATTTTAGTGAATTGCAAAAGTATGAAAAAATGTAAGAATAAACGCATATCCTTCTCGTTTTTTTGTATAAAAAACACGGAATAAGTACTCAAAATTTAGAACTCAAAAACTCGTGCAGTTTCGTTTTGTCCTACTTTAGGATAAAAAAGTCCAATGTATGTGTGAGAAATAATCCATACCTTTGCAACGTGATAAAAGCTAAGGATGACATGATGGGAGTCTGAAGCATAATACTAATACTGAGGTTTTAAGATTACTATTTATATATAATGAGATATACTGAGATAGGAAAAACGGGACTTAAGATTTCAAGTCTGTCGTTCGGAGCTTCATCGCTCGGAAGCGTGTTTCATGAGACAAAAGAGGCAGAGTCTATCAAGGCTGTAGAGACTGCCATCGAGGGAGGAATCAACTTCATCGACGTCAGCCCTTACTATGGTCACTACAAGGCTGAGACAGTTCTCGGCAAGGCTCTCAAGATTATCCCACGCGACAAGTACTACCTCAGCACTAAGGTGGGACGCTATGGCAAGGACGGTGTGAACACTTGGGACTACTCTGGTAAGCGTGCAACAGAAAGCGTGTATGAGAGTATGGAGCGTCTCAACGTAGATTACATAGACATCATCAATGTACACGATATTGAGTTTCAGGCTTCGCTCCCTGGAGGTCTCCAGAAGGTGGTGGACGAGACTCTTCCTGCTCTTGTCGAGCTTCGTGACAAGGGTATCGTGGGTCATGTGGGCATCACAGACCTTCAGTTGGAAAACCTCAAGTGGGTCATCGACCACGCACCTGCGGGAACTGTGGAGAGCGTACTCAACTTCTGCCACTACTGTCTTAATGATGACAAGCTCGTGGATTTCCTCGACTACTTCGAGAGCAATGGCGTGGGCGTGATTAACGCTTCTCCACTCAGCATGGGACTTCTCTCACGTCGTGGTGTGCCAGACTGGCACCCAGCTCCAAAGGCTCTCGTTGAGGCTTGCGCAAAGGCTGCAAAGCATTGTGAGGCTAAGGGCTACGAGATTGAGAAGCTTGCCATCCAGTACTCTGTCAACAATCCTCGTATTGCTGGTACTCTCTTCTCTTCAGCTAATCCAGAAAACGTAAAGCGTAACATCGAGTGGGCAAATGAGCCTATGAATGAGCAGCTCGTTAAGGAGGTACAAGAGATTATCGGAGACCAGAAGCGTGTAAGCTGGGCGAACACCTAAGGTTCGCGTAGCTAACCTTAGAGTTAAAAATTAAAAATTAAAAGTTATAAGTTATAAATGGAGTTAGCTTAGCTCGGCTATTTCGAACGCCATAATTTCAACTTTTTAACTCTCTGAGCTCTCTGTGTTGGAAAAGAATTATAATTTATAAAAGACCATACCAAAACGAGGTATCTTTATTCTCCTCCTCTCGGGGAGGTTGGGTGGAGCCTCTTCAGATTATGATAATCGATGCACATTCGCACCTATGGTTGCGACAAGATACCAAGGTAGATGGCAAGACCATCAAGACGCTGAAGAACGGACGCAGCATCTTCATGGATGAGGAGGTACAGATGATTCCTCCGTTCATGATTGATGGTGTGAACTCGGCTGAGGTCTTCCTCTCAAACATGGATTATGCTCAGGTGGGCGGAGCCGTGGTTGTGCAGGAGCTGATTGACGGCAATCAGAACGAGTATCTTCAGAGTGTCATGGAGCGTTACCCAGACAGGTTCTTCTGCATGGGTATGGCTTTCAACCTCGATGAGGCAAAGAATGTGCACAATAAGGGCTTCCGTGGAATTGCCATTCCAGGACATCGTGTGCACGAGTCACTCCACACCATGATGCCGATGTTCAAGTACATGGAGCAGGAGGGAATGATTCTTTCCATGTGCCTCGGAGAGGATGCCCATCAGATTGGTGAGATGGCTGAGGTCATACAGGAATGTCCCGAACTGAAGGTGGCAATAGGCCACTTCGGTATGGTAACCACTCCAAGCTTCAAGAGTCAGATTCTGCTTGCCCGTGAAAGCAAGAACGTGATGATAGAATCGGGAGGTATTACTTGGCTGTACAACAGCGAGTTTTACCCTTACCCATCAGCCATAAAGAGTATTCGCGAGGCTGCCGACCTCGTGGGTATGGAGCGGCTTATGTGGGGAAGTGACTACCCTCGTACTATTACAGCCATAACTTATAAGATGTCATACGACTTCGTAACCAAATCAAACGAATTAACAGAAACAGAAAAGTGTATGTTCCTCGGAGAGA
Organism: uncultured Prevotellaceae bacterium; assembly: GCA_946626925.1. Classification (GTDB taxonomy): domain Bacteria; phylum Bacteroidota; class Bacteroidia; order Bacteroidales; family Bacteroidaceae; genus Minthosoma. The sequence continues at coordinate 3,600 of CAMOVB010000104.1, forward strand.
ATGCCAAGGATTTCTACGGATTCAAGAATCTCCCTGAGTTGCCATACATCAAAAATATGTCTGAATAATGAGAAAGAATACAATACCTCTGATACTGATTTTCTGCCTTTTCTTCCTCTGGGCAATAAGCAGTAACCTGTTGCCAACGATGATTAGGCAGCTGATGAAGACCTGTGAACTCAATCCTTTTGAGGCTTCATTCACGGAGAGTGCATATTGGCTTGCATACTTCATCTGTCCTATTCCTATCGCCATGTTCATGAAGCGATTCAGCTATAGGTCTGGTATCATTGTCGGTCTGTTGCTTGCTGCCGCAGGTGGACTCCTGTTCTTCCCTGCAGCCATGGTCAAGCAGTATTCCGTATATCTCTGTATCTTCTTCATTATCGCCACAGGAATGTGCTTCCTTGAGACTGCAGCCAATCCATACGTCACGGCTCTTGGTGACCCAGAGGGTGCTACACGCCGTCTCAACCTCGCACAGTCGTTCAACGGACTTGGTGCATTCATCGCAGCCATGTTCCTCAGTAAGCTGGTGCTCAGCGGTCAGAACTACACACGTGAGACCATTCCTGCCGACTATGCAGGAGGATGGGATGCCTACATACAGGCAGAGACAGACTCAATGAAGATGCCTTACCTCATCCTTGCAGTCATACTCATCGTGGTAGCCGTGGCTCTCCTTATCGTCAACCTCCCAAAGGTGGAGGACGAGAGCGATGAGCAGGACAACAACAAGAAACTTATTGATTTCAGCACTTTGCGTCTCCCTCACCTTCGTTGGGGTGTGATTGCACAGTTCTTCTATAACGGTGGACAGACAGCCATCAACAGCCTCTTCCTCGTGTATTGCTGTACATATGTAGGCATAGACGAGTCCGTGGCAACGACCGCATTCGGTTTCTACATGCTTGCGTTCCTCCTTGGACGTTGGATAGGAACAATGCTCATGGTCAAGATTGCACCGGAAAAGCTCTTGCAGGTTTATGCCGTGATGAACGTATTGCTCTGCATCGTAGTCATCACATTCGGAGGCTATGTCGGACTCTACGCTATGATAGGAATATCATTCTTCATGTCCATCATCTATCCTACCCAGTTCTCTCTTGCACTCGTAGGATTAGGTCCAAAGACAAAGTCGGGTTCTGCCTTCCTCGTGATGGCAATCGTGGGTAACGCTTGCGTACCACAGTTCACGGCTTACATCATGAATTCAAACGAACAGTTATATCACATCGCATACATCGTACCTATGGTCTGTTTCGCAGTATGTGCGTACTACGGATACAGATATCGAAGTCTGAAGGCAAGCTCTATGGATTAAGGCAGAGGCCTGATCATACGCATGCATCAATTAACTAAGACTAAGGATAGAATCGATAGAAAAAGAACTACTATTATTTTCGCTTCTTCCTTTTTCCTTAGACTTGCTAAGACTTCCAAACTAAAGCTCGCCTTGCGAGCTTTAGAGTTAAAAGTTAAAAATTAAAAGTTAAAAGTGGAGTTGAAAGTTGAAAAGTTGAAGAGCCAACAAACTCACAAACTTAAAAACTCACAAACCTACAAACTTAAAAACTTAAAAACTTAAAAACTCACAAACTTAAGAACTCAAAAAACTCAAAAGATATAATGAAAGCAATACAGATTTCACACTCTCAGGAGTTGAATATTGTAGATATAGAGAAGCCACAATGTGGCGCTGGTGAGGTACTCCTCAAGTTACAATACGTAGGATTCTGCGGTTCAGACATCAACACATTCATGGGACGCAACACCATGGCACTCAATCCAGTTATCCCAGGACACGAGATTGGTGCGATTATTGAAGAGGTAGGAGCAGATGTTCCTGCCAACCTCACAAAGGGAATGGTCGTGACTTGCAATCCATACACCAACTGCAACAACTGTGCTTCATGCCGCAACGGACGTGTGAACGCTTGTCAGCACAACGAGACTCTGGGCGTTCAGCGCAATGGAGCCATGAAGGAATACATCGCCGTTCCTTGGGAAAAGGTTATCCCAGCAGGTAACCTCGATGCCAAGACTTGTGCTCTCATAGAGCCAATGTCGGTAGGTTTCCACGCTGTAAGCCGTGGACAAGTGACAGACATCGACGTTGTTCTCGTCATCGGTTGCGGAATGGTCGGCATGGGTGCTATCGTACGTAGTGTTACCCGTGGCGCAGTAGTCATAGCAGCAGACATCGACGACGACAAGCTTGCTCTTGCACGTCAGATGGGTGCAACATACACTATCAACTCAAAGACAGATGACGTTCATGCACGTCTCTCAGAGATGACTGGAGGATTCGGTCCTGACGTCATCATCGAGGCAGTCGGCAGTCCTTTCACATACCAGATGGCTGTAAACGAGGTAAGCTTCACTGGACGTGTAGTGTGCATCGGCTATGCAAAGGCAGATGTCACATTCACAACCAAGCTCTTCGTACAGAAAGAACTTGACATCCGCGGCAGCCGTAACGCTACACCAAGCGACTTCCGTGCCGTAATCAAGTATCTTGAGCGTGGTACTTGCCCAACAGAGACACTCATTACCAAGGTCATCAAACCAGAAGCAGCACTCGACACCATGAAATGGTGGAGCGAGAACCCTGGTAAAGTGTTCAGAATACTTGTTGATTTCAATTAAATGTCGTAACTTTGTGCAACCATGAATTTTAATGAGGAATTAGGAATGAGGAACTATGTTCCTTGAACCTTTTGAACTTAAAAACTCAAAAACCTAAAAACTCAGAAACTAAAACAAAGTTGCAACAAAAAAACGATTATGAAATCAAAACTCGTAGAACGAAAATTTCTCCTGCCATTCATCCTCGTCACATCGCTCTTTGCGCTGTGGGGATTCGCCAACGACATCACGAATCCGATGGTGGCAGCATTCCAGACAGTAATGGAGCTTAGTGCCTCCAAGGCATCTCTCATCCAGTTTGCCTTCTATGGCGGCTACGCCACGATGGCAGTACCTGCGGCACTATTCATCCGACGATACTCATACAAGAGCGGAATACTCCTCGGACTGGCACTCTATGCCACGGGCGCATTCCTCTTCATACCAGCGGCAGAATACCAGATGTTCTCATTCTTCTGTGTATCTCTGTACATTCTGACCTTCGGACTTGCCTTCCTTGAGACAACGGCTAATCCGTTCATCCTCTCACTCGGAAGCAAGGAAACATCAACACGAAGACTCAACCTTGCACAGTCATTCAACCCTATGGGCTCGCTCAGCGGCATGGCTGTAGCATCATTGGTCGTACTCCCAAACCTGATCTCCGACAGACGTGACGCAGAGGGCAACATCATCTTCTCCACGCTCTCTGAGGCAGAAAAGGCAGACATCCGACTCCATGACCTTGCCGTCATTCGTGACCCATACGTCATCCTCGGACTCGTGGTACTGTCGATACTCATCGTCATTGCCCTTGTCAAGATACCTAAGAAGGATGGCGAGGGCACAGACGAGCGCAACACGACAGGTCAGACGCTTCGCAATCTGTGGCACAACGGAGTCTATCGCTATGGCGTCGTTACACAGATGTTCTATGTGGCAGCACAGATAATGGTGTGGACATTCATCATCCAGTATGCTGACAACCTCGGTATCAACAAGGCAACGGCACAGAACTACAACATCGTGGCAATGACCATGTTCCTCTGCGGACGATTCCTCTCCACATTTCTTATGAACTATGTGGACAGCCGTAAACTCCTCGGCATCTTCGGAGTGGGAGCAGCCATCTGTTCACTGGGAGCAATCATCATCGTAGGTATGCCAGGGCTCTACTGCCTCATAGGTATAAGCCTCTTCATGAGCCTTATGTTCCCAACGATATACGGAATATCCCTTGAGAACGTAAGTGACAAGGACACCACCCTTGGTGCCGCCTTCCTCGTGATGGCAATCGTAGGAGGTGCGCTCATGCCACCGCTTCAGGGTGCCATCATCGACCTCGGTACACTCTATGGACGTCCTGCCGTCAACGTGAGCTATTCCCTTCCATTGCTCTGCTTCATCATCATCGCCACTTATGGCTTTATAGCGTGGAGGAAGAAAATAAACAATTGACAATTATCATGTTGTTTTGCTGTAAACATAATCTCATAACACAGCAAAAGCACAAAACATAACAACCATACAAAGTAGTAACAAACAATAACATTTTATTAGGAAATAGTTGATTTTTGGTTAAGTTGAATAACAGTAATAAAGCCTGACTCGTGAGAGCCGGGCTTTTTAATTTGATTGTACATGCGGCAAGTATCAAACCTAATAACTTAAGACCAGACAACATCATAACCTATCAACAGGAGCTTGCTAAAGTTGAGTAAATTTATATTATCACGCAATGAAAACAATACTATTTTATCCAATTATCATCCTGTGCAATAAAAGTACAGAATATATAATCGAATAACTTGCGTGCTTTCCCAAAATAATCATATATTTGCAACGAGTATAACCTATTACAATTTTGACAACCTATAGGTAATGCTTAAAAATAATACTTCAAAACGCATAAAACATTAATGACATGAAAATAAAAGTTCGATTATTATCAATATTATTGTTGTTGTTTTCATCAGCACATGCAGTTAATCCAAGGAATAATGCAGATCAGCAAATCACAGAAGATGAAATTTCTGTTAAGAATTTAGAAGTCTCATCCGAAAATATCGAGCGATCTCCACGTTTCCCTGGAGGTGATAAAGCCCTATTGGACTTTATTAAACGAGAAATGCGCTATCCTGAATGCGTAAAGAAAGAAGGTGTTGAGGGACGCGTTATTGTTTGCTTTTATGTGGAAACGGACGGAAGTCTCACGGATTTCAAAATAATAAGATCGACAGACTCAAGGCTAAACGAAGAGGCTCTTCGCATTGTCAAGAAGATGCCGAAATGGGAACCTGGGCAGATTGGAGAGAAAATAGTGCGAATGAAGTATTCTATACCAATTAGATTCAAATGTAACAACTCAAAAAATGACAGCATAATGGTTCTTTTACCAATTACACAAGAGCAATGATGTTGGACTACTTACACTAACTTATATAAACAAAAACTAAAACCGATGAGAAGAATACTTACTACTATTTTACTATGTGTGGCAGCAATGTCGTCATACGCTCTTGAGTTACCAGAGATATTCAGTAGCAACATGATGCTACAGCAATCTGCAGGAGCAAAGATGTGGGGATGTGCAAAGCCTGATTCCAAAGTGGAGGTGTGCGTTTCGTGGGACAAGACTAAGTACCAAGTCACGGCTGACGGCAAGAGTGGCAGATGGGAGGTCGTGATTAACACTCCTAAGGCAAGTTATGACACACATACTATTACCGTCAAAGGGGATGGAGAGACAGTATCGATAGATAATGTGCTCATCGGTGAGGTATGGTTCTGCTCTGGTCAGTCAAATATGGAGATGCCTCTTGGCGGTTTCTGGAACTGTCCAGTAGAAGGTGCTAACGAGGCAATCGCACAGTCAGGAAAATACAAGCGAAGCATAAGATGCGTGACGATTGAGCATACCGATGCTCTTACTCCACAAGACAAGACGAAAGGAACGTGGAAGACCTGTGAGCCTGAAAATGCGCCAGGGTTCTCTGCCTGCGGCTATTTCTTTGCACGCACGCTTACGGATATACTTGATGTTCCCGTGGGCATCATCAACTGTTCATGGGGTGGCAGCTGCGTGGAAGGTTGGTTGCCAAAGGAGATACTTGAGACTTATCCAGACGGACTAAAGCCTATGGATGATGCCGACTATCACAGAAAGATGGTGATGTACAATGGTATGCTCTACCCTCTTGCCGGTTACACGATAAAGGGTTTCCTTTGGAACCAAGGTGAGAGTAATGTGGGTAAAGAACAGGAATATATTGAGCGTTTCACTACCATGGTGAATCTATGGCGCAAAATGTGGAAACAAACAAATGACAATCTGCCTATCTACATGGTAGAGTTACCGCCTTATCATTATGACAATGTCAATGGCGACTGGGCAGCCAAATTCCGCGAGGCTCAACACAAGATAGCAAAGACTCTTCCTTATAGTGGATGCGTATGCACTTCTGACCTTATCTATGACTACGAGCCAAAGCAGATTCATGGAACGAAGAAACTGGAGATTGGTCAGAGACTTGCATACATGGCTGCCGTGATGGACTATGATGTGAAGGGCATTGTGGCAGATGCTCCTGAGTTTGACTTCATGAAAACGGTAGAGGCAAATGACGAGGACAAGGCTGTCATTGCTGGTACGCCTGTTGCCAACAACCCTAACGACAAGGGCAAGGTGACATACCTATACTTCAAGAATGCAACTGACGGCTTTGACCGCCTTGAGAATATAGAAGGATTTGAGGCGGCTGGAGCTGACGGCATATTCCACCCAGCCATCGTGTGGGCAGCATCCGACTGGAGAACACAACCGCAAGGTTGTTTCCTCAAGCTCGTGTGTCCAGAGGTGAGTGAGGTGAAGAACGTGAGGTACTGCTTCAAGAACTTCGCCATCGGCAAGCTACATGGAATGCGAGGACTGCCAGTCGTTCCTTTCCGTACAGACAAATAACTAATTCAAGTTTAGCTTGTAGTTAAATTGTAGTTAAAATGGAGTTATATAGGAAGTTAAAAAGACGTTTGATTGTTTGCTG
>CAMOVB010000105.1:0-10250 GCA_946626925.1 uncultured Prevotellaceae bacterium
ACGAAAATTAAAAAAATTAAAGAACTTTTCTCACCGAAGGTAAAATTTCTTATAATATTCTTCGTAAAAATGAGAACGAAAACAATAGAAAATGAGATGAAACAAATTTTCCATAATTTTCTAAATTTTCGTTTATCCAAAACGGACATTCGTCTTTTTAACTCCTCTTTAACTCCTCTTTAACTCCACGAAGTTAACTCCTCTTTTTAACTCCTTGCAAGTGAAGCGTAAGCGAAACTTGAATGTAAATATTATTAATGGCCACTAAACAGACAACAAAGAAATCAACTCAGAGCAAAGGTAAACTGAAACCAGAGGTCGATGACGGTTCTTCGACTTTGAATGCGTATGAGGGTGTCGGAAAGCAAAGTCTATCCTTTTTTGGTATAGGCTTTGCTCTTGTGTTATTTGCCATCTTCATGCTCATTGCCTTCATATCATACCTCTTCACGGGTGACGTGGATTATTCACTCCTTGACGGCAATGGCGACTATGACAGCCACGACATAAGGAACGTGTGCGGCTCACTGGGTGCTAACACGGCTTTCTTCTTTCTCAACAACTGCTTCGGCCTTGCCTCATTCATCATTCCTCCGTTCTTCATCCTCGTAGGATTCCGACTGATGAATGTGTACCGCATCCGACTTGTCAAGAAGTTCATCTTCTCGGCACTGTTCATGCTTTGGCTCAGCGTGTGCCTTGCCTTCATCGGTGCTTACATCCCATATCTTGACCGCTCGTTCCTCAAGCTCGGAGGAATGCACGGCATCCTCGTGATTGACTATCTCGCTGGACGTGTGGGAGTGCCGGGTATCATCTGTTCGCTTGCACTCTTTGCTGTCTTCTTCCTCGTTTACATCAGCACCAAGACGGTGGAAGTCATCCGTGGTCTTTTCCGTCTCTCTTTCCTCAACAAGCTGAAGGAGAAGCGTCGTCTCAAGGCAGAGGCAGCCGCTGCTGCTGCCGCCCTTGCTGCCGAAGCCGCAGTTGCCGAAGCTCTCAATGCTCCTGTGGAGACAGAGAATAAAGAAGATGAGGACGACGTGGAAAATGATGACGTTGATGTGGCTGAGGACGAAAGCGGCATTGCCAATGCTGAGGGTAATGATGCAGAGGCAGAGGAAGATGAAGAAATCGTCGTGGACGATGCCGAGTCAACTGATTCTCCTAACACCATCTCTCTCGACCTCACAAATGAAAAGGACGATGCCCTTGCCATTGCAGATGCACTCTCTGCACTCAATGCCCAGGGAATCACAAATACAGAAAGCGAAGAAGAATCCTTGGACACTCCTCATGGAAATGCCCAGAGGGTAGGGGAGGAGAATGACGGTCTTGACCTCGATGTTACCTTGACTCAGACAGAGCGTGGTACGGGTGAGATTGTCCGTGACTTTGACCCTACTGCTCCATACGACCCACACTTGGATCTGGAGACATACAAGTATCCTACTCTTGACCTCCTTGAGAGCAATGGCGAGAGCTCACTCCCATCCATCGACATGGCTGAGCAGAATGCCAACAAGTTGCGCATTCAGCAGGTGCTCAAGAACTTCGGTGTGGAAATCGCAAGTATCAAGGCAACGATAGGTCCTACAATCACGCTCTACGAGATAGTTCCTGCCGAGGGAACACGTATCAGCAAGATTCGTAACCTTGAGGACGATATTGCCCTCTCACTTGCTGCCGAGGGTATTCGTATCATCGCTCCTATCCCTGGCAAGGGAACAATAGGTATCGAGGTACCGAACAAGAAGAAGTGCATCGTGTCAATGGAGAGCGTGCTCAGCAGCCGCACTTATCAGGAGAGCACAATGGAACTTCCATGTGCCGTGGGTAAGACAATCTCCAACGAGGTGTTCATGTTCGACCTTGCCAAGGCTCCACACCTCCTCGTGGCAGGTGCCACAGGTCAGGGTAAGTCAGTAGGACTTAACGCCATCGTGACTTCACTCCTCTACAAGAAGCATCCATCCGAATTGAAGATTGTGATGGTTGACCCTAAGAAGGTAGAGTTCAGCATCTATTCTCCTATCGAGAACCACTTCCTCGCACGTCTTGAGGAAGAAGAGGATTGCATCATCACGGATGTGCAGAAGGTTGTCAAGACACTCAACTCACTCTGCGTACTCATGGATACTCGTTACGACCTGCTTAAGAAGGCTGGCGTGCGTAACATCAAGGAATACAACGCACTGTTCAAGGAGCGTAAGCTTAATCCTGAACACGGCCACGAGTTCATGCCTTACATCGTCGTTATCGTCGATGAGTTCGGTGACCTTATCATGACCGCAGGTAAGGAGGTTGAGCTTCCTATCTGTCGTATTGCCCAGTTGGCACGTGCCGTGGGTATTCACATGATTATCGCCACTCAGCGTCCACAGGCAAGCATCATCTCAGGTGCAATCAAGACCAACTTCCCAACACGTATCGCGTTCAAGGTAAGTTCGATGATGGACTCACGCGTCATCCTCGACCGCTCAGGTGCCAACCAGCTCATCGGTAAGGGTGACATGCTCTACCTTGCAGGTGCAGAGCCAGTGCGTGTACAGTGTGCATTTGTCGATACTCCTGAGGTAAGCAACATCTGTCACTTCATTGCACGTCAGCAGGCTTATCCACATCCGCTCTACCTCCCTGATGTTCCAACTGAGGGTGATGGCGACATGGGTGGCTCAAGCTCAATGGACAGCAAGCACCTCGACCCACTCTTTGCCGAGGTTGCCGAGTTCGTGGTAAGCACTCAGCAGGGTTCAACATCCATGATTCAGCGTAACTACTCAATCGGCTACAACCGTGCAGGTAAGATTATGGATCAGCTCGAGAAGATGGGTGTAGTGGGCAAACAGATTGGCTCTAAGCCACGTCAGGTTCTCATACAAGACCACTTGACACTCGAGAGTTTGTTGAATTCGATTGGATAATCTGTAGAAGTTATGAATACAGAAGTTATGAAGATATTCTTTTAAGATTCGACGAACAGACATTCGTCTTAACTTCAGCAACTCCTTTAACTTCTTAACTTCACAAAAAGATAAAGTATTTTTATGAAGAAGATAACAAGCATTATTCTCATACTCCTTGCCTTCCTTACCGTTACGGACGTGAAGGCACAGGAAGCAAAAAAGATTCTTGACAAGGCAGCCACGGCGTTTACCAAGGCTGGAAACGTGAAGATAGGATTCTCTGCCAATGTGAATGGTAACAATGCAGGTGGCACGATATGTATCTCCGGCAACAAGTTCCAGTTGAACACAGGTGACCTTATCATCTGGTTTGACGGTAAGTCAATGTGGAACTATGTGGTGGTGAACGATGAGGTCAACGTGTCTCATCCGAGTGCCAAGGAAGTGGCACGAATGAATCCGTATTCTTTCCTCACTCTATATAAGAAAGGTTACGACTGCTCAATGGGCAAGTCATCATCCACAGAATACGAGGTAATCCTCAAGGGACAGAAGGGCAGTGCTTACAACCGTATCACGGTACGAATGTCAAAGAAGTCGTATCAGCCAACCTACATCAAGACAGAGGCAAAGAGCACGATGGAGATAAAGGTCAACAGCTTTGCCTCAAAGCAGAACTTCCCTGCCTCCACCTTCACTTTCGACAAGAAGAAATATCCGAAAGTCGAGGTCATTGACTTGAGATAGGGGGACAATTGATAATTGATAATTGACAATTGATAATTAATAATTAACAATTAATAATTAACATGCCATCCAGGGCGCTCGTTCCCTTGGTAACTTCTCCCTCCCCATAGAGGGGGAGGGCTGGGGAGAGGGTCTGCTCTTAAACTTAAATTAATATGGAACATATTCGTTGCTTAATCATTGGCTCAGGTCCTGCTGGATACACAGCCGCAATATATGCAAGTAGAGCAAATCTCAATCCTGTATTGTACGAAGGAATACAGCCAGGAGGACAGTTGACAATAACAGACATGGTAGAGAATTTCCCTGGACATCCAGAGGAAATATCAGGTAGTGAACTCATGGACCTTATGCGCGAGCAGGTAGATAAGTTCGGCGTAGAGGTTCGTCAGCATATCTGCGTGAAGTCAGATCTCTCAAGTGCTCCTTACAAGTTCACGTTTGACGACGAGACAGAGGTGGAGGCAGATGCTGTCATCATCGCTACAGGAGCAAGTGCCAAGTTCCTCGGTCTTTCAGACGAAAAGAAATACATGGGACAGGGCGTGAGTGCATGTGCCACTTGTGACGGTTTCTTCTATCGTAAGAAGGTCGTAGCCGTAGTAGGTGGTGGTGACACTGCCTGCGGTGAGGCAATGTATCTTGCAAGCCTTGCAAGCAAGGTTTACCTTATCGTCCGTAAGCCATTCCTCCGTGCAAGTAAGATTCTTCAGGATAGGGTACAGAACAATCCTAAGATTGAGATTCTCTATGAGACAAACACAGAGGGCCTCTATGGTGCTGACGGTGTTGAGGGTGCTCACCTTGTTCATCGCAAGGGAGAGTCAGACGAGCGTCGCTATGACCTTCCTATCGACGGTTTCTTCCTCGCCATCGGTCACAAGCCAAATTCTGATGTGTTCAAGCCTTGGATTGCAACAGACGAGACAGGTTACATCATTACCGAGGGTGCTACTCCTAAGACAAACATCCCAGGAGTATTTGCCGCAGGTGACGTTGCTGACCCTCTTTACCGTCAGGCAATCGTAGCCGCTGGCAGTGGATGCAAGGCAGCCATGGAAGCTGAGAAGTATTTGGCAGACCTCTGCCAAATTAAGAATTAAGAGTTAAGAATTAAGATTTGGAATAAAGAACGAAAATTTAGAAAATTAAAGAAAATTTTTGTTTCTGTTCTTCTTTGTGCACTAAGGTGCCAATTAGAAAAACAGACAAGAAACAGAACAAAAACAAGAAAAAACATTCTTTTTCTTTGTAGGAAGGTTTTCTTTTGTTCTACTTCCATCTGGAAGTAAAAATGGTTTTCTTTTGTTTTCTTTGGTTTTCCCCATGTTTTTACTTCCCGTTGGTCAGTGAGACCGCTTCGCTAAGTTCTAATTGGCCGCTTTGCGGCACCTCCATAATCCGGAGGCATAAAAAAACAGAGGGAAAAATTTTCTTTAATTTTCTAAATTTTCGTTCAAAAAACTCTCTCCGCAAGAACTAAAAAACTCAAAAACTTACAAACTTGAAAACTCAAACTCAAATAAAAACACGTTTTATGAAAGCGAAAGAATACTGGCGACTTTACCGCTTGGTGTGTAAGACCAAGGATTTAGGAGAGAAGCGCCATATTATGTTTGAACAGAATAAGGCAATGAAGTGGCTGGGTTATCTCTTTGCCGCTTTTTGGTGTGCCTATCTCCTGTTCTTCGGTGTTGTCCTTGGCAACGCCATGTCGGATGGCCCTGTTGAGGGATTTGATTTGATTGATGGAGGAATGATTGCGTTCATCGCACTTGATTTCCTTGTACGTCTCATGTTGACAGAGACACCAGCACAGGAAGTCAAACAATTCAAGCTGATGCCAATATCCGTAAAGTTCCTTATCGGTACGTTCCTCACACGAAGGATTCTTTCTTCCTTCAACATCGTGTGGCTCTTTTTCCTCGTACCATTCGGATTGATACAGTTGCCACATTACTACGGCCTTGGAGGATTCTTCATCTGGATATTTGCATGGTGGCTTATCTTTGCCATCCACAGTCAGGTTTATCTTATATGGCGTTCATTGATGAACCGCAACTTCCTGTTCACGATGTTGCCTGTTTCTATCTACGCCTTCCTTTTCTATTGCGGAATATTTGATGACGAATACACCCAGATGATATTCGGAGACAATGTAGAGTGGTTGTACAATGCTTGTCTCTGGTGGTGGCGTTCAATTCTTGACGGAAGTGTATTGCCATTCATCTGTCTTGGTGTGATACTTGTCCTTATCTTCTGTCTCAACCTTGTCATTCAGAATAAGGCTATTTACAAGGAGATTGCTGAGGTACAGGAGTCAAAGGTCAAGTCAAGGGAGATGTCTGTATTCAACCGTTTCGGCATCATTGGTGAGTATCTCAAACTTGAGGTAAGGTCAATCATGCGTAATGCGGTTATCCGTAAGCAGTTCATCCTCGGTGTTGTGTGCATGTTGATGCTTTCATGTATGACGGCATTCACACCTGTTTATGACAACAACCTTTTCATGAAGGCTTACATAAGCATGTATTGCTATTGTGTACTTGCCAACATGATGCTTGTCAATGCTATGTGCCCGGAGGGTAACTATATCGACGGCCTTATGGCTCGTAAGGAATCGGTTCTTTCGCTCCTCAAGGCAAAGTACTATTTCAATCTCATGATGTTCATCGTGCCTTTCTGCGTGTTCCTCGTACCTGTCATTCAGGGTAAGAGCACGATAGGCGAGAGCATCGGCTGTATGCTATTCTCTGCTGGTGTGGTAATGCCTGCATTGTTCCAGATGGCTGTTTACAACAACATGACTATTGACCTTAACAAGAAACTGACAAGGGCAGGTCGTAGTAACAAGATGCAGATAATCGTGTCAATGGTGGCTTTGTTCCTCCCTATGATTATCATGTATGCTCTCATGGTACTTGTACCTGATTACAGCTCGCTCATCCTCGGATTGCTCGGTGTGATTGGCATTGCGCTCAATCCTTTGTGGCTTCGCAACGTCTATAACCGTTTCATGGCTCGTCGCTACGTCAATATGGACGGTTTCCGTTCAAGCAGGAATGCGTAAGGTATTAAAAATTAAGAATTCAAAATTCAAAATTAAGAATTGGCTAGCTTCTAGGATTTCTAGATTTACTAGTTTTTCTAGATTATCTAGAGCCGCTAGAGTTTCTAGAGCCACTAGAACACTCAAAAAAATACAAACAACTATGACATTGACATTATCAAATATAAAGAAATATTTCGGAGAGAAACTGGCTCTCGACATCGAACAATATACAGTAAATGACGGTGAGATAATAGGTCTCGTAGGTAACAACGGTGCTGGTAAGACAACCATGTTCCGTGCCATACTCGACCTTATCAAGCCTGAGGAGGGTGCGGTAAGCATTGACGGCATCAATCCTGCTGAGAGCGAGGATTGGAAGGAGATTACGGGTGCTTACGTTGACAGTGGCTTCCTCATTGATTATCTCACACCAGAGGAGTATTTTGACTTCATTGCCAAGGTGTCAAACATAAGCAAGGAAGAGCTTGACGAACGTCTCAAGCCTTTCGCAGGATTCATGAATGGTGAGGTTCTCGGACAGAACACGCTTATTCGTAACCTCTCAATGGGAAACAAGCAGAAGGTCGGAATCATTGCTGCAATGATTACTCGTCCTAAGTTGCTTATCCTTGATGAACCGTTCAACTTCCTTGACCCTACTTCACAGCTTGCTATGAAGAGCGTCATCGAGAACTACAACAAGGAGACAGGTGCAATAGTGCTTGTAAGTTCGCACAACCTTACCCATACCATAGACATCTGTACTCGTGTCACTCTCCTTGAGCATGGCAAGATTCTTATGGATTATGACAAGGAAACTCATAAGGACGTCATGAAGGAGATAGAGGATTACTTCGTGGGTCAGGCACCAGTAACACAAGAATAAAAATTTCTTAATTTGTAGTTAATTGAAGTAAAAAGTAGTAAAAGGTAGTAAAAAGACGAATGATAGGAATGTCGATTTTTTATTTATATTAATCTTCATGAACATGCTTTTCGGAACGCATAAATTTGATATTTAAGATTTTAAATTCACGAATAGGCTATTGTCTCTTTACTCCTTTTTACTCCAATTTACTCCTCTTAACTTCCAAAGTAAGAGTAAATCGTTGCAGAATGAAAAGAATAATCTACATCATTATCACTCTGGTATTGCTATCTTCGTGCAGTACCCTCAAGAAGTTGGCAGAGCCTTCATCACCATCTACGGCTACACGTAAGCCTATAAGCAGCATACGTGTGTCTGGTGACCGTGTGAATGTGGCAACGTCTGGGACATCATCCTCAGAGGTCTCCATGTCTGAGCTTGCACGTGCAGGACGTAAGCTCGGTTTTGACGTGGAGCGTAGTGATGACGGTCGTCTCATGACTCAGGCGGCTTCATGGATAGGCGTGCCTTACCGTAGTGGTGGTGCTGACCGTAGCGGTGTGGATTGTTCAGGACTTGTTTATTGTCTTTATAACAGCGTGTATTCACGTAGGATTGAGAGGTGTAGCAGCTATGATATGTTCCATAAATACTGCACACCTGTCAATGCGAGCCAGTTGAAACAAGGAGACCTCGTGTTCTTCACCACCGACAATTCGGGTGGCAGGATTGGTCATTCGGGCATTTACCTGAAAAATGGTAAGTTTATTCATGCAAGTTCTTCGAAGGGGGTTATCATAAGCAACTTGAATGAGCAATATTGGAGTAAACATTGGTTTGCTGGTGGTAAAGTAAGATAATTTTTGTCCTATGGCAAAAAATAATTACTGATTTTTTTGTGCAAGTAATATTTATACCTATATTTGCTACTGATACCGTGTCGGTACATACAAAACTTTACATGATTAGGCATAAGATGTGTTTGCTTGTTTGCCCTTCGAGGTGAAAAGAGGACATGTCTTCAATACCAAGAATACCATAAACAATAAAAACTATAATACTAATACTTTTACGATTATGAAGATTTCACGTATTGATCATCTGGGCATAGGGGTCCAGAGTATTGACGAGGTACTGCCTTACTATGAGGGTGTACTCGGTCTCAAGTGTTATGCTGTTGAGGAAGTAGCTGACCAGAAGGTCAAGACCGCTTTCTTTAAAGTGGGAGAGGTCAAGATTGAGCTTCTCGAACCTACATCAGAGGACAGTACTATTGCCAAGTGGCTTGCCAATGGCGGTAAGGGTGTTCATCATGTTGCCTTTGCTGTGGAGGATGGCGTTGCCGATGCTCTCGTTGAGGTTGAGGGCAAGGGTGTTCGTCTCATTGACAAGGCTCCACGTCCAGGTGCTGAGAACATGATGATTGGTTTCCTCCATCCTAAGTCAACAGCAGGAGTCCTCACCGAACTTTGTGAGCCAAAGAAGTAGGAGCCCCCCCGACCCCTGAGGGGGGAGTCCTTCGGATAATGACTGAAGGTATTGGGCAAATACTACTATATAATTTTTTTGACCTGTACGGTTGGATTTCAATCGTACAGATTGTATTCCTAAATCAGAAAGGCTGTCTTCCCCCTTTTTCCGGATGGCCGCCCCCTTTGGGGGTCGGGGGGCATTTCATGTCAAAACAAACAGAAAGAATACAGGAGTTGATTGAACTCCGCAAGAAAGCACGTATTGGCGGTGGCGACAAGGCTATTGCCAAGCAGCATGAGAAAGGAAAGCTTACGGCTCGTGAACGTATCGCATTACTCCTCGACGAAGGCAGTTTTGAGGAGATGGACATGTTCGTTGAGCATCGTTGTACTAACTTCGGAATGGAGAAGAAGCACTATCTCGGTGATGGTGTGGTAACTGGTTCTGGTACTATTGACGGACGCCTCGTCTATGTCTTTGCACAGGACTTCACCGTGAGCGCAGGTTCACTCTCTGAGACGCTTGCCCTCAAGATATGTAAGGTGATGGACATGGCCATGAAGGTGGGTGTGCCTTGTATTGGTCTTAACGACTCTGGTGGTGCACGTCTTCAGGAAGGAATCAATGCCCTTGCAGGTTATGCTGAGATATTCCAGCGTAATATCCTTGCATCTGGTGTCATTCCTCAGATTTCAGCCATAATGGGTCCTTGTGCTGGTGGTGCCGTTTATTCGCCAGCTCTCACCGACTTCACCCTCATGGTTGAGAATACCTCATATATGTTCCTTACAGGCCCTGGACCTGTCAAGGCGGTGCTTGGTGAGGTCGTTACTCAGGAACAGCTCGGAGGTGCAAGTGTTCACGCCACAAAGTCTGGTGTCACTCACTTTACTGCTTCTACAGAGGAGGAGGCAATAGGTATGATTAAGAAGCTCATCAGCTATATTCCTCAGAACAACCTTGAGCGTACTCCACGTGTTGAGTGCGTTGACCCAGTAGGTCGTATGGAGGATTATCTTAACGACATCATTCCTGACAATCCAAACATGCCATACGACATGTATCAGGTCATTACGGGTATTGTGGATAACGGTGAGTTCTTCGAGGTTCAGCCAAACTTTGCTAAGAATATCATCATCGGATTTGCACGTTTCAATGGTCAGTCGGTAGGTATTGTTGCCAATCAGCCAAAGCAGCTTGCAGG
>CAMOVB010000106.1:0-10248 GCA_946626925.1 uncultured Prevotellaceae bacterium
TTTTACGTTATTATTCAAAAGTACCATCAAGATACTTCTGCATATATTTTTCTATATAATCCGCCTGCCAATAATGGGCAGAATGGTTCTTATCTGGTATTTCCTCCATCTCCTGTCCCATATTCTCAAGCGCATACCTCCAATATGACACCATGCTATACTGCATATCATAATAGTCTGGAAGCTTTACACGAATTACGCCTTTACGCCTCTGTCGTTTACCTCCAAATGGTATCGCAAAATGGAAGCCACCATTATGCTCACCACCAGTAAGGATTCCATAAAGACCTATGGCATATTCTCCAAAGTGTCGAGTCAAATCCACTCGCACACCCCAATCACCATAACAGAACCGACCTGCCTGTGCCTGCAACTGGAAACTGCTCCATGGTTCGTAGTACGAAACCTTTGCCATTGTAGTGAGAACTGAAGGTTCACCTATATACCACTTATCATCATAGAAAAAGGATGTATAAGCATATCCCACATGCGCTCCGATGTCTAAGTTCGCGTTCACATGATAGCCAAGCTCTCCATAAAATCCCGCATAACGTGGATAGAATACTCCTGCAGCAACCTTGCCCGTCCAACGACCGGAATAAAACAAATCTTGACTGATAGAAGCAACACCAAGTCTCAAATTTCGATTAGCATCCGTCTTATCAAGGTTTGTGTATATTGGTATAATTGGCTGAACTGTTAAACGATTGCCTTTCCACAAACACGTCTCTATAGATGGCGCAAAAAAAGCACCAAACTCACACAGCATATCATATCTATGATTGTTAATAGTAAAGATAGGAATCAAATTCACATCAACCTTTCCATAGCACTTACTATAAGGTTGCCGATCATTTTTCATTCTATCATTGACCCCTTTAACATCATAATCAACATTCACAATCCATTTCCCCGAATTACATACTGCATGGACACCAATCTTCGATGCCCCATTCTCCAGAACAGACAATTCATAATGGGAACATTCAGGATTACTTTTCTGTAGCAACCTCAACGCCTCTGCAGGACCTCTGAAAGTTCCGCGGTAGGAAGGATCTTCAATAACTGCAAATACCGTATCAGAGCCAACGACAACACTTATGTTCTCGAAGCCCTGCTCTGCAAGGCTTTGACGTGAAAGGTGTATGTCATTCTGAGCTTGAGCCGAGAAGATGGACATTACATTTATGCATAAAATCGCAAATACTCTGTTCATACATCAAAACAAGATTTCACCTAACTTTCTTATAAAACCTTTAGATATTTTCACATAATTTGCGACAAAGGTAAGAATTAATTCTCTATTTAAAGTACATTTATGATTAGTTTTTTAAAAAATCGCACGTCTTTTTTTATTATCCAACTAAAAAAGGCAAGTTTCACACTAAAATGAAACCTGCCTTACACATATTATAATTTACTTTTACAACAGAGCACCGCTCCATTAAAAGCAAAATTACTCCGTAAATTATGGGTTAACGCCAGAGCCACCATTATGGTCAACACTTATGAAATTATCATGTTTTGCCACAGGTGTGCCATATACATCAAAATAGAAAGATTTCGAACCAGACGTCAAGCAGAGAGTATAAATCGTCTGTTCATAATGAAACACTTCCGTACCAGGCTTAACAGAACATGAATAATAATGAGCAAACGTTGCTTCTGTCTGTTCACCAATCCATTGCTTCAAGAATTCCACAACGAATGGATTATTCGTATCTGTCTTAAAGCCACGAGGCGCCTTGTACTCCGCTTTCTGCAAATCCGATGTGTTAGTTCGAGCACATTTTGCAGTAAGTTCATCAGAAGTGGCAACTCTCTGCTCCACATAGCGAATGTCAAAATTCATCCTAAACATCCAGCGGCCACTCAATCCGAAGTATGGAATCGTAGTATGAAGTCCGTCAGACTTAGCTTCTACCTCACGTACTTCATCACTCTCCTTACCCACACCCTTATAATAGAATTCGAATTCCATGCCATCAAAATCCACATCATCATCCACGCCACAAACAGTCAAGTCAAGTGGAGTGACAAACTTCGTTTCTTTTGGACGGCATTCAGCTTTAATCATCGTTGAAGTTGTAGGAAACTGATAGCTTGGATTTATCACATCCTCCGGAGCTTTCAGAGTCTTCAAATTTTCATCCTTATATGTTTCCAGAACAATCAAAAGACCTGGTATATGTTGTTCATTAACCAAGTCCTGTGATGTCTTTTCATCAACTATGGCATATCCTTTCAAGCCATCCACTTCACATTCTGCATGAATAGCATTAACGCCATCAGGGTTAATGAACTTTGCCTCATATTGCTTGTAGCGAATATTAGTGCCCGGAATTTCACCACCAGAACTGAAGCACGAAGTCAAAAGACTTGCGCCAACAAGGCATGTCACACTTATAAGAAAACTAAATTTCTTCATAATTTTATATTTCTTATATTTCATTATTTCATTATTTCATTATTCATAATAATCATTCAACCTCACCATTAAGATACTTCAGTAGGTATGATTGAACATATCTCGCCTGCCAATAATTGCCTGAGCGGTTTCTTGCCGGTAGAGGTTCAACCATCTGACCGCATCTTTTTCCACTCCATTCATAATTATTAACCAAAGAATACTCCCAATCGAAGAATTCCGGTACGCGAAGGGAAACAAATCCCATACGTTTCTGAGCCTTTCCTGCAACAGGTATAGAGAAATGGAAACCTCCATTATACTCGTCGCCAGCATAGATAGCATATAATCCTATACTATACTCTCCAAAGTGGCATATTCCATCAAGCCTTGCCCCATAATCGCCATACAAATAGCGACCGCCAGTAACTTTCAACTCTGTGGAAGTCTTCGGTTCATAATAACTAAGAGAGAGAATAGCACTATATTTCACATCATCCTCAACCCACAACTTCCCGTCATTCAAATCCTGCCACCTGGTAGCACTTGCTTTAACACCTATGTCGATACGATCATTTAGATGATAGCCAAAATCAGCATTCAATCCCAGATTATTATAATGGAAGAACCCAGCATATACTCGTCCCCACCATTTTGCATTATCAGCCAAATCTTGCTGTATCGTCACTGAACCGAGCTGAAAATGGGAAAAATCACCAAGCCTCTCACCATACCAGTCGTAATTATCAAACACATCATAGTTGTCAAACAACGGTAAAATTGGCTGAACGACTACCCTATTTCCTTTCCAAAGACTCGTTTCTATGGCAGGTGCCAGCATCACTCCATAAGTAAATAACTTATAAGTCACCTTATTTGAGAAAGAGATTATCGGATAGAAAGTAACGTTTACTTTTCCGACCGACTTATTATAATTCCTTACCGCCTTACCTGTATTCATATTTGAACGAATTATCTCATTCACTCTGGAACTATTATAGTCAACCTCAACCCTCCAATGACCATTTTCTATTTGAGCACTTATAGCATATTTATCAACATTATCTTCCTTGACCACGACATCATAACAATGAATTGACGGACAAAGCAAAGACAGATTCTTCAAAGCAACACCTGCCCCCCTGAAAGTGCCTCGATACACAGGGTCTTCAACAGAGAGATACATGGTATCACCTATGCAAGTCAAATCGACATTTTCAAACCCAAGTTCTTTCAATTTACTCTCTGGATTCTGCGCTGAGCAGGAAGAGCAATTAAAGATTGCAAACATTATCAACACTACTATCTTCATATGCTAATATTTTATAGTGTATTGATAAGAAACACCACCACAAACCTTATTGAATTCTCTTGTATAAACCAACAGGTTAAAGTGGCGCAACAAATTCATCTCAAAACCACAATTCATGCCTTTGGTATCATATTCAACCATAACACGAAAGTCTTTACAGCATTCTGGAGAATACTCCATACCCCCGAAAGCGCCATCATACACAACACCTTTTGCGATTTTCTCGAAATAGCCTGCAGACAGTCCAAACGTTCCACAGCCATTCACATGAAAATGCTTGGTGACGACACCATATACAGCTGAGAAGTAACTATGTCCCATATATGAGAAGAAGTCATTTGACCCGATGAGTACACTTGGCAGACAAGTGCCATCTTTTTCCTTCAAAGGCCTCAATCTCACAGTAAAGGAACGATCTTGTTCACAATATGAATCCGATGGCAATTCCTCCTTCAGCTTTAGCAGAGTAGAACGATAAGTCAGTTCTACGAATGGAAATGGAGTGAAGTCAATAAAATAATTATACACGGGAAAGTCATAATTTGTAAGCCCCGAAGCTATATAATCGACTCCACCAACAAAGGTTTTATGCGGATACATATCCGCAGTCGGTATATTCATCAACCCCTGTGTACCCATTATCTTCTGGGCGGATGCATAGGTAAAACAGCCAAGCATCATCGACATTAAAATCATCCTCTTAAAGGGCATTGAACGTATAACAACCGTCTTCATAACCATTCCAAAACAGCAAATAGTTCTATCCACTATACAATTTCATTGCGAAGATAAATATTTTTTCTCTATTAATAAGCATTACTTACATATTTTTTATCCATTTGCAGCAACTTTTAGTCTAAGAGGAGCAAAAACGGCAAAAATGCCACCTTTAGAATACAAAAAGAGGTGTTATCACCACGACAACACCTCATTATGATTCTGTATATTATCTGCTTAACTTACAATACTTTTTTATTACTTAAGTTCGATAATTGCACGACGGTTAAGAGTGTATGGAGTAACGTCATTAACACCACCAATACCGCGTGTTTCAATCTTATCTTTACTTACACCGAGGTTGATAAGTTCCTCAGCAACAGCCTTAGCACGATTCTCAGACAAAGTCTGGTTGTATGCAGAAGAACCAGTCTTGCTATCGGCAGTACCTGTGATGACAACCTTAGCACCTGTATTCTTAGCTGTTGTAGCAACAGCCTCAAGATTGATAAGATCCTTCTTAGAATTCAACTTAGCTGAGTTGATATTGAAGAATGTTGAAACTGTATTTCCACAAATAATCTTCTCTGGTTCTGCTGGAGCAGGTACCTCAACCGGCTTCTTAGCAAGTTCTTCACGAAGACGAGCATTCTCATCCTGCTCACTCTGGAGCTGACCACGAAGATCGTTCAACTTAGCACAAGCCTCCTCAGAAAGAGCCTCATAATCCTCAAGATTAACAGCCTTTGACCAAGTGTTCTTACCCCAGTTGTAGCAAACACCAACCTTCAAATCCATGAATTTCTCAGATCCATTTTTAAAACCTCCTGTTGGACGATTATAGAAAGCAGATGTAGCGAAGTTATATGAGCCTTCAAGATAAACACCTACCTCATTACTAAATCTCCACATTGACTGAAGACCTGCACCAAGAAGTGGTGTATACGTATTAAGACAAAAGTTACGAGCAACACCGGCTCTTGGAATTACACTAAGGTTCCAGAACCTATTCTCATTGTAACCATATATAAGGTTTGACAAGTTGAACAAGTTCTCGTACACAACATATCCATAATTCTTGCTTGCACTTGATATCTCATATGTACCTCCTGGCACATTAACATTGTCCAAGCCACCAAAAGCTTCCCAATCAACAGTGATTCTCATTCCATAGCCAGGAGTAAACCACTTACCAACAGCAACAGAGATGCCATAAGTACGGCCATAATCCATTGCATCGCTAAATGAGAAACCATTCTTTTGAGCAACTCCTATACCGCCTCCTATCTGCGTAAACCAGTTAGCCCAAAACGAATTAGTAGCCACCTTAGTGTACTTGTAGTCAGCAGTTGCAGATGTTTCAAACTCACAGTCCTGCGCATTAGCAACAGAACATAGACCCACGAGGGCCATGCACATCATGAACTTTTTCATAATACAGAAATCCATTTATTTACAACAATTATTTTCATTCAATTTCTCTCATCGAAGGAAAAATGTTTGTCAAATAAATAAACAAAAACACATTTTCCTCACTTTATTTGGCGCAAAGATAAACCTTTTTCTTGATACGAGCCACATAATTTCGAAAAAAAATGCTCTAAATCATGCTTTTTTTTCATTTTTTCCTAAAAAAGTCTATCAATCACCTTATTTTCGACCAAAGAATATACTATTTTGCCGTCTGGAGTACGTGCAGGTGTCGGCAAGGCAAACAAATCACGTAGAAGATTTGTCATTTCCACTTGCGAAAGTACATCCCCATAGCCAATAGCAAAGGATTTTGCCAACATAAGAGCCATCGATTCCCTTGCATCCTCGTTAATATTGCCCGTCTTATCCGTTGCAGAATAGACAAGATTATGAAGAACCTCATCCACATTTATGTTCTGTATATTGGAAGGGACGCCCGAAACGGAGAACGAGCCACCACCCAGGTTGGTGAGTTCAAAGCCAAGCTTGGTAATATCATCGAATATTTCTTCGATTACGACTGCCTCTGCAGGGGTGAAGGTTACGATTTCCTCAAACATTATCTTCTGTACAAGATGTCCATGAGTAGTCATGGACTTGAGGTTACGCTCATACAACACACGAATATGCGCTCTATTTTGGTCAACGAGCATCAAACCCGAACCTGTAGGAAGGACGATATATCTTCCCTTGTACTGGAATTTAGCCACAGTCGGGTCAAGTGACGCTGGCTGTCCATCCGCTTTATAATATATATAAGGTGTATCAGCCTCAGCCTCCACCTCAACATTTGTTTCCGAAGGAACAAGTCCGCCATCGCCATCATCATTTGAAGAGGAAGAGACAAGCCCGTCATCAAACAGTGTCGGATTATAGTCAGATGGCATCATGTCAGAAGAATCATTTTCCAAATCCTTTAGTCCTTCATAAAGACTTTCCCAGTTTGACTCTACATGCTGTCCGTTACCACTACCCGTTTTTTTGAACGGATTATAATCAGATACAGAGCGTGTTGGTGGAGAGTAGCTCTTTGTACCATGCGAACCAGAAGGAATGAAAGCAGGTATCTCTGGCTTACCCTCTACGTCGAAGTCGATCATAGGCACATTGCAGAATTTACCGAGCGTTTCCTTTACGGTAGCATAAAGCACCTGCCATATTGCCTGGTCGTTGTCAAACTTTATCTCCGTCTTTGTAGGATGAACATTTACATCTATCGATGCTGGTTCAACGGCCATGTAGATAAAGAACGACACCTGATCACCTTGTGGAATGAGATTGTCGTACGCACGCATGACTGCCGTCTGGAAATAATTATGCTGCATGTAACGACCGTTGACAAAGAAGAATCGCTTAGCTCCCTTCTTCTTTGACGACTCTGGCTTAGTGACATAACCAGAAATCTTTACCAAAGACGTCTCTGCCTCTATAGGGAGAAGGTCAGCATTTATCTTCTTGCCAAAGACATCGATAATTCTCTGACGGACGGAAGTTGCCGGCAAACGGAACATCTCCGCACCATTATTGAAGAGATTAAACGAGATGTCTGGATTTACGAGTACTATGCGTTCAAAGTCCTGCACGATATTAGTCATCTCCGTCTGGGCAGATTTCAGAAACTTCCTTCTTGCAGGGACATTATAGAACAAGTCCTTTACGGAGAAGTTACTTCCCACAGGACAAGAGACAGGTTCCTGTGACACAACCTTAGAACCTGCAATCTCTATGCTCGTTCCGAGTTCATCCTCTTCACGTCTTGTCTTCAACTCCACATGTGCAACCGCAGCAATAGAAGCAAGAGCCTCGCCACGGAAACCCATCGTAGAGAGAGAGAACAGGTCGGCAGCCGAGCGAATCTTTGAAGTAGCATGACGTTCAAACGAAAGACGTGCATCCGTTTCCGACATACCTTTTCCATCATCCACAATCTGCACATTAGCTTTTCCGCCATCAACCACAAGCACCTGAATATTGTGGGCACCTGCATCAATAGAGTTTTCGACCATCTCCTTTACAATCGAAGATGGTCTCTGCACGACCTCTCCTGCCGCTATCTGATTAGCGACAGAATCGGGTAAGACATGTATGATATCCTCCATTTAGAATGGTAATTCTCCTGTGATTATGTAGTTAGCAATAACAAGAAGCACGATTATAGCACCAATAAGCACACCATAAGAGAGAGGTTTCCTTCCACTCTGCTTACGACGCTTGAGGTGAGTTGTAGCTTCTACAAACTTTCCTCGAATATCCTCAGGAGAGAACTCCTTAGGAGGGAGCAATCCGAGTTCACGCTTTGCATTCTCCTCTATCTTCTCAAGTTTCTCCTTACGAGGATCGTAATAGATATAATTATGATGAAAACCACGAGGCTTTCTTACCGAAAACATTCCCATATCATTCATCTTTTATGTTTCTTCAATCTCAAAAGGAAGGACTACGTTGTAACCAGCCATCTCTTTTGACAAAAAGAAACGAATTAAACATTTTCACTTACCATAATGCAAATATAAGCATCACGTAAAAATCACGAAAGGTTAACGAAGGGTTAACGAAGCCTTTTGACATGTGTCAACAAATCGTTTTGTTCATAATAAATTCGATTTTATTACAAAATGTCAAATACAGGCTTACTTGCCAACTCCTTTGTTATTTGGATCATGCACCCTCCAGTTGAAGATATCAAATCTATCCTTCGGGCGTATATCATCAAGCCATACGAAGCGTGCAAGATAGCACTTGTCCTTCGGGATTCCCGTAGGCGGATACATCGTACCTGTCGAACCTGCCATCCATATCTTTTTTGGCTTCTTGTTCTCCATGTACATGATTGCCTTGGTCGTCTCATTATAGACCATACCAATCATAAATCCGTCATCCTCCTGCATATAGTAGGCAACGAAGACATTTCCCACCGCCTCATTCCTGTCAAGCTGACCATTCTTGAAGTACGTAAACATTTCCTTTGACTCTATCTGGTTAAAGCACAGCGAGTCAATCTTCTCTACCGTCGATGCCTTACCTATGATATGAATCCAGTCGATAGTACTGTCATTATTGTAAACACGAATCTCGTCACCCTTTGCCTGCTGTCCCTCATTCCAAAGAACAGGATTGCCATACATGTAAGTACAAGAATCAAGTTCGTGTGTCACCATCGAGTCACACACAGCTTGAACATCAACCCTGTACATGCGGACATGATGATAAGCATGAAGGTCACGATACACCGAATCAGTATTGAGATTATATGTAAACATCTTCAACGTGTCGG
The DNA here is from genome assembly GCA_946626925.1 of uncultured Prevotellaceae bacterium. Lineage (GTDB taxonomy): Bacteria > Bacteroidota > Bacteroidia > Bacteroidales > Bacteroidaceae > Minthosoma. Next base: position 9,184 of record CAMOVB010000106.1, read on the forward strand.
CATGAACATAGAGTGTATCCTTCTGCGAATATTCGTACGCCACGGCACTGTCAGTTGCGAGTGCAAAACCTGTCGTCTGATTGTACTGGCAATAGTTGGCTGTAAGCATACAGAGATTTTCCTCATCCGTGATGACGACATCGCCAAATGCCTCGCTCACATCCTTGCCCTTGCAGTAGTAGAGGCTGTCAGCCACAATCTTACGCATATCCTTGATGATGTATGAACGGTCAAGCAGGAAAGCCTCATCCGTATTCGTATCATAGTCACCTCTCTCGCCATACACGAATGTGCCGTCATCAGAAGTGATGTTTGTAGGCGACACAATGCGTGCCTTTTTTATGTCCGAATAGTAGTAAAGCGTATCGGATACGAGCTTGAACTTCGGATTCGTGAGCACAACGTTGTTCGTGAAGAATGCCTCATGTATCGGAACCGTATATTGTCCCCAGTCGCTTACGAGCACGTTGTCGCCATCATACAGAGTACCGCCATAAGGGTACATTCCCACGTTATACACACGGTCGTAGTCGAGATAGTCGGACACAAGCTTTGTCTTCTTGTGAGTGAGTACAGAATGTCCGAGCGTGTGTGCCTGCATATCATAGCCGTCATACAAGAGCGTGTCACAGGTAAGTGTGAGCGTATCACCCTGCCACATCTTCACGTGGCCATAGGCGTTGAAGGAATTGTCATCCTTGAAGAACCTTGCAGAGTCACAGTCGAGGTACATACCGCTGTGGTAAAGCCTCACGTTGCCCACAAGCACGTCAGCCCTGATGTCCATTGGTGTCTTGTAGAGAACATCCGAGTGAATGAGATGCACACGGTTGTCGTCCTTCTTAATTGTCGGATTATTCCTATCAAGCACATCCGCAAAAATAGCACAAAATGTTGACAGGCACACCACGGTGCCCATCAACAATCGTGTTAGTTTATTAGAACTATATATTTTCATTCAAGTCAAAAAAGTTTACACTTTTCACTTAATCCATCCTGCATACTTGAATTCGCACTTCTTCCAGTCGCCGTTGATGCGGACGTATGTAGTCTTCATCTTGTTCT
>CAMOVB010000107.1:0-10245 GCA_946626925.1 uncultured Prevotellaceae bacterium
TAAGTTCCGTGGTGTTGACCGCGAGCTTGGTTCTTCAATGAAGTCTGTAGGTGAGGTCATGGCAATCGGTCGTACATTCGAGGAGGCTATCCAGAAGGGTCTCCGTATGATTGGCCAGGGTCTTCACGGATTTGTGGGCAACAAGGAACTCACTATTGAGGATATTGATGGTTCACTCAAGGCACCAACAGACAAGCGTATTCTTGTCGTTGAGAAGGCTCTCCAGCTTGGTTATACTATCGACCAGATTCATGATCTTACTAAGATTGACAAGTGGTTCCTTCAGAAGCTCATGAACATTCTCAAGACAAACATCGAGCTTCAGAAGCGTGGCTCACTTGAAAATGTAGATGCTGAGCTTATGCGTCTTGCAAAGGTACAGGGATTCACTGACTTCCAGATTGCACGTGCCATCGGTCTCGAACAGCAGATTGATGCAGAGGATGCTCTCATGCAGGTTCGTAAGGTTCGTAAGGCTATGGGTATCGTTCCTGTTGTCAAGCAGATTGACACTCTTGCAGCAGAGTACCCAGCTCAGACAAACTATCTCTACGTTACATACTCAGGCGTTGCAAACGATATCGAATACGAGAATGACAAGAAGTCAATCATCGTACTCGGCTCAGGTGCTTACCGTATTGGTTCATCAGTTGAGTTCGACTGGTGTGGCGTGCAGGCACTCAACACCATTCGCAAGGAAGGTTACCGCAGCGTCATGATTAACTATAATCCAGAGACTGTATCAACAGACTACGATATGTGTGACCGTCTCTACTTCGATGAGCTTACTTTCGAGCGTGTCATGGACATCATCGAACTTGAGAACCCACACGGTGTTATCGTCTCTACAGGTGGACAGATTCCTAATAACCTCGCAATGCGTCTCAATGGTGAGAATGTGCCAATCCTCGGAACCACTCCAGAGAGCATTGATAACTGTGAAGACCGTGACAAGTTCTCTGCAATGTGTGACCGCATCGGTGTTGACCAGCCAGCATGGGCTGCCCTCACATCAATGGATGACATCAATGAATTCATTCAGCGTGTAGGTTTCCCTGTTCTCGTACGTCCTTCTTACGTTCTCTCAGGTGCAGCCATGAACGTATGTTCTAACCAGGACGAGCTTGAACGATTCCTCAAGCTTGCTGCAAATGTTAGCAAGAAGCACCCAGTAGTTGTTTCTTCATTCATCGAGCATGCCAAGGAAGTTGAGATGGATGCAGTGGCAAAGGATGGAGAAATCATCGCCTATGCAATTTCTGAGCACATCGAGTTTGCGGGTGTTCACTCAGGTGACGCAACAATACAGTTTCCACCACAGAAGCTCTATGTTGAGACAATGCGACGCATCAAGAAGATTAGTCGTCAGATTGCCAAGGAACTTAACATCTCAGGTCCATTCAACATCCAGTATCTTGCCAAGGATAATGACATCAAGGTTATCGAGTGTAACCTCCGTGCCTCACGTTCGTTCCCATTCGTCAGCAAGGTACTCAAGATAAACCTCATTGAGCTTGCTACACGTATCATGCTCGGACTCCCAGTTGAGAAGCCACACAAGAACCTCTTCGACGTAGAGTATGTTGGTATCAAGGCATCACAGTTCTCATTCAACCGTCTCCAGAAGGCAGACCCAGTACTCGGTGTTGATATGGCATCTACTGGTGAGGTTGGCTGTATCGGTGATGACACTGCTTCTGCCCTCCTCTGTTCTATGCTCTCTGTTGGTCAGCGCATACCAGAGAAGAACATTCTCCTTTCAACTGGTACTGGTAAGCAGAAGGCTGAGATGCTTGATGCAGCCCGTATGCTCAAGGCACATGGCTATAATCTCTTCGCTACTGGTGGTACAAGCAAGTACCTCACAGATAACGGTATCGAGAATACACTTGTATATTGGCCAAGCGAGGAAGGCATGCAGCCACAGGCACTCGATATGCTCCACCGCAAGGAGATTGACATGGTTGTGAATGTACCTAAGGACCTCACTGTCGGTGAACTTGACAATGGTTACAAGATTCGTCGTGCTGCCATCGACCTCAATATCCCACTCATCACCAACCCTCGCCTTGCAAGTGCATTCATCAATGCATTCTGCAACAAGAGTCTTGATGACATTGAGATTAAGGCATGGCAGGAGTTTTAAGTGTTGCACACTAATTGACAATTGATAATTGACAATTATGAATTGATAATTTGGCAAGCACAATTGTCACATTCATACTAACAGCCAGACCGCACGGAGCATTTCCGTGCGGTCTTTCCATATTTTTATAGAAATTTAGAATTGTTGTTTTATGTTGCTTCTCTATTTCACTTTCAAACCGTCAAAAACATCAGCAGTAACAGGTGCGCTAAATCGATAGTAAACGATGTGCTAATTCGATAGTAAAAGATATGATAATTCAATAGTAAACGATATGGCATATCAATAGTAATCAATGTTGCACATGAATAGGCATTGAAGTTATAGCTTACAATGGAGCATAGTAAAAAAGTATAAAGTGCCTTCGGAAACGATGTCCTAATACACTTTTTTTGTGTGTCAATGATACATCTTTATAAAAAAGCAGTATCTTTGCATCAAAATAAAACTCTTATAAAATGGCAAACAAACAAAACCTTAATCAAAAGAAGCCTACTTTCGTAAGTGAACCTCCAAAGGCACAGAAGAAAAAGGCTAATCTATTCTGCATTCCATTGAAGGTGCAGAAAATAATGCCATGGTGCTATGCTGTCATCTTTGCTGCCATCGCAGCATTCTTCCTTATTTCGGGAAACAGCGACACTCTATACATGGCACAGGGACATAACTTGTTCATGAATTGTCCGGAATACTTTGCGGAATGCATGAGTAAACCGGGCGGACTACTTACGTGGCTTGGCACATACTGTACCCAGTATTTCTATACTCCTGCCGTAGGTGCCACAATGCTTATAGCCGTATGGATGTTTATCATCCTTGTTGCCAAGTATGCTTTCAACATGAAGAGCGTATGGACAATACTCACAATAATCCCTCTGACAGCACTTCTCTGTTCAGACCTGTGCCTCGGATACTGGATTTACTACATCAAGGCTCCGGGCTACTTCTTCACATCAAGCCTCGGATTGCTATTTACATTCCTTGCCGTACTTGTGAACCGATTCCTTAACGAGAAGTTCAAGCTCGCATGGATTATCCTTTGGGCAATAGCAGCCTACCCTCTCTTCGGCTGGTTCTCATGGCTCGGAACGCTTTACATGATTACAGAATATCTTGTGAACTACGAAGACAAGCAATGGAACAAGTTCATCATTCCTGTCACAGGTGTTGCTGTAGCAGGATTAGTTCCAGTAATTGCACTCAACTTCTACCCTAACGTACAAGGTTCACTTGCATATATAGCCGGTCTCCCACTCTTTTGGTCAAACACAGATTTCACGATGAAGGCAGAGATTCCTTTCATCGTCATGGCTCTTGCTCCGTTCTCCTTCTTCCTCACAGTCAAAGGCAAGGAAGATACAGACATAAAGGGCAAGGAAGCATACGCAGTAGTTGCATCCGTTGTCATCATACTCGGAGCTTCATACTATGTAACAGACAAGGTGAACTTCGATGATTACAACTACCATGCAGAAATGCGTATGTACCGTGGTATAGAGGAACAACGCTGGAACGATGTTCTCACAGAAATGGGCAACATCCCTGGCGATGCCACACGTGAGATGGTACTCTTCAAGAATATTGCACTCCTCAACACAGGTAAGCTCGGTTCAGCACTCTTCCGTTACAACAATATGAGTGCAGAGCCATACAAATACGACAGTCTGGAGATTCACATGGTACAGACAGCCGCTCCGCTCATCTACTACAACCATGCAAAGACAAACTTTGCCTACCGCTGGTGTATAGAGAACAGCGTAGAATATGGTTACAACATTTCAAACCTTCAGAATCTTGTTCGCTGTTCAATCATTGCAGGCGAATGGGATGTAGCAAAGAAGTATCTTGACATCCTCAAGACAACAACTTTCCACAAGGAATGGGCAGAGCATTACGACTCGCTCGTCAACAACCCTAAGCTCATGAGCGAGTATCACGAGTTTGATGTTGTCAAGGAACTTTACGACCACATGGGTTCAACACTCGACGGTGACAACGGTCTCTGCGAGATGTACCTACTCAACTACTTCAGCAACACGATGAACAAGGACAGCAAGCTCCTTCAGGAACTAACACTTGCATACGCCTGCGTACAAAAGGACATCCAGATGTTCTGGCCACGCTTCTTCCTCTATGCCAACCTTCACAAAGGCGAGGATATGCCAATCCACTATCAGGAGGCAGCCTTCCTTTACGGCAACCTTGAACCTGGCACGATGAACATCAGCCACATGCCTTTCGACAAGGAGAAGGTCATTGACCGTTACGCAAGTTTCCAGAACATGTCACAACAAATCATGCAACAGCAGAAGAGCATGACAGGAGATATCGACACAAAGAAGGTCGGCGAACTCATGAAACCTACTTTTGGTGACACATTCTACTGGTTCTACTTCTTCTGCCGTGATGTGAAATCTTATTGATTTTTAGAATAAAGCATCTGAGGTCACAAGGCTGTCAAATAGCCATCAAACCACGATACTATCCAAGGTACCAACCGCAATACTATTCGGGTTACCAATCACAATATTATCGGAGTTGCATACCGAAATAGTATCGGGGGAACTGAACTGATTAATAAGGGAAGTTACAGACCTCTTAGAACGATAAAACTCGATGCCCAAGTCCCGTATGGCATCCTCCCATTCAGGGAGATAGAAGAGGGACAGAAATATGAAACAATACATATCAATCATAGCACTTGCAGCACTTCTCGCTGCCTGCGGACATCCTTCAGTACCTACTTCTTACAGTAGCGACAACAAGGTGCCAGCAATATTCCCAGACTACACAGACGTAGTCGTTCCTTCAAACATCGCGCCACTCAACTTTGCCGTCATGGAGCAAGGTACAGAGGCTGTAGCTCGTTTCACCTTCGCTGGTGGCGAATACACATACGGCGACGGCAAGAAGATTGTCATCGACGAAGATGAGTGGAAGGAGATGCTTGCCGCTTCCAAGGGCAAGGACATCAAGGTAGATGTATTTGCCAACAACGGTGGCAAGTGGACTGCATACAAGAGTTTTAATATCACCGTTGCAGAAGATGATATTGACCCATACATCTCATATCGTCTCATCCAGCCATCATACGTGGCATACGAAGACCTCTACATCAAGCAGCGTGACATCACAACATTCGATGAGAGCACAATATACAGCAACCTCAGCGTGTCTAATGAGGAGGAAGGACAGTGTATCAACTGCCACTCATACAAGAACTATAAGACAGACAACATGCTCTTCCACATGCGTCAGTCATTTGGAGGAACAATGATTGTCGAGAACGGCAACGTCAAGAAGGTTGACCTCAAGACAGACTCAACCATCAGCGCAGGTGTTTACCCAGCATGGCATCCTACACTTAACCTCATAGCATTCTCCACCAACAAGACAGGACAGTCATTCCACACCAAGGACATATCAAAGATTGAGGTACAGGACACACAGTCTGACCTTATCCTCTACGATGTGGAGAAAGACGAGGTAAGCTATATCTCACGTGAAGAAAACGAACTTGAGATATTCCCTACATGGTCGCCAGACGGCAAGACTCTCTACTACTGCTCTGCAAACTTCGTCTATACAGGTCGTGACCACGACAAGCCAGACTCACTCCAGAGCGACACGGCTGCCCCTATCGCCATGGAGACAGAGATGATTCAGCGTTACAAGGAGTGCCGCTACAATATCTACAAGAAGTCATTCGACACAAAGACACGCACATTCGGTCCTCGTGAACTCGTATATGATGCCGTAGCTAACGAACGTAGCGCAACCCTTCCACGCATCAGCGCAGACGGTCGCTACCTCGCCTTTGCCGAAGGCTACTGGGGATGCTTCCATGTATGGCATCCAGAGGCAGACATTCAGATTCTTGACCTCAAGACTGGCAATAAGGTTACTACCTCACCAATGAACAGCAAACGCTCTGAGAGTTATCCTGTATGGTCAAGCAACGGCAGATGGATTATCTTCGAGAGTCGTAGAGACGACGGCAACTACACACGTCCTTACATTGCATACTTCGACAAGAAGGGCAAGGTACACAAGGCATTTGCCGTTCCACAGAAAGACCCAAGTTTCTATACATTCTTCCTTCGCAGTTTCAACCGTCCTGAGTTCATGGTCGAGAGCGTAAAGATTTCACCAAAGGAATTCACTTCCGTGGCTAAGACTGAAGCAAAAAAGGTAACCTTCAAGTGATGACGCTTTATTTGTAAGGAGTTAGAGAGTAGTTATAGTGGAGTTAAAAAAGGAGTTAAAAAGACGATACTCTTTTGCTAATTGTTTTTGAAATCACGATGCGATAGACATTCGTCTTTTTAACTTCCTATATAACTTCTTTTTAACTCCTCTTTAACTACAAGCTAAAGTTTATAATTTTACCATCACTAAAGAAGACGCAAAGAAGTAATCGATGAAACATTCACAATACTATTCAGCACTCGTCTTTGCAATCATAGCCTATGCGTTGCTCGTGATGCACAGCGAGTATCTCTATGCCCTTCAGGACAACTCCATCTTCATAGGTGGACATACCTTCATGCAAGAGATGCTGAACCGTAATCAAGGACTATGGATATGGGTGGGAAGTTATCTCACCCAATTCTTCTATTATCCATGGCTTGGTGCATTGATGCTCACCATGGTATGGGTGGCAACGCACCTAAGCCTCATAGTAGCCTTCCGTCCAAAGGGTTATTGGCATATCATCCCGCTATTGCCTGTAGCCTTCCAGCTTTATGCGGTGATGACGTTCGGCTATTACATCTACTACTCCAAGTGTCCAGGATATGTATTCGCAATGGCTGTGTGCATACTCGTCATGTCAATAGTTGCCATGATGATTAGATTAGCCATAGACAGGTTCACAAAGATAAAGGCTATATATACCAACATTGCCCTTGCGCTTTGCTGCATCATATATATAGTGGCAAATCCCGTGGTAAGGCTCTATTCATGGACTTATCCATCCAAGACCTTCTTCTCGGAACTGAAGATGTATCACGCCATGGACGAATGTCGCTGGGACGATGTTATCAACGAGAACATCAAGGCAAAGGAACCTACCAACTTCATGGTCATGATGAAGAACGTAGCCCTCATACACACCAATAAGTTTGACGATATGCTCAAGACCAACAACTGTGGCACAATCTATGATGCTCCCGACTCATTACAGGTACGCACCTCACGTATCGGAGCACCAATGTTATACTACCAGTTCGGTCAGTTCAACTTCGCCTATCGTTGGGCAATAGAGAACTCCGTGGAATACGGAATGTGCATAAGGCACTTGAAGATACTTATCCGTTCAGCCATGTACAACCAGGAACTGGACCTTGCACAGAAGTACATCAACATACTCAAGTCAACCAAGTTCCATCGTGACTGGGCAATACAGAAGGAACGAGAGATTCATTCAAGCACCCTGTTCTATCAGTCAGAGGAATGTGGCAACGTCGTTCCACTCATTGTGGATGATGACGTTGAACTCGACAATGACAACAGCAACTGTCAAGAATGGATTATACGTTATTTCTCCTCAATAGAGAAAGCCAAGAACGAGAAGCAACAGAACGTAGCACTCTGTTTCTCACTCGTGGCAAAGGACGGATATAGATTCGCCACCCATTTCATCGACTATGTCAAGACTCACCCACAAGGACCAATACCGCATCTCTACCAAGAGGCAGCCATCATGTTTGGTTCTATGCCAGACGAGGCACTCGACATAAGCGGTTTTGACTTTGACAATATCATAGCCGAACGCTACAACAACTTCGTCCGTGAGTTCTATGCTTTGAAGGAACAGAAGCTAAGTGACGAGGAAATGGCAAGCAAGCTCAAACCACTATATGGCGAAACATACTGGTGGTACTACTACTTCTATACGGATATGATGCTGTATTAAAAGCCTCCACCCACAAAAGGGGCAAAGCAGTCTCACAGACCGCAATAACATAAAAATTAAAAAACTCACAAACTTAAAAGCTCAACGGCTCTCTTGCATTAGTCACCCTCCCCCACGTGGGCGAATGAGGGCGCAGAAGAGAAACTAAATGTTTCTCTGTCCCGAAATGAGGGGAGAACAGTCCCCTGCTCGACGGCGGGAGGATGGGGAGGGGGCTTAAATTCACCGACTTAACCGATGCTTAACAAATTATTTCTTTCAATGGTATTAGCTTCTGCGTCAAGCCTTGCAATAAACGCACAAGGAACGGCAGAGGACTACAAGAATGCTTTCAAGGTACGAAGCAGATACGAGAACAAGATGACACACGGCACCGTCAACGTTTCCCCAATTCGTGAGGACAATGCTGACTATTTCCGTTATTCAGTGTATGACGGCAAGGGAAGGGCATGGTTCAAGGTCAATGCCGTGACTGGCGAGAAGGAGTCATGCGAAGACCCTACGCCTAAGCGTCAGAGACCAGAGCATACTTCTGGCGAATACCATCATTGGATGGAGGTGCGTGATGAGAAGGACGGACGTGCCGAGAATCCTGTCAAAAAGAATACATTCATCATTCACAAGGACAACAACCTGTATCTTCAGGATTGCATCATAACTGATGAGAAACCAAAGGAGACAGATACTCCGATAACATCTGACGGTTGCGACACTTGTTACTACTCTTCATGGGGTAACTGGTCGGCTGATGGCAAATATTATGCCACAGTACTCATCAAGCCAGCACCTAAGCGTTATGTTACATACACGCTTTCGTCACCTACCGACCAAGTACAGCCAAAGTACTCCAAGCAGGAATATGCAAAGCCAGGCGACTCACTCAACTATCGCATACCTGTCATCATCGACGTGGAGAACAAGAAAGTTATCCGTCCTACATCAACGGCACTCTTTGCATCACAGTATAATGTATCTGCACCTTGGTGGGATGCTAACGGCAAGACAGTCACATTCGAGTTCAACGAACGAGGACACAAGACATACCGCGTACTCGAGATGAACCTCAAGGGAGAAGTCAAGACGCTTATTGAAGAGAAGAACGACAAGTACGTTGCCTACTCTCGCAATCTCCGCCGTGACATGGATGCTGACCATATCCTGTGGAAGAGCGACCGTGACGGTCATGCCCACCTTTACATTCTCAACCGTAAGACTGGCAAGCTCTCACAGGTTACCAAGGGTGACTACTGGGTACGCAACGTCATCCACTACGAGATTGACGACAAAGGCAAGGGATATATCATCTTCTCTGCAAACGGAATGAACTGCAAGAACATGGGAGTCGTCGCATCTAACCTTGATGGCGAGATTGCACAGGAAGACCCATACAACATACATTTCTACCGCATCGACCTCAACGGCAAGAACCTCAAGGCTCTCACACCAGAGCGAGGCAATCACTCCATTACCTACAACAAGTACAAGCAGACACTCATCGACACCTACTCTTCTGTCGATATGCCACCTGTCACCGTACTTCGCTCTGCCATTGACGGTAAGGTCATCAGCACTCTTGAGACTGCCGACATCTCTGCACTCGAGGCTAATGGTTGGGTAAAGCCAGAAGTATTCGTAGCTCCGGGACGTGACGGCAAGACAGATATGTGGGGCATCATACGTCGTCCACGCAACTTCGACCCTAACAAGAAATATCCAGTCATCGAGTATATCTACTCTGGTCCTGGCGACCAGTATGTACCTAAGTCATTCATGCCTTGGATGTGGTACTACGATGACCTCACGGAACTTGGCTTTATTGTCGTACAGCTTGACGGAATGAGTACATCGTTCCGCAACCTCGACTTTGAGCAGGTATGTTACAAGAACCTGAAGGATGCTGGTTTCCCTGACCGTATAGAGTGGATAAAGGCAGCCGCCAAGAAATATCCTTACATGGACATCGAGCGCATGGGTATCTATGGTTGTAGTGCCGGTGGACAGGAAGCACTCGGAGCACTCCTCTTCCATGGCGACTTCTACAAGGCAGCATATGCAGCATGCGGATGTCACGACAACCGTATGGACAAGATATGGTGGAACGAGCAATGGATGGGCTATCCAGTTGACTCAAGCTACATAGACTGCAGCAACGTGGAGAATGCCAAGAACCTGAAGGGCAAGC
>CAMOVB010000108.1:0-10234 GCA_946626925.1 uncultured Prevotellaceae bacterium
ACAGGTAGTCCTCACTCCAGGTTCAGAGGGTATGAAGGGCGCTATCGCCAAGGCTATCGAGCTTCGTGACAGCATCCCTGGCTCTGTCATCCCACAGCAGTTTGAGAACCCAGCCAACCCAGCCATCCACTATGCCACAACAGCCGAGGAGATATGGCGCGACACAGACGGCAAGATTGACATCTTCGTTGCAGGTGTAGGTACAGGCGGAACGATATCAGGTGTGGGCAAGCGTCTCAAGGAACTCAACCCTAACGTGAAGATTATCGCCGTAGAGCCAGAGACATCTGCCGTACTCTCAGGCGAGCCAGCAGGAAGCCACAAGATACAGGGCATCGGTGCAGGATTCGTGCCAAAGACATTCAACCGTGACGCTGTGGATGAGATATTCAAGGCACCTAACGATGCAGCCATCCTCACAAGCCGCAAGCTTGCTGCAACCGAAGGTCTCCTCGTAGGTATCAGCTCAGGTGCAGCAGCATACGCAGCAACACAGATTGCAAAGCTCCCTGAGAACAAGGGCAAGCGCATCGTCGCTCTCCTCCCAGACACAGGCGAACGCTACCTCAGCACCGTCCTCTACGACTTCGAGAACTACCCACTCTAAAAGAGTTAAAAATTAAAAGTTAAAAGTTAAAAACTTAGCGAAGCGGTCTCACTGACCGCAGCTAAGCAATTTAAAGTTAAAAAGTGGAGTTAAGGAGTTTCTTCTCCCCTCTCCTTCCTTTTCCCTTAGCATCCTCTACAATTCTCCACGAATTTGTACAGGATACTAAGGGAAACTTCATGTTATAACCACAAAATATCATTATGCTACCTCCATCCGAACAATCCCAATCTTTTCGTCACTCAGCACATCACACCAAAATTACGAAGGGTTAACGAAAGATTCCCCTCTGACATTTTGGTAGCGAACAGAAATAAATCGTTGCCTCGATTTATTTCTGCTTTTCATTTGGTTATTTCGCAAGAAATATGTTTCTTTGCAAACGATTCCGAACAGAAGTCCACTTTGAGGTGGAGGGAGGGAAAGAATCAAAGTGCTCTCGCACTCTTTTGAGTGCAAACAAAATAAGAAAAGGCGTTTATTGACGCTTTGTCTCTTGGCTCTTCAGAACTTCGCAACTTCTACATTTTGTCAAGAACATTGCAACGATAGATGTCCATGGGTGGATTATATCCATTTATATAGAGTAATAGTTGCATCTGTTTTAACAGATGCGACCTTTGTTTGTATATAGTCATATAATCTCATGGCGTGGGCTTCTGCGTTGCTCGTTCTACAGAATGGGGTAATGCGAAGACCTTGAAGAGCGGGACGAGTGACAAGACTCCCCCGCCTTTTTTAGTTTAAACAATTAATACCGAAACCATGGGGAGGGCTGTAGGTGAAATGGGATATTATGGCAGCACTTAAATTTGAACTTTACGAACAATCTGCACCATCAGAGACTTTTTTGTTCTTAAATCCAAAACAGAAACAAATGTATCAAGAAATCTTGTCTTTTGACGGAGGGGTTGGTTTTGCATCAGAGGATGAAATAATCGTCAAGAAAACTGATGGAACAATGTTTCGTTCATCTATACATCACTATGAATCAGACTTCATGACGGAAACTTATGTAGGACATTTTCCTAATGGAGAGCGTTTCCGATTCTTATTTGCAAGCCAAAGCAATCCTATGGCTCTTATTGACCCTATGGTCACTTTCGCAAGTATGAGTACATCTGGTTGGGCAATTCATTTCAGAGTTAGACCTTAGCATAAAATTATGGCATTATTTGGAATTGTACATTTAGAAGACGAGGGAAGCAACATCACAGTTTATGCTCGTCCAAGAGGCGCAATGCCACACGAAGCTCCTCATACATTTCATATGAGGAAAAACAGCGATATGTTTAATCAAATGTATGAATGTGCAGGTTCTTGGAATTATTGGGATGTACCAATGGATAGATTCACGACAAATGAAGAGAACCCATTACATCACGAAGAGTTAATAGAATATAGCCTTGACGATTTAGTCAGAAATGCAATAGACACAGTAACTAAAGCAAGGTTCAGCAATCTTAACTCTATAATTTCTAATGTTTTTACAGAACAGGAATTACTTGACAATGCACGAAAAACATTAGGGGATGTAAATCTTTACAAGGCTTATGCAATAACGTTAAGAAATGGCGATATCGCCAAATCGCATGAAATATTTCCGTTGTTTGCCAATGACGAAGAAGATGCATACAAAGTTTTATTAGCGCTTTTACAACAATTGGAAGGTCGAGAAATCACCCCAGACGTTCTTTTATCATGTCAAATTTTACATGATGGGGAAATAGTAAAATTCATATAAAAAATTTGTAAACAAAAGTTGTTATAACAGCAATTCAAGTAATATTGGATTGCTGTTTTTTGTTACACGCCAACAAAAAATCAACATATATGCAAAGTTTTTACCTGAAAACTTTGCACAAATCAACATATATGTTTAGTTTTGCAAATAAAAAAATGAATGAATGAAAAAAGATATACTAATAGAACTACTTGAAACTGGAGAGAAGGTAAGTCTTTACTCCCCCAAATACGAAGGGGAAGAATATACAGAATTTGAGAAATTCCTACTAAAATACAAAGATACTCACGCTAAGGACGTACAGATTCTTGTCAGACGCATAGACATAATAAAACAGAATGGCGCAGAAGACCGATATTTCAGATATGAAGGAACAACAAGAGACCGTGTAATGGCTTTACCTTCTCATCTCGACACAACGAATCTACGACTTTATTGTCTAAACATCAGCCACAAAGTACTTATACTTGGTAATGGCGGAATAAAGACAACTAAGACATACCAAGAAGACAACAATTTACATAAGGCAGTTCAAGTATTACAGAAAATTGACATTGAGATTAAACGTTTGCAGAACAAACATATTGTCACTATAAGTGGAACAAATCTTAATGGTCCACTAATATTAACCATTAACGAAGAATTGGAGGAGGAACAATTATGAAGACAAACGTAGTAATGGATTCAATTCGCAAAACGACGCCACCAGAGGTAAACAAACAAGTTGACCTTTGTGTAGAGATTTGCAACCGTATCTACGAGATAATGGATGAAAGAGGTATGAAACAACGTGACTTAGCCAAGGCATTAGGCAAGACAGAAACAGAAGTAAGCCGTTGGCTTAGTGGTACACATAACATGACGATTGCCACTATTGCAAAAATTGCTACAATATTAGATGACAACATCATCACGACAACAAAACCTCACTTCCGATATTCATATCCAGTAGAACCTGACAATTCTATTGTAGCTGAAGACTAATATTTGGCAAAAGAAATCACATGTTTACATGACGATCACCAACAAAGAAACAACCTGCATATCATCCCGAGCGGGTGATATGCAGGTTGATTTTAATCTCTAAACATTATATGGTTACGAATTCTAATTGTGTGAATGTCTCACGACATCTGTCATTTTGTTTTGACGTTGCAAAGGTATGGACTATTCCACATATATGCAATACCTAAAATATGTGATTTTCATTCATTAATCCTTGCATCCATAAGTATTTTCACATTTACCCTACCCTTTTCTGACATTATTTTGGATTTTTTGGATTCATTCTCTTAAAACAATCTCTCTATGAACGATGAACGGATTAGCACCAATATCATTTTTCACATACTTCATAATTCGTCAAAAATTGTTATAAATGTCATTAAAAAGTGTTTTTACATCATTTTTTCTTGTTTTCATTTCTTACTTTGGTAAATAATCCGTTACTTTGCACGATTTTTAAAACCAATAGGTGCTTCCATTGGGGAGTAAGCTAAAGGAAAGAAAGATGGACATAGTAAACTCAGTAAAGGAACTGAAGGAAAAGATTGATGCCTTCAGAAATGAAAATAAGACAGTTGGACTCGTGCCAACAATGGGTGCGCTCCACAAGGGACATGCGTCTCTCGTAAGCCGCAGCGTTAATGAAAATGATGTCACAGTCGTAAGTGTGTTCGTCAATCCTACACAGTTCAACGACAAGAATGACCTCGAAAATTACCCACGAACTCTTGAGGCTGACTGCAAGCTCCTCGAGAAACAGGGCACAACAATTGTTTTTGCGCCTACAGTAGAAGAGGTATACCCAGAGCCTGACACTCGTTCTTTCAGTTATCCTCCAACAGACAGCGTAATGGAAGGTGCGTTTCGCCCTGGACACTTCAATGGCGTATGCCAGATTGTAAGTAAGCTATTTATGTTTGTCGAGCCAGACAAGGCTTATTTCGGAGAGAAGGATTTTCAGCAGATTGCTGTCATCAAGGCAATGGTCAATGACTACCGCCAGCAGAAGGCAGAATGGGCTCTTCGCCTAAAAATCTGCCCATGTCCTATAGTAAGAGAGAAGGACGGACTTGCACTCTCAAGCCGTAACACGCTTCTCGCTCCAGAGGAAAGAGCCATTGCACCTTATATATTCAAAGCTCTCACGGCAAGCGTTGACTATGCAAAGAGTCATACTGTTGATGAAACTAAGCAGATGACTATTGAGCGCATCAACAGCGTGGAAGGTCTTGAGGTTCAGTACTACGACATTGTGAATGCTGACACTCTTGCTTCTGTAAGCAACTGGAAGGATGCTGAGCATATACAGGGTTGCATCACAGTATTCTGTGGCAAGACTCCTATCAGACTTATCGACAATATTAAATATAAATAATCTTTGGAATAAAAAAGGTGTTAAGACATCTGTAATCGATGAGGAGCGATAAGGACTCATTGAGGAGGCATAAAGCAGCAAATCAGATAACGTTCTTACTACTTTTTTAAATTTCAAACAACACATAAACATATTTTACATCATCTAAGCAGAGTATGCAGATAGAAGTAATGAAATCGAAGATACATTGCTGTCGTGTGACTGAGGCTAACCTCAACTACATGGGCAGCATAACTATCGACGAGGACTTAATGGACGCAGTAAACCTCATCCCCGGAGAGCGCGTTTACATTTGTGACAACAACAATGGCGAACGCTTTGACACTTATGTCATCAAGGGCGAGAGAGGTAGCGGATGCATCTGTCTCAATGGTGCCGCAGCACGAAAAGTACAGGTGGGCGACATCATCATAATCATGTCATACGCCCTCATGGATTTTGAGGAAGCAAAGACATTTAAGCCACTAGTAGTGTTCCCAAATCAGGAAACTAATGCACTTGTATAAAGAAAATCAGAATATTATTTGGTAGGACGCAAAGAATTTCGTAACTTTGCGCCCGTTTTTGGTGCATTATGCCGGCTCACACGAGTCAGAGTGCACAGAAACATTCATTATCAATATAATGTCTCACTTTATTAATTACTAAACAATTTTTATTTTTTATGGCAATTAAGGAAATTAAACCGCTGGAAGGTTTCGACTGGGAAGCATTCGAGAACGACGGTGTTGCTGCTTCTGACAAGGAAGCTCAGGCAAAGGCTTACGAGAGCACTCTCAACAACGTAAACGACAACGAGGTTATCGACGGTACAGTTACTTCAATCAACGATCGTGAAGTAGTTGTAAACATCGGTTACAAGAGCGACGGTATCATCGCACGTAACGAGTTCCGTTACGCTACAGACCTCAAGGTTGGTGACACAGTTGAGGTTTACATCGAAAGCCAGGAGGACAAGAAGGGTCAGCTCGTTCTTTCTCACAAGAAGGCTCGCCAGGCTCGTTCATGGGACCGCGTAAACGCTGCTCTTGAGAGCAACGAAATCGTTAAGGGATTTGTTAAGTGCCGCACTAAGGGCGGTATGATTGTTGATGTATTCGGTACAGAGGCATTCCTCCCAGGTTCACAGATCGACGTTAAGCCTATCCGCGACTACGATACATTCGTTGGCAAGACAATGGAATTCAAGATCGTTAAGATCAATCAGGAGTTCCGTAACGTTGTTGTCAGCCACAAGGCACTCATCGAGGCTGAGCTCGAGCAGCAGAAGAAGGAAATCATCTCTAAGCTCGAAAAGGGTCAGATTCTCGAGGGTACTGTTAAGAACATCACTACTTACGGTGTATTCATCGACCTCGGTGGTGTTGACGGTCTCATCCACATCACAGACCTCTCTTGGGGCCGCGTAAGCGATCCAAAGGAGATTGTTAAGCTCGACGAGAAGCTCAACGTTGTTATCCTCGACTTCGATGACGAGAAGAAGCGCATCGCACTCGGTCTGAAGCAGCTCACTCCACACCCATGGGATGCTCTTGACGCAAACCTCAAGATTGGTGACAAGGTTAAGGGTAAGGTAGTCGTTATGGCTGACTACGGAGCATTCATCGAGATCGCTCCAGGTGTTGAGGGTCTTATCCACGTATCTGAAATGTCTTGGTCAGCTCACCTCCACTCAGCTCAGGACTTCATGAAGGTAGGCGACGAGGTAGAGGCAGTTATCCTCACACTCGACCGCGAGGAGCGCAAGATGTCTCTCGGTATCAAGCAGCTTAAGGCTGATCCATGGGAGAACATCGAGAGCAAGTACCCAGTTGGTTCAAAGCACACAGCTAAGGTTCGCAACTTCACTAACTTCGGTGTATTCGTTGAGGTTGAGGAAGGCGTTGATGGTCTTATCCACATCTCTGACCTCTCTTGGACAAAGAAGGTTAAGCACCCATCAGAGTTCACTCAGATTGGCGCAACTATCGATGTTCAGGTTCTTGACATCGACAAGGAGAACCGTCGTCTTTCACTCGGTCACAAGCAGCTCGAGGAAAACCCATGGGATAACTTCGAGACAGTATATACTCAGGACAGCGTTCACACAGGTAAGATCATCGAGGTACTCGACAAGGGTGCTGTTATCTCACTTGAGGGTGGCGTAGAAGGATTCGCAACTCCAAAGCACCTCGTTAAGGAGGATGGCTCACAGGCTCAGCTCGGCGAGACTCTCGAGTTCAAGGTAATCGAGTTCAACAAGGACGCTAAGCGCATCATCCTCTCTCACTCACGCATCTTCGAGGATGTTGCACGTGCTGAGAAGGGAACAAGCAAGAAGGCTGACGCTCCAGCTAAGAAGTCTGCTCGTCCAGCTAAGGAGGCAGCTCCACAGATCAAGAACGTTGCTGCTTCAACAACTCTTGGTGACCTCGACGCTCTCGCAGCTCTCAAGGCTAAGATGGAGAAGTAATCCATTTGACGATTTGACAATTTGCCCATTTGACAATTGAACATTTGAGATGTCAATGCAAATAGGAAAATTAAACAACACGTATTTTGGAAAAATTCGAAGTACATATATTAGGATGCGGAGCGGCTTTGCCGACTCCGCATCATTTTTGTTCCTCACAGATAGTCAACATCCGTGAGAAACTGTTCATGATTGATTGTGCAGAAGGAGTACAGATGCAGCTTCGCAGAAGCCACATCAAGTTCTCACACATCAACAACATATTCCTGTCACACCTTCACGGCGACCACTGTTTCGGATTACTCGGGCTTATTTCCACATTTGCCCTTCTCGGACGCCACTCTACCCTGCACATCTGGGGGCCTCAACCTCTGAAACAACTATACCAGCCACAGATTGATTTCTTCTGTCAAGGAATAGAATATGACATCGTGCTTCACGAGATTGACACTAAATCAAGGGAAGTAATCTACGAAGACCATTCCGTAACGGTAGAGACAATACCTCTGAAGCACAAGATACGATGCTGCGGTTTTCTCTTCAGGGAGAAGCAACTGCCACGTCACATACGCCGAGACGTGATAGATGCGTACAACATTCCTGTTTGCTACATCAACAACATAAAGGCAGGACAGGATTACGTTATGCCAGACGGAGAGATTATCCAAAACAGCATCCTCACTACCCCAGCCGACCCAGTAAGGAGTTATGCCTACTGCTCAGACACAATGTTCAAGCCAGACAATGCTGAACAACTCCAAGGAGTAGATTTGCTCTATCACGAAGCAACATTCAAGAAAGAGCACGAGTTACTTAGCAAAAAAACTTTCCACTCCACCACACATCAAGCAGCAGAAATGGCAAAGCTGTCAAATGCAAAGAAACTCATCGTGGGACATCTCTCAGCAAGATATGAAAATGAGGAAGAAATACTCAACGAGTGTAAGGAAGTATTTCCTGACACAATACTTGCAAATGAAAATATGTGCATAAAAGTCTGATTGGATGTACATGTAAATGTTAAAAAGACTGAAGTAACGCCATAAAATGAAAAATATTGTGCGTGAAATTTGTTTATTTAAATAAAACAAAATATTTTTGCACAATAATCAATACCTAAATACTTATGCGTAAACTTATACAAAACATATTAGGCATAACAATGATGGCTTTGCTTCCTACTACGGCAATGTTCGCAGCAGAAGCAGAGACAGAATTCATTGATGCTGCTATAGAACAGGAAGTACAGCCTGTGACTATCTCAGTAAACGGAAAGACCCTGACCATCAAGAACGCAGAAAACACTACCCTCGCAGTATATAGCATCACAGGAGAGGAAGTATATACAATGCGCATTGACAGCCCAAGCAAAACAATTGACTTGAACAACTTGAAGTCAGGTTGCTACATCATCAAGGTAGGCAAGACAGCAAGAAAGGTTTACTTGAAATAATACGCAATCAATGTATTGCTACGATATACACGAAGTGTGGGCTTAAACTGTATATACATACAGGAGACCACACTTTATTTTTACGAACACCAACCATGTTTGACGAACGCGACCTAATCAACAGACTTCAGAACGAAAGCACCCGGAGGAAAGCCTTCGAGGAATTGGTTAGCCGGTATAGCAACAAGCTATATTGGCAAATTCGTCATTTGGTAGTGGATCATGATGATGCTGACGACATTCTTCAGAACGTATTCCTCAAGACATGGAACAGCATCGGTGCTTTCAAGGGTGACTCCCAGCTATATACATGGTTGTATAGGATTGCATACAACGAGAGCCTCACATTCCTTAGCAAGAAAAAGAATAATCTGTCCATAGATGACCTTGACGACGGCATAGCAAACAAGCTTGAAAGTGATGAATACTATGACGGCAACGAGGCACAGGTACTTCTCCAACAGGCAATAGCTACGCTCCCAGAAAAGCAAAGGGCAGTATTCACAATGAAATACTACGAGGAAATGAAGTACGAGGATATGGCACAAGTTACAGGAACAAGTGTAGGTGCACTCAAGGCCTCATTCTTCCATGCGGTACAAAAGATTACCGCTTACGTTAAGTCCAAGGAACTTTAGGAAGTTCAGAATTCTTTATTATTGACTTTTGCTTTATTGCGGAAAACCGCATAAAAATAAAAAAAACAATAAATAGGATTAAACCTTTGAATAATATAAGAGTCATACAAAAAAAGGAATGATTATGGTTATCAACAACGACATCAACAAACTTAATGACAAGGATGCTTTCAAGGTACCTGCAGGTTACTTTGACAACCTCACTCAGAGAGTGATGGAGCGCATCGATAGTGAGGACGTTGGTCGTGTGGATACGGACATTCACACAACTAAGACAGTTGGCATATGGACACGCAAGTCATTCTGGATTAGCCTCACAAGTACTGCTGCTGCATGCGTGGCAATAGTACTCACTCTTAATGTATTCACGACAAGTCAGACTACTGACAATGCTAACGCCATTGCAAGCGCAAAGACAGAATCTGCTTCAACACTTGCAGAGGAAGATCTTCTCTCCTACGCACTTTACGATGGAGACGATGTTTACGCCTATCTATCTGGCGAGACATACTAATGAATAGTATAGTATATTCACACTTCCAATTTTTACTACTATTATGAAATCTGTATTAATCTACATACTATTGTTCTGTTCCACGACAATAATGTATGCACAATGGGGAGCCCAAGGAAATCCTG
This sequence comes from uncultured Prevotellaceae bacterium, assembly GCA_946626925.1. Classification (GTDB taxonomy): domain Bacteria; phylum Bacteroidota; class Bacteroidia; order Bacteroidales; family Bacteroidaceae; genus Minthosoma. Next base: position 9,914 of record CAMOVB010000108.1, read on the forward strand.
GCAACCAGGGGAAAAAGGATTTCTCCGTAGAAGCATACAAAAAAGGACTGGAGGAACATGTGAAACGAGGTGCTGAACTCACACCACAGGAATGTGAGAAACTCTTTCCTCTCATCCACGAGATGATATGCAAAAAGAAAGAACTCAGCGACCAGCAGAGAGCACTCTACAAGAACCTCTTCAACAAGGATGTTTCAGATTCAGAATATGAAGACATCATCAATAAGAGTCTTGACTACGACATCCAAATAAACAAGTTGGAAAAATCATACTACAAGAAGTTCCACACAATCATCTCATGGAAAACAGTCTTCATGGTTC
>CAMOVB010000109.1:0-10133 GCA_946626925.1 uncultured Prevotellaceae bacterium
CATACGTATCATTGAAGCCATTCATACGTATGACGCTTTTTCGGCATCCAATTCACATCCTCGTTTAATGAGCATTAAACAACCATTAAACGGTCATTAAACACAATCTCTAAAGCCGATAGAACAAATACGAAATTAGCCGTTCGGATGATTGTTCCAAACGGCTAAATATCTTTCTATAATTAATGAGGCAGAATTGCATAGCCATCTATTATTAATGGTCAATTAAAACTATGCCCTTCCTCACGGTTATACGAGTTTTTGACCAACAGCCAACTTTGTTATATCATCATTACCATATACCATTTGGTAAACTATTAACATAAATTCTCAGAAAATATATTCTGTGAGGCGTAGCAGTATATCGTACTTCTTTTGAAATTTGGGGCACCGCACACCGCCCCGCCTCACAGCTGTTGTTGTTAATAAATTATTGTTCTATTCTCTCGCCACAAATATAGGCATTTATTCTGGATAAGAAAAACAAAGCAAAAAATTATTCACACAAAAAGGTAACATTGATAATTGATGAAACTTATTTCTTAAATCTTATTTCTTAATTCCTATGTTTTTTATGTCTTGTGCGAAAAAAAATATCTATCTTTGTGCCAAGAAACAATAAAATGTTAAGACTATGACTGCATTAGCATTAAACAATCTGTGGACATACATCGAAAGTCTCTCACTCAAGAAGAAAGACCGCGAGTGGCTTGCTGGCAAACTCCTCGAGCCAACAGCAGAAGATACCAAGACTGCACAACAGAAAGCATACGTCAAGGAAACACTCACACGTGCTCTTGACGAGGTGAAGCGTGCAAAGAGAGGAGAAATCAAACTTATGACAGAAGAAGAATTCCTTGAAGGGCTGAAAGCCGAAGGCATAGTATGAAAGTCACTATCATCCCAACGGCGGAATTCGACCGTCGTTTCAAGAAGTTAGCAAAGAAGTATAAATCACTTCTCAACGACTATCTCACGCTAAGTAAGGAGTTAAAGGATAATCCCTTCCAAGGTGTTGACCTTGGTGGTGGAGTGCGTAAGATTCGCATGACCATTGCATCTAAAGGCAAAGGTAAGAGTGGTGGTGCGCGAGTCCTTACGCTGAATGTTCTTGTGAGTGATGATGCAGAAGTGACCTTGCTCACCATATACGATAAGAACGAAATTGAAAATGTCTCTGACGAATACATCCAGTGGCTCGTCAGCGAAGCACAAAGATAAAGCACAAAGACTAAACAAAAACAACTGACGCCCAGTCAATAGAAATTTGACGGAGCGTCAGTTTTTTATTAAGGACTTCGTGAAGGAAGAGACTGCAAAAGGCAGTTTGTATCAAGAACGATTAGACGCATAACGATATGGAGTTCTCATGTGTTCCTTTCCCCACTCTTCTATTGTTTGCTCATCTATAGTTCCATTGTCCCACAAGGCATCAATCTCCTTCTGCGCCTTTTCGGCAAAGAAAAGAGCAATCACATTCTTGAACTCATTGAGTTCACTTTCTGTCTTGATGTTCCTTACGGCATCCAACAGTTCCAGTTTTGCCAATTGTTCGTATGACATAATCTAACAGTTTATTATTTACCGCAAAGAAAAACAAATTATATGATTTAGCCAAGTATTTATACCTTTTTCTGCTAATTTATCCACAAGCATATTATACACCTAATCCACAAGATACTCCAAGACATCATATTCTTGCTTTAGAATTTTCACAAATCTAATCTCACTATTTGACACGCTGATATAAAATCTTCTTTTGAACATCTTTTTCTTTTCCTTTATTTCAGAATCACTCAGTTTAGACGTATTCAATAAATCTTTCACATAAGCGCCTAAAACGCACAAATGACAAGCATACTGAAATAGTACTTTGTATTTACCATTAATCAATATTTTAACGGCTTGCTTTTGTATTTCCTGTTTCGTCTTTCCTTGACAAAGTTCCCAATCATTTTTCCCAATGCAATATTCATCGAAGAGAAATTTCCATTTCTCATTATCAAAATCTTCTTGTAATTCATCTCGTTCTTTTTCTTCTTCTGGTGATAATCCTCCAATTTTATCTGCGTATTTATGTCCATCAATCCAATTATCAAGTTGGTCTTTTGCAGATTCATAGCCATCCCAATCTTCATTTCCCCAAAAACAAGTATTTTTCAAACAAGACAATATATCATTATACATTCCTTCCAAATCATCAAAAGATTCATTCAACAAAAGGTCTTTATCTTTTATATCTTTAGATAGACTAATGAATTTATACTTAATTATATTATCTTTTTTGAATTTAGTCAGACTATCAATCACTTGTACAAACTGTTCAAGATAAAATTTTTCTTTTTCATTTTGTTTATCATTTTCCCTTTCTCTGTCTTGATTATCAATTTGCCTTTTTAACAGATTAAAATTCTGAATAGCCCAATACACTCCAAAAATTGTTCCAATACCACACAGCATACTACCTAATGCTGAGAAAAAATCCGTGTACATAAAAACTAAAATTATAGATAAGATACTCAAAAATGTAGGAATAATATACAACATAAAGAAACACACAAACATACTACTTAACATATACAAAATTGTTTCCTGACTCAAAATACATATTAGAGATTCAACTTGCATATTAATTCTTTTTTTGATTTAATTCTCGCTTCATGTAGTGCAAAGCGGTACATCTGTGCTTCTTTTTCAAAATGTACACTACCCTTTACCTACATGAAGCGACTTTTAATACTTTATTTTGTCCTTACCACTTCTTGAGTGGTAAATTCCTTATGCATCACTCGCAGACAGCACGGACAAGACATCCTGTGTAACGACGAGAAAGCATTTGATCTTCATACACCTTAGGTTTATTGATTTTACCTTGCAATATCAATTGCATGGCATTTTGACTTGAACGGTCACTGAGAGTAGAGGTCCAATACCAATTAAGACAAGCTCCTAAAGAAGAATCGTAATCCCCATATGGAATAAAAATATGAGGATCGTCAAGCGAATATTCTTCAGGCAAAGAACTAATATCAACTAAAAAACTGCCCCTATAGTCGGATTCTTTTGCAGCAAAAACAATAAAGCCTCTCACATCCATTCCTTTGTAGCTTGTCACATATACCCAGATGCAATTGTTTCGGAGTTGTTGCATTTCACCAAAGGACGGCATACGCCATGTTCCACCCCAGTTTTGTGTGGCAGCATCGTCCTCCGGATCTAGTTTTCTTTTTGTCAATGTTGTATATTTTGAGAAAGAATTTACATTGTTATCATTTGACCATTTATAAGTATTCAACGTATAACCACCCTTAGTGTATCCACCTGTATAGTTGTAATTTCTTTCATTTGTCTTGTCTTCCTCACCATATGCCTTTGTTTCACCCCAAGCATAGTATTTTCCATTATCTGTTACGCTTGATGCACCAACATTCATTGTTGCCCACTTCAAGCCTGATGGCAAGCCGAGGTCAACCCATGCATGACCATTCTCGGTTCCAGTTGTTTGAATCGCAACAAATTCGTCTTCTACATAGCGGTAAGCCTTGCCGACTACGAGAGTCTTACCAGCGATAGTAGCTGTGTATGACTTGTTGGCAGATGTCTTTGCTGTGAGCGTGAGTTCACCAGTGGTTGTTGGAAGCACAGCAAGATAGAGAGTGAGTGTCTTGTTTGCTGCAGTTGTGCTTATATTGTTGAGCGAAAGCGTTACCTCAGATGATGTAGCTGTTGATGTGACAGTACCTGTTGCCACGTCCATGATAGCAGATGTTGTGAAAACCTTACTTTCATCCTTGCTTGCAAGCGTAACACTCTTCCATGCAGCTTCATCTGGCATAGTTAACTCAAGTACAAGAATAGAAGTGACATGCTTGAAATCGAAGTTTACATTACCTTTTGTTGGAACAGATGTAGTTGCATACATATAATCGTAGCCAGCACCAATGTGAGCAAGGCTGTTGTCTCCGTTCTGTGTCTGACCTGTCATGTCGATAGGAATCTTTGTGTAGTCCTCATATTCTTTCTGCTGAAATGGATAATATGCAGCATAAGTATTGCCGTACATGAGTGCCCAACCAGCGCCATCGAATGATGATGTTGTGCCGTTGCCACTACCACTCTTCAACACCTGCTTTGCCTGAATGTTGGTTGTCGGAGCAATCGGGAAGATACCGATTGCCTCGTCATCATCCCATGCAAAGGCAATCTTGCTTCCTGTATTGGAGAGCGTTGTACGAGTATCAACATCATCAAATGTGTATGGCTCTGCTGTGAGAGTCACGTTGCCATTGAACTTTTCACCTAAGTTCGAAAGTTCTTCGTCAGAAGAACATGATGCCATCATGGCAGCCACCACGCATGACATTAGAATTGCTTTTCTCATTTCCATGCTACGTTTAGATTAATCAATTGAAAGTCGTCCTCTTGCCTCAATAGGCATGTCGGGAACAGTTGCTTTTCCGTTAGTTGTACCATTATAAGCCCTGCTGTCAGCAGTACTTTCTGCAAGAATACTCATGCGCAATCCTGTCGTGTGTTTCATAGCGCATGGAGTAATGTAGTTCTTTGATTTCATATCTGTCTGTCATTTTATGCCGACTCCTCGCATAGAAATATCTTTTTGCTCTTTACATACAGGCACAAAAAAACGTGGAGCCCGAATCTGTCACTCGTTCCACGCAGTAAAGGCTCTGGCATCGCCCAAATCATCGAAACGAGCAACGCCGAAAGCCCCACGTAGAATGTATAATGACACACCACAGACAAAGAAGCGCAAGGATACAATTATCCCTACCCACTTGCTGAGGTATGTATATAAACATCCCAAGGGGCGTTCCCGTTGCTTTGTTTTTGATGATTTGTCTCAGAACTGCCAGATTCTTACTGCATCAAAACCAAAGCGTACAGTTACGCCTTTTTATGTCCATAAGTCTTATCCCACCCACCCTACAAAGGGCTTTCGGTAGGATAAAGTGCCACAAAGTTAGGAAAGTAATCCCTTATAGCCAAACATTTGAATATGAAATATTACAAAAAGGTAATAAAAAGGTTAACAAACGTAAAAGAAAGTGAATGGCGGCCCCCTCCTAACCTCCCCGTTGGGGAGGAACGCCATCCGGAACATAGGCATGTTAATATTAATATCTATGTTTTTTCTTGTTTTTGTTCTGTTTGGCTTCGCCGAGCTAAAGGTTCTTTAAGTTTTTTTTAATTGGCACCTTAGTGCAAAAAATACAAGCAAAAATGACATCAAAAAGAAGAAAACAGCAGAAGCCAAAAAGGGCAATGGTTTTCCGTTATAGTCGCAAAAAGAGTATGGGTGAAGTATAGTCAAAGTACTGACGAAGTATAGACTAACTATAGACTAAGTACTGACTATGAAGTTAAGGACAAAACACGAGGGGGGATATTCCTTTTGGTATTGAGGCTCACATACCCAATTATGCAAGTCTGTTTCTTCATAATGTCAAGGTCGTGACTTCGCTATGACTCCGCTATGACTTCGCTATGAGTCCGCTATGACTCCGCTATTTAGCAGAGAAATAGCAGAGGATTAGCAGAGGATTAGCAGAGAAACAACGGACAAACAGCGAAGAAACAACTAAAAAACAGCGGAAATTCAGGTGTTTTTCTGCGGTATTTGGCTGCAAGAAGAATAAACGTCTATCAAACACTACGGAATATGGTATAATATAGAATAGAGTTTCTACAAAAAGAGTGTTTCAAAGAAACTTTATCCTTTATCACATATTCTTCTTGGTAAATATTTCTAACGGTCGTAACTTTGCAGCGTCAAAAGGAAAAAGAAAGGGACGGCCCCCCACGACTTGCATTACTCATACTTCATAATGCAAGAGTTAAAAGTTAAAAATTAAAAGTTAAAAAATGGAGATTACACACATACGGTGTAGATTACAGGAACTTCAAACTTCTCGACCCAACTTTTAACTGTTAACTCTTATCTGTTAACTCCTGTATGAACATACAGGCCGAGGGGAGGATGCAATCAAGGCCAAAGCAAATTTCCAAGACAAAGTTAAAAATAAAAAAAAATGAAAGTAACAGATTTATTAAAAAGCCTTTTCGGCACAGAGAAAGAAAATATTATTAACAATTCAAAAACAGATACGACTATGGCAAAGAAACTTCATCTCGAAACACTCGCACTCCATGTAGGACAGGAAAATGCAGATCCAGCAACAGATTCACGTGCAGTACCAATCTATCAGACAGCATCATACGTATTCCACAATGCAAAGCACGCAGCTGACCGTTTCGGACTTCGTGATGCAGGTAACATCTACGGTCGTCTCACAAACTCTACTCAGGGTGTATTTGAAGACCGTGTGGCAGCTCTCGAAGGAGGTGTAGCAGGTCTTGCCGTAGCATCTGGTGCAGCTGCCGTGACTTACGCTCTCCAGAATATCGCACAGAACGGTGACCACATCGTGGCAGCTGATAATCTCTATGGTGGTTCATACAACCTTATTACTCACACATTGAGCACTCAGGGTGTTGACTATACCATCGTAAATGTAAATGACCTCAAAGCCCTTGAAGCTGCCATCCGTCCTAACACAAAGGCTGTATATGTAGAGACATTCGGTAATCCGAACTCAGACATCACAAACTTAGACGCAATAGCAGAGATAGCACACAAGCACAACACGCTTCTCATCGTAGATAACACATTCGGTACACCTGTACTCATCCGTCCAATCGAGCACGGAGCAGACGTAGTGGTTCACTCAGCTACAAAGTTCCTCGGCGGTCACGGTTCTTCACTCGGAGGTGTAATCGTTGATGCAGGTAAGTTTGACTTCAAGGCTAATGCCGACAAGTACCCTACCCTTGCAAAGCCAGACCCTTCATATCATGGTGCAGTCTTTGCAGACGTGGCAGGTGCTGCAGCCTTCGTGACTCGTATCCGTGCCGTCATCCTTCGTGACACAGGAGCAACGATATCTCCATTCAACGCATGGATTCTCCTTCAGGGTGTAGAGTCTCTCCCACTCCGCATAGAGCGTCACGTGGAGAATGCCCTCAAGGTTGTTGACTTCCTCTCAAAGCATCCAAAGGTAAAGAGTGTGTCACACCCTGCACTTCCTTCACACAGAGACCACGAACTCTACAAGAAGTTCTTCCCTAAGGGAGCCGGCAGCATCTTCACATTCGAGATTAACGGCACTCAGGACGATGCATGGAAGTTTATCGACAATCTCAAGATATTCTCTCTCCTCGCTAACGTGGCAGACGTGAAGTCTCTCGTCATACATCCATACACCACAACACACTCACAGCTCTCTCCAGAGGAACTTGCTGAGCAGCACATCACTCCTTCTACAGTACGTCTCTCTATCGGTGTTGAGCATATCGACGACATTATTGACGACCTCAAACAGGCGCTTGACGCGATTTAATAGCACGCACCCATCCTCCCGCAAGGGAGGGTGGCTAATGCATCAAACATCCATTTTGAAAACAGGTATATGAATATGAGCGATGAGGAAAGCATTCCTAATTACTCATTCCTCATTCCTAATTAAAATGACTCTAACGTAGTCTTTTATGTGATAAAGGCGATTGCCGTAGTTTTTTTGTGAATCAGAGATGAGGATTAGTGTCTGGCGTCCATCAGCAAGACGTGGACCCAGACACATCCCCTCATAGTTGGCAAGGTTATGCTTTATCACATTGAGACGGGTGCAGAACTCGGCAACAAGTGTCTTGTTCATGCATACATCAACTGGTATTTCATGAAGTGATTCTATTTGTTGGGATTGAGACGGTGCGACACGATAAATTCTGTGTCGTACCCAACTTCCCAAGTATCGCTTCGCTACATAGAACTCACGTTCAAGCACTAATAGGCTACCATCATCAAGGCAGCAAAGGGCAGAAACTCCGTAGGCATAGTTTCTGCCCTTTTTCTTTGCACGTGGCGCATCCATACGGTAGGCATACTGGTGCAGAGGCTTCAAGGTCTTGTCGTCAAACGAGACAAGACGAAGCATACAGCCTGTTGTGTCTCCAGGCACAGTCATATTGCCATCTGCCTTTAGCGTATGCTCCGTCGTTGTCCACAGACAATGGTCTTTCTTAGAGTAAGCAAGAGCCTCAAAGCCATAGTTGCCGTATATGGCATCCTTGCCGAACTCCTTAGGTACGGCAAGTTCCCTACTCGTTGGCATTCCTTCCTTCGTGTATTCCACCACACGCTGGTTTGCCTCATCCGAGACAAACAACGTCTCTCGGCCTGGCACATACGCAATACCCTCGGCATCGCTCACGCCATGCTCATCACCGACCTCGGCAACGAGTGAAGCCCCCCGGACTTTACCCTTCAACGAATCTATGTCAAACGAGAAAATCCTGAATGAGTGCCTGGCATCCTTGTCATCCACCACAGCATAATGTGTTCCACCTATATGCGTTATACCGCTATAGTTGGCACCAGCGATATTCCACTTCGCCAGATTCTGCTGCTTGCGAAGCGTTACGTTGTTGCCTGCCATGACTGGCAAGGAAAGGAAAAGAAAAAAGAAGAAGAGCCCAACCCAAGGGGAGAAGCCTTGATTACTCCTTCGTATGTAGTTTATAATATTCATTCAAGTCAGATTCTTTCGTGCGCTCAAGGTGCCAATTAGAAAAACATTCTTTTTTTGAAACACAGAGGGCACAGAGGACACAGAGAGAAGGCCCCCCGACCTTCGGAGTTAAAAGTTAAAAATTAAAAGTTAAAAGTTAAGCCGGCTCACAACTCATAACCCATAACTCTGAACTTTGAACTCTTTTGGCGGCCTCCGGTTAAGTGGGGGGATGGAGGTCTAAGGCTAATAAAAAATTTCTTTTCAACACAGAGGACACTGAGGTCACAGAGAAAGCCATTTTTAATTAAAAATGATTTAGCCCGGATGGCCGCCCCCTTCGGGGGTCGGGGGGCCTCTTAGAACATATATCCAATATTCAGGAATGCTCCGACAGATTCGGTTATGTTGCTCCAGTTCAGGTTGAACTCGATAGGTCCGATAGGAGACTTGTATCCGTATCCTATGGCTGCACCATACATGTTGGTGGAGTTGACGGTCACAATCTTTTCGAGCGCATTGCCTGCAAGGGCATAGTTGGCAATACCGAACATATAGTTGTTGGTCGTCACGTTGTGACGCACCCTCATTCCGAGCACAAGGATGTTATTCGGCACAATCTGTATGTGGTTCACTCCAGCAAAAGGAATCTGATGTTCCATATAGTGGCCGTAGGTATCTATTCCGCCTATCACGTTAAGATTATTGAGATGCGTATTACGGTTTGGCAGCAGACGTCCTGCCACGGACGGCATGAGCGTGAACTTGCGTGACACAGGTAATGCTGCCTCGAAAAAGCCCTCGACGATATGGAGAGGCAGACCGCCATTGTACTCGTGCATATTGTCCGTGAAGAGCGTATAACGGAGAGTCCACTTCATACCCCTGCGAGGCATGACAGAGGCATCCTGCGAGTCGAATGCTATATTGGCAAAGTAGCTGAAGCTACGGTCATTCTCCCTTGTCTGTACAAAATCTATCCAGTCGGTCTGACGAAGAAGATTGTTGTAATGGCTGTAGTTCCAGTCGGCACCGAATGCCACGAGCATCTTGTGCCATGAACGGCGGAAAGACAGACGGAACGACTCGTCGTAATAGTCGAGCGTAGCCATGTGGTCACCATTGTTATACACCTTGGTATCGTTGGACGTATGCTGATAGCGTGCTCCTATCGTCCATTCGCCCCAAGGGTTGAACTCGAACCTGAGCTTGCCATACATACGCTTTCCGAGACGGAGCTCAAAGCCTGCACGTGCCTTACGCTTATGGTTGAACTCATACGAGCCGCCAAGGAGGAGCGTTGCAAGTTCCTCGTTGTCGAATCGCGCTCCAAATCCGATGAAGCTGGCATTGGGATGGTCGTTATATATGGATGCCACAGGTGTGACTACCGTATCGGCATCAAGTATCTTAGGCTTGCGTACGGCAAGAGGCTCAATACGTCCGAGGTGTTCCTTCAGGCTTAGCAGTTCGTCCCACTTCTCACGTGCAGCCATGTTGCCACGTTCAAGGAGCGTGTCGATAGCCACCTTGGAGAAGCTGGCAGAC
>CAMOVB010000110.1:0-10109 GCA_946626925.1 uncultured Prevotellaceae bacterium
AATATGGGACGAAGAACAGCAAAAGTTCCAAAGCGAGATAAACAAGGAGACTGCTAACGATGGCTTAGTTTCCGCAAAGACGGAGCAGTCTTTTTCCAACTCAGAAAAGGAACGAGCAAGAACAAACATAAATGCTTATGCAAAACCTGATTCTGGAATCCCTAAGAGTGATATGGCCAATGGTGTCAAACAATCGCTTGAGAAGGCAGATAGTTCACTGCAAGGCATTACTCAAGAAGAGTTTAACCAAATATTTAATTAAGGAATATGATATACCCTAACAGTGACTTAAAGTTCCGCATAACATCCAACCTTGACGGAATGGTGTTGAAGGATATTGATTTCTCCATAGACATAAAGAACAAATGGGGACAGTTGAGGTATAGTATACCAAAGGACGAATGTTTCCAAGATTCCGAAGGAGAATATGTATTTACCGTTGAGAATGTAAAGAACGGACTGTACTTTGCATATTTTAGCGGACTATTGGAAGACTACGACTTTGACAAGATGTTGCAATGCAGGACTGACATACAGGAATTGTATGCAGTTGGCTCTTGTGGAGCTAAAAGTACCATATACGATTGCGAGCACGAACATATTGTAAAGTACGAGCGTGTTACGGAGGTCGATATAGATGGTGCTACCTATCTTGCCGACAAGGATGGTAATTTGTTGCTTACAGCAGATGGAAGACGTATACAACTAAACTCTCAAAACGTAGAAAATATGAAAAAAGCAGTACAATTAGACACCCTCACAGGAGATGAGTTCAAAGCATTGCTTGAACAAGTAAGTCAGGACGGAAAGATAAACACGATTCCAGAGCTTATAGATTTCTTGAGTGAAGTGCCACAAGGAATGTCGCTCAAAGAATACATAGAAAGCATTGCAGGAGGTGGCGGTTCTACACCTGCTCCAGACAGTGTTGGTTCTGAGCAAATTAAAGACGACAGTATTGAGATGGAAGACCTTTCCAAAGGTGTGAAAGATTCCATGTTGACTGACGGCAATCGTGTAACACAAGAAGAGTTAGACAACTTTGAAGTATAACGAACAAATAAAACAAAAGAATATGCAAAACAAAAGAAACCACAAAAAGCCAGAAGTTACACAACAGTCCTTAGAGGCTGCTAATGTGGCAAAGCAGATGTATCGTTCACTCACGTTAAAGAATGCTCCAAAGGCAACTCCACAGGCCTACGTTGCTGGTGCTTGTATGGTACTGAAGATACTTGTAGAGCAAGCATGCCAACAAGGAACGGATAAGGATGTGTTGTTAGGTATAATAACAAATTTCACGAATGACATATAAAATTAACGATGGTGAAAGTCCATCATAAGTTTCATTTTTAATTTCTTTTATTATTATGGCAAAAGAAAATTACATGGCGTTAGCAGACTTGCAGACCGTATGGACAAATTCAATTAAGCCTTGGATTGTTGCAGGTTTTATTGCAGTAACTCCCGTTGCAGAGGGTGCAACCGCACAGCTCGTACTTCAGGACGGCTCATTGCTTCCGCAGAGTACATTCCAGCCAGCAGGCGATTACGTTCTTGCTTCTGAGAAGGGTGCTAACAATGGTGTTGCAACTCTTGGTGCTGACGGAAAAGTTCCTTCAAGCCAGCTTCCTTCGTTTGTTGACGATGTTATCGAGGCTGCAAACTTTGCTGCACTTCCCGCTACTGGTGAGGCTGGTAAGATTTATGTCACATTAGACGACAACAAGACCTACCGTTGGGGCGGCTCTGCTTATTCAGAGATTTCAGCAAGTATTGCGCTTGGTGAGACTCAGGGTACTGCATACGAAGGTTCAAAGGGTAAAGCCCTGAAAGATGCTTTCGATGCGCATGAGGCTGACACGGACATCCACATCACCGCGAGCGAGCGCACCGCTTGGAACGCAAAGTACGACAAGCCTTCAACTGGCATTGCAAAGAGCGACCTTGCAGCAGATGTTCAGGCATCTCTCGGAAAGGCAGACACCGCACTTCAGGACTCCGACATTGCTGACAAGGCTGACAAGGTTTCTGGCGCAACCGCAAACAACTTTGCGGGTCTTGACGCAAACGGCAACCTGAAGGACTCTGGTTCTAAGGCTTCTGACTTTGCTACCGCAGCACAGGGTACGAAGGCCGACTCTGCCATCCAGACGGTTAAGGTCAACGGTTCTGCATTGACACCAGATGCAAACAAAGCTGTTGATGTCACGTTTGAGATTCCAGAGCGCGTCACAGCAGCCGAGCTTGCAACATTTGTTGTCTAACAGATGCGCATGGGGGATTGGGCAATTTCCCTTTCCCCCGCTTTTCTTAAATCATAATAATGTAAATGCAGTATGGCAAAAGAGAAATATATGGCACTTGCAGATTTCCAGACCTTATGGGATGGGAAGCTAAAGCCTGTAGTAGCTACGAAGACTGATGTTCAGGGAAACATAAGGCAAACGATGCAAGGAATATCAAGTTCCACCCCAACACAGACGCAGGAGGTAATGCTGTTTGCACCTGATGGAACTCCAACTAACAAGATAAGTCTTAACCAATACATAATGTCATTAATACAGACATACGGATTGGGGTCGTTTACAGTAGTGTTGGACAGCCTGCCTTCTGCGCCTGCAAGTGGAAACGAGAACAAAGTACACCGAATAATTGGTGCTACAAGCTATAGCGACTACCAATGGAATGGGGTCGAATTTGTTCTATTGGCAAGAGTGGATATGACTGGTTGCCTTTACGACATTACAAAGGATGAGTTTGATGAAATTTTTAATTAAAAAAATTAAATTATGAACACAAAAGATATTTTGCAAGGCATTAAAGATTGGGCAGCACCAAAGGTTATCTTTGACATAAGTGCGGCGCACAACAACACAAAATATACAGACCTTTCTAATGCACTTGGTACTAACGGTGACAATATTCCGCAAGAATACAGAAAAGGTGGAATAACGGTGAGATATGTACAGAGTTCTGACAATAAGTATGTGCAATTCCGACTGATGGCGCAGTCATTTACTACTGATGTAACTCAGTGGCAAGGTGTTGATGAAAAGCCTACTACTAAAAGTGATAATTTGATAAAGAGCGGAGGTGCATATAGTTCTATTTGTAGTATAGACCAAAAAGTAGGTCATCCTGCAATAAACGAAACATTAGACGTTTCATCTGCTGAAGATATAGTATATAACGGAACAAGTTTTGATGCTGGTGGCGGCAACTTTAAAACGTTTGTAGTACATCTTATAAAGGGAGATAAGTTTACATTAAATTCTACTACAGGAACAACTTTGTCATATAAAGTTTTTGATACAGAACCAGCAATAGGCAAGATTGCTTCACAAATTAGCGGATATGGGACTGGTGAATATGTAGCAACACATGATGATGAATATATGTGCTTGCAATTTAGATATGGTGGAAGTTACGCAAGTCCGTCTGTAAACTATAGTATAAAGGCTTTAGGTGTATATATTGATTTTGAGGAAGTTTGTACCGAATTTGATGACATCAACAATAAGTTAATTTATTCTGAAGCGTTGGCTGGTCTTGTATTCAACACAACTGCTCCACATATTCAAGCTAAATCAGCCATAAAAAAGATATGGATTGATTATGCTTCATGGTTGGATGAAAGCGAGAGGGAAATTGCAGCAGTTCTATATGAGACTGTCAAAAATGTGCAATTATACATTACAGACCTTAGCAATGTAGAAACTCAATATGGGTGTTTCTTTGCAATAAGAGCAAGTAGCGGAGATTCTAATACAACTGCCTCATACTACAAGGCTGGTATTGTTAGAAGTACAGAAACATGGAATATTGCTGTAAAAAGTGGTTCTCCTTTATGGCCAGCAAATTCAGGACTAACCAAAAGTCCTTTTGTGATCAATGTGACAATAGATTGGAATTCTATTTCAGGAGAAACAATTTTAACAAATGGAATAGACCCAATACCTTTGACTGTTGGTAATCTTAATTTTGGAGGTCCCAAAGAGGATGTTACATTAAAGGAGCAAGTAAAGAGAAATTCCGAAACTTTGGATTTGGAAAGATATAATGGAATACAAGGTAAGAATATAGTGTTTTTCGGTGATAGCCTCACAGAAATGACAGACCCAAATAACAGGCATTTTACCAATTATTTAGCTGAATACACGGGAGCAAATTGTATAAATGTCGGAGTAGGCGGCACTATGATATGTCAGCGAATTGCAAAAAAGACAACAGTATTTAATCCAGAAGTAACATATCAGCAAAACGATATGGTGTTCTATAAGGCTTCAGGAGAGACTGAGTATGGATGGTACAGATTTGATTCAGCACATATTGGTGCTTGGACTGGAACTGATGTGACGGAATTATCAATGAACAGTTGGACTTATGCTGGGCTTGACATAGTCAATATGGTAAAGAGTGCTTGTACACAGGACTTTGATGATGCAATTGCAGCTGCTGAGTACATAAGAGACAATGGAAGTGATGATAATACAGCCATTGTTCAGAGGCTTTCAAATATTAACTGGGCTTCTGTTCATGCGGTATGTATTTTTGGGGGAACAAATGACTGGTATAATCCAAATACATTAGGAAACCCTGGCGATCAAAGAATATATACAACACTTGGCGCAATAGATGAAATTATTAGAACTTTGATGTCAACATATCCAAATGTAAAATTGTTCTGGTTCACTCCTATCGTAAGATGGCTTGACTATGTTAATAAGACACCAGAATCATTTAGTGACGTATATAATGTGGAAGGTAATGGCACGCTGAAGCAAGAATCGCAAGCTATAGAAAATGAAGTAGTTGGTTTCCATGTACCTGTTTGTGACTTATATAATAAATTAGGATGGAATATGTACAACTTCTCAAATTATTTTAGCGGAACAGACGGAACACATCCAAGTACTATAAATGGAGTTACTTTCTTGGCTAAGAAGTTTACATCTTTCTTATTGTCTCATAACACATTATAACATACTTATTGTAATAACTCAATACATAAGGGATGCGGGTTCTCATGACCTGCGTCCCTTTGTTTTTATGTTAAATTTTGAAAATTGCTTGGAGGTTTCAGGAATAATGTTTATCTTTGTACCGCTTAAATACATGCGGTACGTCGATGCCGCCATCATAGGTGGCATTTGTTGTATCTGCTATTTATCGTGATTCAACCCCATTGGGGCAGTAGCGTCGAGCACCCGAAAGGACTCGGTGGTTTTGCATGTGTAACCATAGCAACGCGCAACGCTGCCCCATATTTATTGCAGATACGATTATGATTACAAAAGGACAAGGATTTCACCAAAACACCACCAACAATGGATTCCGAGAGTATCTTAATTCGAGCATGAACGACATGTTCTCGCTCGACATGAGTAGATGTTCACTGACTGAATGTATTGACAAGATGTGCGAAATCAAGTCACGCTCGCACCCTAAAATCAAGCAGAACTACAAGATGCTTGTAAACAAGTTGGAGGACATTGAAAAGCAGTTCGGCTGCACCATCATGCCCGCTATGATTTCATCGGTATTCTGGAATCACTTCGTTCCGTTCCTTGCCGAACAAGGGCTGAAGTATTCCACCATCGGGCATGTGAAGGCGAACCTGATTGCTGTGCTCAACTGGTCGTCAAAGTATGGCGTGAAGTTGAATCAGAGCTATAATGAGGTAGATGTACCAAATTACATCTCAAGCAAGATTGCGCTCACACCAGACGAAATCTCGCACATCTATCACTTTAAAATCGGCAAAGAACCAACATTTAGTTTTCGTTCAAAGAAAGTTCTTAAATTGAGAAAAAACAAGATTGAAACATTAGAGCGAGTGCGCGACATGTTCGTGCTTGGATGCAATCTTGGCCAAAGGTATTCTGATTTGGTTCGCATCAGTCCTGAAAACTTTAAGAACGGTCAGTTCTCCATAGTTCAACAGAAGACAGGCAACAAGTGTTTCGTTCCCATCAACTCATTAAGCATTGACAGCCGTATCACCTTTGCCATACTGGAGAAATATGGCTACCACGCGCCATATACGGGCGACATCAACAACTACAACACGTATCTGCACGAATTGCTATATCATATCGGTGAAGACTTCATGGACGAAGTTCACATAGATAACAAGATTAATGGCGTTATTACACGCGAGACGAAACTTAGATACCAACTTATATCTTCGCATAGTGCCAGACGCTCATTCGCAACTATCAACACAATGCGTAACATTCCAAGAAGCAAAATACTACGTGCAACAGGGCATTCAAGCGAGAAGGCATTTAATAGATATATCTGCTATGACGATGAGTGATAAAAAACATTAAAACGCAAGACGACAAAAAAGCCACTCAATCTATTTGTTAGGTCGGGCGGCTTTTACATTTTGTTTATACGAAGATTTTCTTCCACCAAGGCAAGGACTCGTAGTATTCAAGGTTTGCTTCGGCAACAGCAACATCTCCTTTAAGTTCCTCAATCCTATTCGCTTGCTTTTTCAATGTTTCAGACATATCCTTTACTTGGTACTCAATACCTTGTATGGCCATGTCCTTTTCCTTGATGACTCTTTTCAGCCTTTCATTATCTGCGGACATTTGTTGAAGTCTTCCCTTTTGCCCTGCAACCACTCGTTTCAAGTGCGTAATCTCTTCTTGTAGAGATGGTTTCACGTTTTGTTCTTCTTTCATAATTACATGTAATTTTTAAGTTAGACAATAAAGATAATATATATAGTAACGTTACATTAAAAGTCTGGTTGGTTGTATGATTCAAGGTCTGGTTGTTCGTTGTTTGCAATCTGACTTTCTTTAATCATCTTGAGTTCCTGTTTGGCATTATATCGTGGGTAGGAATACATATTGCATGTCTGACCTATGACGGACACACCCTCTACTGTTTGCCCGTGGTCTATGGCATACGGCAAAATCTCCCCTTTTACCTCCACGAGCATACCTTTGCCAAAATGAGACGTAATATACTTGATAAAGTAACCCTTAAAGATTATCTTCCAAGAAACGTACTTGTCATCTACTATTGTACCGTCCGATTTTCTGTACCCTTTCTTGTACTCTGAAAGAAACAAAATACAGGAATCGGGTAGCACCTTAACACATTCCAGAAATCCTATCACACTAAATGAAGCCATACAACTTAATAAAAAAACATTTCCCCTTGAATAATTGTTACTGTTAGAACGCCAGAGCCATGCTTTGAAAATAGCACATCTTCTATTTCGTGATAGCCCCCTTCTTTGTCAAGAACAACCACTTCAAAATCGTCGATATTGCACGATGCTTGTTCAAGTTTTCTTTTCAATTCTCTCTTGTTCATATATTTTATATGCTTTTTATTTCCTTTACATCTTTTATGTTTATAGAAACATCGTGTCCGCAATGCTTGCATTTGTATCTAATATTTTGAAAACGTCCATTTTCTATATCATAAACACAATTTACCTCGGATTTGCATTTTTCGCATAGATGCACAGAAAACCAATCATCAATTTTTTTGGATTTAAAAATATGATATTCTCCGTTTTTAAGTATTATCTCTATCCCATTATTCATAACTTTTGATTTTAGCCACTTTTTAGCCATTCTAAGCGCATTTTACCACAAAGGTGGTATAGTTGGCCACCGATGAAATAAAACGCGCTTGTATGGCTTTATTTTATATCGTCTTTAATTCCGTAATCCATTTCGAGTATCATCTTGCAATAATGAATGGCTTTACGTATGTCTTCCGCGCCATTTTTCCGTCGGTGTCGTGATACGTATTTTATCACGTTACCCTCGAAAAAGTCAAGTCCGTTGGAATGGATGTACTCTACGGGTTGAATCTTCATCTTCTCGTAGTGTACACCTCCAACTTCCTTTACCTGTTCTTTGGCATCCTTCATCAAATCTTCGTATTCCGATGTCATGTGCTGTTCAGTTTTTATCCGTCTCAAGGATTGTGCGCCATGCCTTCGCACGCTCGTTCTGACACTTGTTGAAAAACTCGCAGTCAAGGCAGTCGTCTGACTCGTCATCTTCATCGAACGCTGTAAGTAGCTCGTTGATGTCGATTCCCTCGTCTTGCAGGTTACGCAATGCTCCGAGGATTGCCCAAGCAACAGCCGTATTCGGGTCTTCCTCTGCTCCAGCAATACCTTTCTTCAAAATGTTGTAGATTCCAGAACCAACCACGTTCATGTCTCCTACGGCAAAATAGTCGCCCTTCTTTTTTGTTGTGTAGATAGCAAACAAAGCCTCGTGCTCTGGATTGCATTCGTTGCAAATGTTAATTAACGCCTGTACTTTCTCTTTTGCCTTCATAATGATAAATTTTTAAAGTGAATAATTTGCAAATATAATAAATGTTTTTGTGTAAACCAAATATTTCTTCTAATATATTTCAATTTCGTTTTCTTGATGCTCTTTTTTGTGGCATTCTTCGCAAAGTGTAACCAATGCGTCGTCTGGGTAATCCCAAGGCATTCTACCTTCAATGTAGTATTTGTGATGAACATTAAGCAAGACATCATCACTTCTGTCTGCGTAACACCTTTGGCATGTATAGTCGTCCCTTTGGAGTATTTCCGAACGCCTTTCTTTCCACCTCCAGTCTTTTAGCAAAATACCGTATTCTTCTTTATCCATTTTCGTACATTTCTTTAAGTGTGTCAGATACGCTTTCTCCTTTGGCCTCTTTCATCCGCTTGTACTCCTCAAACGTAACAGTACCTTTCTTGGATTCCTCAATTTTCTTTTCGGCTCGCAGTCTTTCGATGTCTGCATAGTAGTGTTCACGTTCGACCATAAACTGATTAAGTGCATCGCCAACAGTAAGAGCGTATGATGTATCTCCATAGAACTTTCCGTATTTTCCAGACTCAAACCGAGACACAAACAGAAGGAACTCAACTACCTTCAACGTCTTGTAGTTAGCATAGATATTGCAGGCGAGGTTGTATATCTGCTCTTTGCTGAATTTGTCGTTAGTAACCCCAAGGAAGACAAACATACCTTGTAGGATGTTGTATATCCAATTGGACGAAGAGCCTTTGCCATAAGTGAGGTCTATGCGTACAAATGTTGGGCTGTCTCGTCGAAAGCATGCTGCCGCATCTTGTACGAACATCCCTTTGTTGGCATAGGAGAACTTGTTGCTTAGTTGGATAAAGCTACCATACCTCTGCGTCATCTCCGCTGCAAACGTCGGCTTGGTTGCCAATGCGGTCTGAGAGTTGCTGACTGAACTCGTTGGCTTCTTCAACAGTTCTCCTAATCTTGTCGGTGATTGTTTCTCGTCCATAGTTGTTGTTATTGTTATTTCTGTTATTCTTCGCCCATGTTGTGCAAGCGGCTTTCCAATTCTTCATCGGATTCTTACCAACCTTCCACCCATTGCTTTCATAAAAAGCGTAGAAGGCCTCTGCGTCAAACGTGTACCCTTTTTCAAGAATGTGTGCCTGTATTTCCTGTATTGTTGGCTTTACAAATCTTTTGTTCTGTTTTACAAAAGGGTCTGTAAGCAATTGTCCGCCCATATATACATATTCATTTATTATTGAATTATTAAATTCAAACCATTCCCCTTCTTTTCTATATTTTGCAAATTTGTCATGCAGTTCCGCCTCTTTACATCCCAAGTTTTTTAAAACGCAAAGTATTTCAAGTTTGTTTCCAGTTGCTGTTTGCATTGCCTTTTTCCTACTCTCCACGTTTTTAGAGCGCCCTATCTTCAACAAACCTGTTGTTGTATCTTGTATTAGGTACAAATCATCGACAATTTCTTTTTTTTCTGGTTTTGGCAGACGATTTATTCTTGAAAACTCTATTTCCATTGCTTTTTTATCTTCGTCTTCAATATAACTATCTGTTATGCCTTCCTCCTTGTATGCAAGGATGGTTTTTTCTATTGCATCCTTCATACACAACAATTCATCCATAAAAAACAACCCACTACAATGATTGTGCGTGGAGCAATAAGCAAATCCATTTCTATCTATTGATAGACAAAACGGGTAACTAATATTTTTTATATCCATACTAAATAAACATTGCAAGCGTGACTACTAAGGTGTCCTACTACCCGTTCATCACGCCTGCAAGTAT
>CAMOVB010000111.1:0-10073 GCA_946626925.1 uncultured Prevotellaceae bacterium
AAGTCGGGGCTTTGCGTAAAAAAAGAGGATGTGCCTATTTTGACACACCCTCTTTATTATAATTATTTTGAAGTGTTATTGCTTCTTCTTATCAGAAGAGTAAACAATCTTCAAAGCGTAAGCCTTTCTAAGAACTTGCTTTACATCTGTGATAACACCCATTGGAGTGTGGTGGTCAACCTTCAATGACACTGTGTAGAATGGCTTGTCTGATTCTGCCATACCTGCACGGTCTGCCATGATGAAGTCATACACCTCATTTGCCTCAGCATATCTGTCGTTCAACTGGATACGTGTACCAGAACCGAACTGGGATCTGAGCATATCAGTTGGCTGACCGATATAGATGAATGATGTACAAGACTTACGAGCAAGTTTCTCAATCTGTGACGCCTGTGGCTTCTGTACCTTTACCATCATTGTTACCTCACGCATAGATGTTACCATCATGAAGAAGAAGAGGATTGTAAAGATCAAGTCAGGGAGAGATGATGTATTCATCTCAGGCATTTCCCTTCCGCCGTCTTTGTTAAATCTACTCATAATATCTTATAATGCTTGACCATACTTCTTTGGTTCTGCCTCGGAAATCTTCTGTGGGTAAATCTCACGGATAGCTTCCTTCTCCTCATCTGTACAGAACTCCCAATGGTGATGGAACTCAGCCATTGCGAACTCATCACGAAGCTCGTTGTAAGCCTGAATGAGCGCATCCTGAACGATGATATAAACACCATAGTCAGTACCACGGTCTGTCTGAACAGAGATTACGTGATTCTCAGTAACAGGAACATTACGTCCGAGATACTTAATCTTCTTGGAAATAACCTCTGGAAGATTTGGATCATTCTTCTCGTTCTTAATAAACTCTTTAGCTCTCTCCTTTACGTCCTCAGGTGAAGCGTAGTCGTTTCCGATGAGGAGGTAGTTGTCCTTATTGATACGAATGTTAAGGATGTTACGTTCCTTAACCTTCATCTCGTTTTTCTCCTGATTTTCCTCTGGTGGTTTTGGCAATGTACGCGCAAGACCAGCATCAGTATCCATAGAAGTTGTAGTAAGGAAGAAGATGAGCAACATGAATGAGATATCTGCTGTTGAACTGGTGTTCAATCCAGGCATTTTTCTTTTCTTTCCCATAATATTGCTTCTGAGTTAAAGTGTTATTACTTTCTTGTAGCCATGCTGTAGATACCAGCAACTACAGTACCTGCAATAAGGATCAAAATTGACCAGATACAGATATCTGCCATAATGCTCTCTGTTGGGTTCTGCCAAGCCTTGTTGTTGATGATCATCTGCTCGTTCTGGAAAGTAACACCGTAGATAACACCAACTACAAGAGATGCAACCATTGTACCCCATGCGATAGGGTTTGAAACCTTATCAGCAATTGTTGTCAATTCCTGATTCTTCTTACCACCGACAGTGAGTGAATTGATTGCTCCGCCTACCATCAAGAAAGCACATAGAATGATGAGTGCAATCTGGAGGATGATAAGTCCATCAGAGAACAAAGGAGCGATAAAGTCTGGATTCTCCTCGTAAGGAGTGTTGTATCCCCATGCAAAGAAGATTACCAACACAATTGCACTAACAGCCATGATAGCCCAAAGTACATAGTCGGCATACTTCTGCTCTTTAGATTTTTCTATAATTACCATTGTATAAACCTCTTTAATAATTAATAAAATGTGTTAATTAGAAGGTGTGCCCATGAACATTCCTGTTTAGTCCACCTTCGTCCAAGTGATTAATTACTTCTTGAGGTTGTACTTTGCTACGATATCAAGGAGTGAAATTGTAGAGTCTTCCATCTTTGAAGTAAGACCTTCGATTTCAGCAAGGATGTAGTTGTAGAATACCTGAAGAACGAGTGCAACAATGATACCGAAGATTGTTGTCAAGAGGGCAACCTTCATACCACCTGCTACGACTGTTGGAGAAATATCACCTGCCTTCTGGATATCATCGAAGGCCTGCACCATACCGAACACTGTACCAAGGAATCCGAGTGATGGAGCCATACCGATGAAGAGTGTGATCCATGAGCAGTTTTTCTCAAGACCTGAAGCCTGTACTGCACCGTAAGCAACAACTGTCTTCTCTACCTGGTCTGCACCTTCGTCCATACGGAGAAGACCCTGATAGAAGATTGATGCAATAGGACCGCGAGTGTCACGAGCGATTTCCTTAGCTGCCTCGAGGTCGTTCTTGTTAAGGAGAGCGTCTTCGATAGCGTCAATCATCTTAACTGTGTTAACCTTAGAAAGTGAAAGGTAAACGATACGCTCGATACAGAATGCAAGACCGAGGATGAGGGCTACAGCTACGAGAGCCATGAAGCCTGCATCACCTTCGATGAACTTCTTCTTAATACCCTTGTAGAAACCTGTCTCCTCAACCTGAGCCTCGTCGTCTGCTGCAACTTCCTCAGCCTGAGCCTCCTCTGCTGGAGCTGCTGCTGAATCAACCTGTGCAGAATCTGCTGGAGCTGCTGCCTCTTCGTCCTGAGCTGAAACTGACTGTGTCATACCAAAAGTAAACACACCCATCAACGCAATAATTGCAAATACTTTTTTCATTGTGTGATTGTAATTTTTTAAGATTAATACTTTATTTAATTGTTATTTTTTCGTATTTAATTCTCTTGTTTTATGTTATTTGTCTTTTTGTTACCCCTTTTTGTCTCTGAGCAGGTAGATGTAACCTGCGGAGAGAGGGGGATTCGAACCCCCGAAGCGCTTTTGACGCTTACACGCTTTCCAGGCGTGCCTCTTCAGCCACTCGAGCATCTCTCCATCACAGTCTTTTTCGGCTGGATACACCTATTATAGTCGAATGACTTCGATAAAAACACGACAAAAATAATGATTTTTTTAATTGGAAGTATTCTAAAAAGACAGAAACTTTCATTTTTTTTTGAAAAAACTGCATTTTGAGAATACTTTGACTACATTTTCTTCTGTTTGTTGCATAAAAATGGTTCTTTCCACTTCATATATCTGTGAAAGTTTGTCCAATGTGTGTGTCAGAAAAGCACTTTCGTTTCGCTTACCTCGGTTGGGTACAGGTGTAAGATATGGAGCATCCGTTTCGAGTACGATTCTGTTCATTGGCACATTTTCTTTCAGTACCTCTGGAAGTGTGGATTTCTTGAATGTGCACACTCCTCCAATGCCGAGCATAAAACCTGGAAATGACAACAGTTCCTTGGCATCTTCGGCTGTACCACAGAAGCAATGGAAAACGCCTTTCAGGTTTGATGGCCTGTGTCTTTCCATCACTTCCATTAGCTCCTTATGTGCATTGCGCGAGTGAATCATCAGCGGAAGGTCGTACTTCTCTGCCCATTCAACCTGTCTTTCAAACACTTCAATTTGTTCTGCCTTATGAGTGCCATCCCAATAGAGGTCAATGCCGACCTCGCCCACGGCTATAGGCTTTATGGTACATGACTCATCAGCAAGCATATTCTTGATCATCATCTCCATTTCGTCAAGCACATGGTGATAATCTTCGTCCATTATGTTTTCAGGATGAAGTCCAATCATTGGGTAAAGATATCCTTCATGTTGCCTGCATAGTTCAAAGATGCGTGGCATATCTTTGAGGCAGATGCCCGGGATGAAGATACACTTCACACCTGCATCCTTTGCTCGCTGTATGGTTTCCTCGACGTCCTCTGCAAATTCTGGAGCGTCGATATGACAATGAGTGTCAATCATTGAAATTCAAAATGCAAAATTCAAAATGCAAAATGAGGACTGGGTGTTAAGCTCTTTGTACATTTTGCATTTTGGACACTTAATTAGTATTTCCTTTTAAGCAGTTTGTTCGCAAACTCATGGAGTGCAACTTTCTTGCTTTCTTCCACATGGATGTCGTTGAGACTGCTGATTGCTTCTGCGAATAGCTCGTTGATGCGTTCGTCAGTTATTTCTCGCACATTCATCTTGTCGTAGATTGCTTTGACTGCTGCAATCTTCTCTTCTGGATCGAAGTCCGTACTGCTAATCCAGCGAGTGAGTTCTTCCTTGTCCTCACCTTCGGCTCTTTCGAGTGCTTTGATGAGAAGGAATGTCTTCTTGTTATCCACGATGTCGCCACCTAATTTCTTCTGGAACACCTTTGGATCTCCATAAACGTCAAGTAGGTCGTCCTGAAGTTGGAAGGCAAGGCCAATCTTTTCTCCGAAGTTGTAGAGAAGCTCAGAGTCACGCTCTGGAGCATTGGCAAGTTGTGCTCCAATTTTCAGAGCACCTGCAAGAAGAACTGAAGTCTTTAGGCGAATCATCTCCATATATTCTGCCTCCGTCACATTGTTGCGCTTCTCAAACTCCATGTCATACTGCTGTCCGTCACATACTCCGAGAGTAACATCCACGAAAGTCTTCTGGGCATGAAGCATCAAACTCAGGATGCTATTGTTGTTTGCAAAAGAATCTGTGAAGAGCTTATAAGCAAGTATAAGCATTGTGTCACCAGAGAGAATGGCTGTGTTCTCGTCCCATTTCTTGTGAACTGTCTGATTTCCTCTGCGGAGGTCAGACTTGTCCATGAGGTCGTCATGGAGCAACGTGAAGTTATGGTAAGTCTCAATTGCAATGGCATTGCCAAGGATGGTTTCGACATCATCTTTGTACATATTGTATGCCATCAACATTAATACGGGTCTCACTCGCTTACCACCAAGTGAGAGTATGTAATTTATCGGTTCGTAGAGTCCTTGTGGCTCCTGCTTGTATGGATTGGACTCTATATACCTATTTACTTTGTCTGTTAACTCTTTAAATGAATACATAGGAAACAATAAAAAAGGACCCTCTAAAAAATGCCGCATAACCAGTTGTGATTATGCGGCATTTATATCAGTAAATATCTTATAAGTATAATCTTATTACTGGAGACGGAATGTTACAGGGAGTGTGTACTTAACACGTACTGCCTTTCCGCGCTGCTTACCTGGTTTCCAACGTGGCATTGAAGATACAACACGAGCAGCCTCCTTATCAAGTGATGGGTCAACTGAACGGATGATCTTTGGCTCAACGATAGAACCGTCCTTGTTTACGATGAATGATACGAGTACACGACCCTGAATACCATTCTCCTGTGCAGCTGCAGGGTACTTAAGGTTCTTCTGCAACCAAGTCATAAGAGCAGCATCACCTCCTGGGAATGAAGGGTTCTCTTCTACAACGTCGAATACCTCACCTTCATCATTGTCTTCCTGTACAGGTGCTGGAGGACCCATCATGACAGGACCAGAGTGTGGAGAAGAAGGACCAGAAACGGCAATGTTTGTATCCTCTGCAGTCTCAATACGAGTCTCCTCGATCTCAGTCTCGTTGTCCACGATGTCGAGAATCTCGGCTACCTGTGGAGCATCTGCTGGTGGTGGAGGTGTGTTAGCGAAGATAGGCTGTGTGATAGGCACGATTTCCTCTTCAACAGCGTAACTTACAGTCGCAACTACAGGAGCAGTCTCTTTGTACTCGTGTGTTGTCCACTCGAATGCAGCGAACATAGCCGCAAGGCTCACCACATAGCCAATGAGCAGGCTTGTGCTTTTCTGACCTTCGAGGTCCGCTTTTTTAGATTTCTTTACTTCCATATTGTTAGTTTTATTTATTGATTTCAGCGTTTTGTGGCAAAAGTAATACTTTTTTTGTTATCGTCGTTTACTTTTGGCACTTTTTTTCTCGCTTACACGCGATTTTTTTGTTTTTGTCTCCGAAATTTGTCTATTTTAATTCGTTTAAGGATGTATTTTCGCTTGTGATGTTCCTGATGTAGATATCCTGCTGTGGGAATGGTATCTCAATGTGATTTTCGTTCAGGATATTGTAGATTGCCTCCTTTGCCTTTGCCTGATATGATATCTTCTGGTCAACGAGAAGCCATTGTGTAACGAACAAATCTACACTACTTGCTCCGAAGTCGGCAAACACCACGTTGATGCCCTTTGCTGGGTCAACGATGTCACGTCCGTCTGCGGTCTTTGTGGCAAGAGGACGGAGACCGTCAAGCAAGAGTTTACGTACCTTTGTGATGTCTGTGCCGTATGCCACACCAACTGGAATCTTGATAAGCTCATACTGGTGGTTGCGTGTGAGGTTCTTAAAGTTCTTGCTGAAGAGACTTGAATTGAGGAAGGCGATGACAGAACCGTCGAGTGCTGCAATCTGTGTGCTCTGATATGTGATGCTGTCAACCTTTCCCTGCACGCCGTCACACTCTATATAGTCGCCAACGCGGAGTCGTCCTGTCATGAGTGAGATACCATAGAAGAAGTTCTCGAGCAAATCCTTCATGGCAAAACCCATACCTGTTGCAAGACCTGCTGATACTACCTTGATACCGTCCTTAGGTATCTCAAGGAGTATCATCGTAATAATGGTGTACATGCCCCATACGGTTATTGCGACTACGTTGCGTACAAGCGTCTTGTTGAAGTCATTCCTTGTCTGCTTGTTGCCCTCGTCCTCGTTCTCCTGCTCTCTTATCTTTGCTTTCTTATACTGATAGTAGAATGAGCGGATGGTGTAGTTCAGATAACGGAACACGAAGAACAGAGCCGTAATAAGACATATCTTGTCAAGCGAAATCTTGATTACGTCTGGAGCGTTCACAAGTTCCTTTGTGAAGATATCCTTGCATATTGCCACCATCTCGAATGTGTCAGCTGCAAAGACTATGCTGAGGAGTACGGAGAGCACTCCAAGTATAGGTACGATGGCTCTGTTCACGAGGTCATATATCCATGTGTGCTGCACATAGTCGCCGTCATGCATCTTCTTTGCTATCTGCTCTTCTGTTATGCTTGCGTCACCATGATGCTCCTTACGCATGATACGCTTTACGAGATACTTGTTCTCGTACATCTCCATGAGGTCATATAGACATGTTATCGTCTGTATGGCTGCAAGCTGGAATGTCCACCATATTGTCACTTGTACGGCAAGCATGGTGTATCCTATCCATGAGATGAAGCATGAACTGATGATGGTGAAGAGTGAGATGATGTTGTAGAACTTGTCTGACATAGGTACGTTCTTGCGTGTCTTGCGTGCAATAAGTATCTGCCAGATAGTGAACAACAACATGATTGGTGGGAACACGAGGTTGAGCAACTGGTTTGGTATGAGGATTATACGGAAGAGTATAACCACAAATGCCAATGCCATGAAAGGCTCATACATTCGTACTCCTGCCTTTATCTGGTCACCGTCAAGTCGTATGAGCAACGAAGCGATTACAACAATCATGAGCCATGTCATGTTGAGCATCAGCTTGGTTGCCATCGTGATAAGGCTGTTCTCTGCAAATGTGTTCTGTATGACGATGAGCGCGATACTGAAGATGATGATACCGAGAGAGAGGATATATGCGTGACGCTTCTTCTTGTAGTTCTCGGTTCTGTATTTCTTTGGAACTATCCACCTGAGAATGATGTTGCTGATGATGGATGCTATCAAGAGATAGAATATCATTGCAAAGCTGACAAAGATGACCTGTGGACCTCTCCATTGTGAATACCTGCGGTCATTCTTGTTGAGAGGACTGTATTTGTCGGCGAAGTCATTCTTTATCCTTTCCCATGTCCTTGGGAGACTTGACAGGAACTTGAAGTAGTTAGAGTCTCCCTTCTTGAATATCTGTTTCTGTATAATCTTGTATCTGAAGTCTGCATACTTCTTCAGACGTTCCACTTTGTTGTTTACGTTGTCGTAGTATTGCTTGTCCTTGGTCAGAGTGTTGAGGATGCGCAGCATGTTGTTACGCAATGACTTGGCATGTATAATGCACATTTCTCTGTCCTTCTGCTCTTCTTTTGTAAGGATGTATATGTCATCGTCAGCATTTTCGTTACCTTTCTCAGCCTCAATTTTTAGGAGAAGAGTGTCGGCTGCCGTGAGTTCCTTTTTGCCTCTACCTATGGCAGGTGGCAGCTGCTGGAGTACGAGTATGAGGCTGTCGTAACGTGCCACTTCACGGAGAATGTTCTCTCTGTACTCGTCGTATGGCATGTTGGTTCTGTTCATCTCGTGGTACAGCAACGATGCCTGCTGACAGGCGTATGCCATATCGAACATGAAGTCGTTCTTCTGTGAGTAAAGCATGAGACCAATCTGCTCACTTCTCTGCATATAGTCCACGAGCTTGGCATGCTGTAACTTCTGTTGTGACTCAAGTCTGCCCATGAAGTCACGCTGCTTGATGTGATTGTTACGTAACTCAAGCTTCAGACATCCGATGGTTCTGCTGAGGTCTTTCTCTTTAAGTACTGCATGCGACTGCATCACAGCACATACGATGATGATGAGTGTTATGAAATATCTTTTCATAAATATTTTGTAAATCGTTCTACCGCATTCTCAAATGCGTTGTTTTCTTTTTTGTTTTCTTTCAATTCGCGAAGGAGGTCTTCCTCGCTTTCCGTATTTTCGTTGGTGGTCTTGTTCTCTTCAGAGACGAACTCTGTGAGCGACTGCTTTATTGTTTCGCTTTTAGCCCTTATAATCGCCTTGAAATCTTTCTGGCGAAGCTTCGTGAACCCTTCGTGAATCCTTCGTGCGAGGTATGCTATCGTAGTTCTGAGATGCAGCAAGCCGTGGAAGGTATTCTTCGATGCCCATATTATACCGAACACTATGGCAGCTATGCCCTTGCAGATCCATTTGAAGATGAATCTGCTGAGGCGCTTGATTTTTGTCCACAGTATTTCTCTCTTTGCTTTGGTGTTGCCGTCTTTCCACCACGATATGAGCCACTTGATGCCCTTGTAGATGTTGTAGAAAAACAATATTATGCATTTTAGTATGAAGCGTAGTGACTTCTTGAACAATACCCACAGGAACAGCAACAGCAGGTGTGCAATACCGCTTGCGCTACTCGTGTCGATATTGGGCTTTTCCCTTTTGCTTATTTCTTCTTCTGTCATATCGTTTCATACTAATCCGTTGCAAATATACATCATTTTTGTATCTCGTTGATATGATTTCAGAATAATTGTAAATTTTTATATAACTTTGCAGATAAATGTGATGTAAATAAATGAAAAAAATAGGACTTATATCAGATACCCATTCATATTGGGATGATAGATACGAAAAGTATTTCTCTGAATGTGACGAGATATGGCATGCTGGCGACATAGGCTCTATGGAGGTAGCAGACCGCCTTTCGGAAATCGCCTTGCTCCGTGCCGTCTATGGCAATATTGATGATACGGACATGAGGTATCGCTTTCCGGAGATACTACGTTTCAGATGCGAGGATGTTGATGTGCTCATGAAGCATATTGGCGGTTATCCGGGAAAGTATGATGCATCTGTACGTCGTATGTTGTTTGCTAATCCTCCTAAGCTGTTCATTAGTGGTCATTCACATCTGCTCAAGGTTATGTATGACAAGACGCTCGGTTGCCTACATGTTAATCCAGGTGCTGCGGGAGTGTCTGGCTTCCATAAGGTGCGAACGCTTGTACGTTTCGTTATTGATGGAGCGGAGATTAAGGACCTCGAGGTCATCGAGCTTAACTCTCTCTCGTGACCTCTCTTGTCTTATGGTTTGCCAAAGGTTCTCCTATGTTTCTTCGTTCATTCTCCGTTCGTGAACGGAGAAACGACGGAGAAACGACGGACAATCGACGGAGAATGAACGGAGAACGAACGGAAAAGCATCGAACGGCTGTACAGAAAATATCCATTGTGGGAAGCAAAAACGGCGCGTTTTTTCAATTACTTTCTATGTATTAGTCAAAAAAATGTGCATTTGCATTTGTGTTGGCTCGAATTTTTATACCTTTGCAACGGAATAGTTCAAATCAACTCAAAAATATATGAAAAATATTGTAATCACAGGTGGAGCTGGCTTCATTGGTTCGCACGTTGTACGCTTGTTCGTGAACAAGTATCCAGAATACAACATCATAAATCTCGATAAGCTCACATACGCAGGTAATCTCGCTAACCTCAAGGATATTGAGGATAAGCCTAATTACAAGTTTGTGAAGATGGATATCTGTGACTTCGATGCGTTTTACAAGCTCATGCAGGACGAGAAGA
>CAMOVB010000112.1:0-10054 GCA_946626925.1 uncultured Prevotellaceae bacterium
CAAGAAAACGAGTGTGTTTAGGCTCTAATGCATGTTTAGCGGACAGTAATAATTCTTTTTTTCAACGCAGAGAGTACAGATGCATAGGACCTTTTGTTCCTCTTATAGAAGAAGTTCTATACGTGTTTTTGCCTTTGGATGGATGCAAATTCTTTCAGTCTTTATATGGCGTTCTGAAGTGTGAGTTTTTCCATTCCTCCATCTTCTTATCGTTGACAACGTCCTGTTCCCAGAGTTCGTCAAGCTCGTCCTGAAGTCTGTCGTTGAGGAATTGTAGAAGAATCTTTTTCAGAGCTTTTACGTCATCTTCCTTGTGCAAACACGAAATGACACCGAGAACGTCTCGTTGTGCCTCGTTGAATGTCATGGTTTTTGCGTTCATAATCTATTATTCTATATGTACGTTGCAAAAGTACAGTAAAGTTTTCGAACCACCAAACTTTTCCATTTTTTTTGACTTGTATGGTTGAATTCTTTTTTCAACATAGGGGACACACTTATAGTGAGTTAACAATTAACAGTTAAAAGTTATCAGTTGAAGTTAAAATGTTAACAGGGTTGAACCACGGAGGACTCGGAGAACCTAAAAGAGTTATTTCTTTGAGTAATGATATTTCATGGATAATATTTCTACTTCTATCATATCTTCTATCACCTGATAGACAATTCTATCTGTAGCATTGATACGTCTTGACCATTTTCCGGCAAGATCATATTTCAGAGGTTCTGGCTTACCTATGCCCGAATATGGATGGTCAATAATATCCTGCAACAACCGTTTTATGCGTTTGGCTGTTGTTGGATCCACCTTCTTCCATTCTGTCCATTGCTTTGCTGCTAAGGGAGAAAATATCAATTTCATAGTTCGTCGATATTTATCTCTATTCCCTTGCCATTTCTTAAGTCTGCGTCAGCCTGGCGTATGTCCTTCATTGTTTCTGGCGAAGACAATAAGTACAAGGTTTCCATCAACGAGTTATATTCGTTCATGGACATCAATACTGCGGAATCAGTCCCTTCGCGGTTGACTACCAAAGTATCAGCATCATCAATAACACGGTTGAAGAAGATTCCAAAG
Organism: uncultured Prevotellaceae bacterium; assembly: GCA_946626925.1. Lineage (GTDB taxonomy): Bacteria > Bacteroidota > Bacteroidia > Bacteroidales > Bacteroidaceae > Minthosoma. The sequence continues at coordinate 1,079 of CAMOVB010000112.1, forward strand.
TTGTTACGTACTTCATTGAATGTTGCTGTGCTCATACTCTTAATTGTTTTTATGTTTTTTGCAAAAGTACAGTAAAGTTTTCGAACCACCAAACTTTTCCATTTTTTTTGACTTGTATGGTTGAATTCTTTTTTCAACATAGGGGACACACTTATAGTGAGTTAACAATTAACAGTTAAAAGTTATCAGTTGAAGTTAAAATGTTAACAGGGTTGAACAGCACAATTCGGCAGTTGCGACTGCCGAAATTACAAAAATTAACACTTTGGTTGATTCGGCAGATACGACTGCCGATTGTTAGCGGACGGTCGTAAAAAATGGATGGCGAATTTGCGTATGAAAAATACATTATGTATATTTGCAGAATCATAATGATAGCTTTTCTTATGTGTGATGTGCGGACATAAGGTCCTGCATAGGTGAACTTTAGTACAATAATGTCGAAAATGATATGTAATATGTTAAATATCAATACATTAACTGGGGGGGGGTAATTTAATTGCTCCTCTCCAATTTTTTGATATTTACTCCAAGTCCCAGTATGGTACAGATATGTGCCATGCTGGGACTTGGTGCGTTTATATGATATTGAAAAAATAATAAATCACGAAAACAAGATTAAACGGGAATGTGATATGGCAAAAATTCTTCAATACATAGAACGTGAAACTGAGGGTAAAACCTTTGCATCATACAAACATTGTTTTGATGAAGGAAATACTCCTGCTATTGAATATGAAACACAAGAGAATAACTATACGAATCTCAAGGACTATGCAGAAGATGTGAAGATTCCAACTGCAAGAGACCTTAGACAACGTGCTTCAAAGTGTATGCAAGGTTCGCCTTTGTTCCGTTATTTTCTTGATGGTTCAAGAAAGGTATATAAACTTGATGATATCCTGTATGACAAGAAAGTGTATCCTATAATCGGAGGTCAGATTTCTGTTGCTTGTTGTGGACGAGAGACTGATGATGAAGGTCGTTATATGGGATTCAAAAAGATTGAGGAAGAATCGTACTCCGTCCTTTGTCTGCCAGTAGTAGCCAATAGCGAAGGTGTACCACAAGAGACATACTTCAAGAATCTTTGTAACAAGATAAAGGCTGAAAGCAATCTTAACGCAAATAAAATTCATCTGGAGAAAGTCCTGTATTACCAAACCAAAATAGAAGGTAAAGAGACTCTCGAAAACAAAGGTATAGCACGTGTTCAGGATGAAATGATTGACTGCGAAAAAAAAATTGTGGCATCTCTTACAGGCAAACGTCTCCTTAATCAAGATAATTATCTGATAAAGGACGGTTCTATCCAGTACAAACCGATGAAGACAGGAGACTATAAGGAGATTTCGCGCATACGCAACAATTACCGCCACGTCATAGGCGTGTCTAAGAAATTCAATCCTAACCTTATGCGTGACAACAAGAACACAAGTATTGCGGGACAGATTGCAGACTTGCCATTATATCATCGGACACCTGCTTTTCTTTGGAATCCTGGTGACGAATTCGAAGGAGTGAAATTCGCTATTTGGTATGTGCGTATACGGGACAGGAAATTTACGGAAACACCATATTCTGGCGTCGTGAAAATTGAAAAAATGTTGATGACCGGACATGAGGAAGAGTATGGCCTTTCAACTGACGAGATAGACACTATCACGGCAAATGTCATCAACGAGCGTAATCCCGTATGCTACGGAAACGATGCAAGGTGGGCAAATCATCTTTATCCTGTGTATCTGACTGAACGTTATTGTAAAAGCAGATTTGTGAGTGACTACTATTTCTTAAACGTATTTTAGAAAATAAAATATATGGAGACTATTGGACGTATAATTGCGACTGAAAAGCAGCCGTCAACAATAGAAGAATTCACGTTTTGGACTCAAAAGGACTACAAACTGAAGCCTTTTGATGTCGTTGTCGTTGACCATATCCCATCAACAGATAAGAAAGAAAACTCCAAGACCTTTGGAGTGGTTGAGGAGATATCTCACATGACCGATTCTCCAAGTGCGCTTGCTGGCTATATAAGCAGCGACTTTGGAGACGTGGAAGCACCATCTTATACAGAACGTATAGGCATGAACTATGTGAAATGTAAAGTTGTGGGTAATGACCAGAATATTTACGTCCCAGTTCAAGAGGGTAGAAAGGTGTTCCTTGCTTCCGAAACGGAGATAAAGGAAGCTTTAGGACTTAATGATATAAAGAATCCGTTACCTGCTGGATATATGGAAATGTATGAAGGCAAGAATAAGAAGACTCTTCCTGTATTCTTCAATTCACATTTTCTTATTGGTCCAGAGGGTGCTCACCTTAACATAAGTGGTATTAGTGGATTGGCATCAAAGACAAGTTATGCCATGTTCCTAATGAAGGCTGCACAGAACATAATCAGCAAAAGAGAAGATGAATCTATTGCTTTCATCATGATGAACGTAAAGGGTACAGACCTCTTGAGGATTGACGAGATAAACGAACGTAAGGACGAGATAAAGGAAATAAAGAAAGTATATGAAAAACTTGGCTTGGATGCAGAACCTTTCCAACAAGTTAAATACTTCTACCCTTACTCCAAGGATTATACGGATTACACATACGAAAAGAGAAGTGTGATAGAAGAACGTATTTCTTTAGGAAAGGCTTTTCAATACAAATATCTTTTTGAGACACCTGAGGATAAGGAATGTCTTGACTTGCTATTTGCCAACGTTGACGACCCGAATGAAACGATTGACAGTATCATCAACTTCATCATCTCAGAAGGTGGAAAATTCAATGGCGTAGATAATTGGGAGGCCTTCAAACAAGCTGTTTGGGAACAAACCCAAACAAACAAAACAACAAGTCAGGGCAAGGAGATTTCGGTAATGAGCTGGCGTAAGTTCTACCGCTTGTTCAATAAGAGTTTCATGAAATGTCGCCAGATGTTTACAGAGAGACTTGGTAATAGTGGAGTCCGTCTTCGTGATAAAATAGCAGAAATTCAAAAGAATGATGTCTATGTCATAGACGTTGCCAAGATGGATGAGGAATCACAGGGATTCGTATTCGGTGATGTCATGCGTGCTGTATATAATCTGAAGTTGGGCTCAAGTGAACGACCTGAAGAAGACATTCCTGACAGAATTGTCATCTTCATTGATGAGTTGAATAAGTATGCTTCAACCGATGTGCCTAAGTCTTCTCCTATCTTGCGCCAGTTGCTTGACATTACAGAGCGTGGACGTTCACTCGGTATCGTGCTTTTCGGAGCAGAGCAGTTTGTGAGCGACATTCATAAGCGCGTAAAGGGTAATTGCGCGACTCAGGCATTCGGTAGGACAAACGCCATAGAAATAACGAAGGAGGATTTCCGTTTTGTTCCGAGTGTTTATAAGACTATGCTCACACGTCTCAAGCAAGGTGAATACATCATTCAAAATCCAGCGTTCCGCTCTATGCTTAACATAAAATTCCCAAAGCCAATATACAAATATTACGAATAATAATGGATACGAATAAAGAATACACACCAAGAATTGGCAAATTTGTCCTTGACTCTTTGTCTATTAACATGTATGATGATTGCAGAAGTGTATTTCGTGAATACATTCAGAATTCTACGGATGCAATAGATAATGCTGTTAAATCTGGCTTGTTGGAAAAAGATGAAGGGGAGATATATGTCAATATTGACAGGAATAAAAGAGAAATAACAGTTGAGGACAACGCAACAGGTGTGTCTCATGATTCAGCTATTTCCACTTTGACAGACATTGCTAATTCGTCAAAAAGACTTGGCTCAGCAAGAGGATTCCGAGGTATTGGAAGAATTGGAGGATTAGGATATTGTGAAATATTAAGATTTGAAACTTCATATTCAGGTGAGCCTACGGCAACAATAATTACATGGGACGCAAAACTATGTAGTACCATCACACATGGAAGTGGGGATGAAGATGCCGTTGATGTCTTGAAAAAAATAATAAAGTCAGAGACCAAAAAGGAAGATGTCTCTGCCCATTATTTTCGTGTCATAATGGAAGGGGTAACGGAATCCACTCTTCTTGATGTTGAAAAAATACGCAATTATCTGTCAATGGTGATGCCTGTTGCACTCAGCTCAAATTTTACATTTAGAACTGAAATTAATAGGTTCATGAAGGAAAAAGGTCTTACAATAGATACATACAACATATATGTCAATGGAGACCAAATCTACAAGCCATATACAAATGTCATATACCAACGCACACAAAATGGTAAAATTCCATATGGCGAATTTGCGGCAATTTACTTCTTGTTTGAGAAGGATGAAAATGGTGATGTCCTTTATTGGGGATGGTATTTGCTTAAGGATAAAGCATATCAATTAGACGACTCAAATATTGCAAAAGGAATCCGTTTGCTTCAAGATAACATCCAAATAGGAAGTAAGGAGAGATGCAAGGATTATTTCAAAGAAGGAGATAAAAGATTCCTTTTTTATTACGAAGGAGAAATACATGCAATAAATAAAAGACTCGTTCCTAATGCAAGACGAGATAATTTTGAGGCAAATGCGACTCGAAATTTGTTTGTGTCAAAAATAAAGAAAGATTTTGACAAATTACAGCTGTTTGCTAACAGCATATCTGCTGCAAATGGATATGCTAAGGCAGTAGAAGAAAGTAAGGAAATTGAGAATAAGATAGAAGAGAAAACCAAAAATGGCTTCACTTCTGATGAAGAGAGAAAGAATTTATTCAACTCTTGGGAGAACAAGAAAAAGGCAGCGTTGGACAAGAAAAAAAACCTCGATAAATACACACAAAAAGCATTTGTGGATGATTCTACAATCAGGCAAATCTTGGATAAAGTTGCTTATAACGCAGATTCAGTATCAAATAACGCAGATTTCGTATTAAATAACGTAGATTCTGTATCAAAGGTAAGCGAAAAAGAAGTTTCTTCATATCATACACTTATGCATAAGCCTAAAATGTTACGTACAGATAGGCAATGCTATAATCATTTCTCTCCAGAGGAGAAGGACATCATTAACAGAATATATTCTACAATTGTTAATTCTATCCCCGACGAGAAACAGCGTGAAACGCTGATTTCCAAGATAGAAGAGGACTTGACAAAATGAATCGTAACGTATTATTATTAGAACCAAATTATAAGAACAAATTTCCGCCAATTGGCTTGATGAAACTTGCCACATATTTCCGACTGAGAGGAGATAATGTCGTATTCTACAAGGGAGACCTTAAGGATTTTGTCGTCAAACAGATTACAGACGAATGTGTGGCAAAGTTGAATCAGATTGACAGTTCTATAAAATGGAAACTACGTGCAGACAGGATTGCCAACTATATCAAGACTCGCAAACAAGAGGATCTTGAACGCATTAGGTTACAAGACTCGGAATATGAATTACTTCTGACTCCGTGGCTTATCCATTTTAAGGACTTCTATTGGAAAAAGGAATACATAAAGCATCCTCGGTGGGACTGGGTAGGTGTAACCACCTTATTCACATTCTACTGGAAGATAACAATAGAGACAATAGAGTTTGCAAAGATGATGGTTAAAGACCATCGCAACTTGATGATTGGAGGCGTTCTTGCTTCCATACAACCTAACGAAATTGAGGCTGCCACAGGCATACGTCCACACGTAGGAACACTTCACACTCCTTACAAGGATATAGATGATGATAATCCATACATTATAGATGAACTTCCGCTCGACTACTCTATACTTGACGAAATTGATTACGAATATGTAGATGGTGGTGCGTTTTACAGTTACTCCACACGCGGATGCATACGACGCTGTCCTTTCTGCGCAGTCCCTACTCTTGAACCACAATATCAACCATATTTGCCGCTGTATGAGCGAATAAGCAGAACGCGACGACTGTATGGAGACCAACAGGACTTGCTCCTTATGGATAACAATGTTTTGGCTTCTGAAAATCTCAAGGAAATAATCGAAGATATACAGAAATGTGGCTACAAGAATGGAGCAAAATACATAGAACCCAACTTATATATGATTGCTATACGTAATCTAAGAATGGGTACAAATGATAATGCATACATCCGTAAGGCATATAAACTTCTTAAGCAATTGAACGAAATGCGTTCAATAAGCGAAGACGATAGACTAAAGATTTATGCGCTACGTGAACAAAAAGGATTACTCCATTCTGAAACATGTACAAAAGATGCTCTCATAGACACGTATAAGGACTTCGCACCTTTTTTTGAACGCATTTATAGTAAGCGAAAAGGACGAGAACGGCATATAGATTTCAATCAAGGCTTGGATGCCAGACTCTTCAACGAAGAGAGGGTGTCTCTCCTTGCTCAAATTCCACTTCGACCTGTGCGTATTGCATTTGACGACATCAAGACAGAGCCAGCCTACACCAAGGCAATCAGAATGAGTGTGGAACATGGAATGAAGGATTTCTCCAACTATCTGCTCTACAATTTCAAGGATAAGCCAGAGGATTTGTACCAGCGAATGCGTATAAATGTGGATTTATGTGAGGAATTAGGCGTAAGTATATACTCTTTTCCGATGAAATATCACCCGATACGTGACGAGCATAGTCATGATAGGGATTATATTGGCGTCCATTGGAACAGAAAATATATTCGAGCGGTACAAGCAATCTTGAATGCTACAAAAGGAAAAGTCGGAAGGGGGGTGTCATTCTTTGAAAAGGCTTTTGGCAAGAACGAGCAGGAATACATGGAACTCCTTATTATGCCAGAAACATTCCTGTTGTTCAGGCTCTTCTTTGAGCATATCGGATATACACAGAAATGGCGTGAGGCTATGTCCGAACTGACAGATGCCGAACGTGAAGAACTCTATCCGATAATCTTCAAGAATGATTTTAATCATATTGAAGACCTGACAGATAATCCTAAATTCATTCACATTCTGCAATTCTATAAGAACTACAGAGGTGAAATCGCAGACCATAACTCTGACCTTTTTAAACTTAAACAAGAATTTGAAAGAAAGAACACTTAAAAATATGGACTTAGAAACATCTATTGCCAGATATGACATAAGTCGGGAATACACAGAAGGATATCAGAAGTATCTGCTCTCCGAACGTGGAGAGCAGGTACAAACTGAATTCCTGCGTAAGCTACAACAACATGTTACAATCGGAGATACAGAAAAACTCAAAGATTATCTTCGGAATGAGAAGGAAAATACACTCAAACAATTCGAATCTACTTTTTGTGGCAACGTCTATAAAAAATGCTTTGATATTAACACAAATAATTTCGACGAAGACAGTTTCTTCAAGAAAATGTATGTTATAAATGACGGCATGTTCCCTGAACAGGAAATTATCTGCTATTATGAGTACAAGCGTCTGAATGATTTAATTGATTCATTGCTTATTAAGACAATCAATTATGAAAAGCAGAATACGCAAGCAAATATTAAGGCCAATAACTTTGTTGTAATAGGCGGTGATGTAAATGTTCATGACAACACACCAAAGCCAGAAACAGAGGATGAGATAAGAGATAAGATTTTCGACAATCTGAAAAACATCATATTCAATCCTCGTATTTTTGACACATATGAAAAACTTCTCGAATTATGTCTGTGCATATGTTCATACATCAATCTTGAAAGCAACAATGACAAGATGTGTGCCGCAGCTACAAATCAAATTAATCCTGAATATCAGAATGAGTGGTATTACATTTTTCTGGCAATCTCTGAATCTGATGTGGTCATACGCAGAAATTTCACGGACGTTAATTTTTTCGCACAAATGATAGATTGGTTTCCATGGCTTTTCATATCAAATGAAACAGACAGGTTCGAAGACTTGAAACGTAAGTTTGCCAAGTCAATATCTGCTGAACGTGCAAAATGGAAATATGGAAAGTCAAAAGAGGTAACCAAGATAAATGACATGTGGGCACGCCAAAAATCTCTGAAAATAGACTATGCTAAACTAACGCGCTTACATTCCGTGGCTTCACAACTTAAAACAAAACTATCAGAGCTTAAAACAAAATTACAAAAGGAAAATATTCATTAGACAACCCATTGGACACGTTGGACAAAAACACATAAAGCCATAAGATACATTGGACAAACACAGATAAACAACAATATAAAAACAAATCACTTAGATTTTCTATGATACTTTTGCAGCAGAAATTTCTAATCGGAAGTTTCTGCTGCATTCTTTTTTGATGTCATGCGGAAACAAGAAGGGCGGCCTACAGACCCACCCCATCCCTCCCTACAGGGAGGGGGCTGAGTTACCAAGGGGGCGCTTTTCTACAAATAAAGAATTAGAAACACAAAGGACACAGAGAACACAGAGCCTATATGTTAATTGTTAATTGAATGGTTTTCTTTTGTTTTCCTATGTTTTCTTTTGTTTTTACTTCCCGTTGGTCAGTGAGACCGCTTCGCTAAGTTCCAATTGGCCGCTTAGTGGCAAAAAAAGCAATACGGTTTTTATCGTACAGATTGAAAAATTTTCGTTTAACAAAAATCGGTCTCCATCCCCCACTTAATCCGGAGGCCGCCCCCTTCGGGGGCTGGGGGGCAAACCCGAGTTGAGACGACGAGGAGGATATTCCCGGGTAAAGCATGCAGGATTCCAGAACGCCTCTCTCACAAAATCTCAACTATTATGGCAAAAAGAATGATGAACACGCACCTGTGCGTGAATCTCAAGACACGTCTCGTGACGGACGTGATGATGGTGCGCGGTAAGCGCTATGCGGGATGGCTCACACGTGACAAGGCCTGTACAGATTACGTCTTTGACGATGAACACTTCACGTTCACCGAGATAGAGGACATCACGAGGGTGAAGCATAACCCTAAGGTGTTCGAGGGCAGGTACATCTCTCTCACACTCAGGGATGACGGCACGCTGCGTCCCAACTTCAAGATGCTCGCCACACTCGCAAGTGACTTCTCTTTAGAGAA
>CAMOVB010000113.1:0-10024 GCA_946626925.1 uncultured Prevotellaceae bacterium
GCCTTTTTTGTACCTATTTATTCACGTTTTTATTAACATCCGAAACTTCAATTAATGATTTTGTATTCAGGTTTTGCAAATGGCCATCTTGTTAAGGTTTACAAAAGCTATGTCATGACTCCGTAGTGACTTCGTAGTGATACCGAAGTGACTCCAGGATGCCTCCGTTTCGGAACAGATAAACAACGGAAATATAACAGAGGATGAACGGAGGCATGACGTTATCACAACGGGAAATTAACGAGTAATTAGTAATGATGCACCTTAAAGGTTCAACGTGGTTAACTTACAGAAACAAGTTACTTATCTGTCTTTTAAGTGTGCATTGCTTGCTACTACAGTCTAATTATTTTACATTTTATAATCGAAAAGTGCAGAATAATGGCGATTTGTTTTGTAAGGTGCGAAAAAAAAGTGAAATTTGCGAAATAATTTATGAAAACGTAAGTATTAATAAAGTAAAAAGCATGAAGAAAATTTCGACATTAATCTATGTCCTTACTGTATTGTTCGCCTTTTCTGTTTCTGTACAGGCAGAGACGTGGACATACACTTGGAACAAGAAAAAGGCAGAAGGTGGCCAGGGATTTTATAACACTAAGAAGGATATGTTATCCCTTGAGGCGGAAATAAATGGAATCAAATGGATGTTTAATTCCAACAGTTATGCAATTGTTTTCGCGGCTGCTGGTCAGCAGTTTGGTACAAGCTCGAATCCTGTTTATCATGGGGTCATGTCCACTCGTGGATTCTCGGGAAAGATAAATAAGGTGAGCATCGTTGCCAAAAACAAAACTGAATCACAGAATGTGAAACTCAGTGTGAAGGTTAATGACAAAGAGTATGGCTCTGTTTCTACTCTTTCTCATAATGAAGCGACATATAACTTTGTTCCTGCAGAAAATGCTGCCGAAGCTGGCAAACTTGAGATAATCCTCGACCAAGATAAAGTGGATCCAGGCATTATTCTTTTCATAGCAATGACTGTGGAGTATGAAGGTGGTACGGTCGTTCCTGTTGTCCTCAAGGACCCAGAACTTGACTTTGCGGTAAAGGAGACTTCAATGTATGTGGATGACAATGAGAATCCTGTGAACAATCCTCTCACTAATCCTTTTAATGTCTCTCCAATTGTCTATAAGTCTTCAGACAAGACTATTGCTATTCCTGACCAGAATGGTGATGTCTATTCTGCTGGTTCTGAGGGTGAGGCTATTATATATGCTATCTTTGCAGGAAATGATGAGTATCGTAGAGATACAGCTTCATACACAATCAAGATGGTACCAAAGCCTGTGACACCTGATCCTGTTGACAACACTCCTCTCAAGGCTGATTTTACGTCAGATATGAGTAAGACAACATACTATAAGATGGGATGGGATTCAATGGATGAGGCTGGCCTCTGGAAGTATTATGGTATAAATGAATCATCTTGGACTCTCTCTGCTGCCCCATATAATCAGGGTGTGAAGCCTTTCACGGTCTTTGACCCTCTAAGCAAGTACTCTCTCTCAATTATAGCAAGCGAGACAACGCAGGCTGAACGTGCCGTGTCTCCATCAATATCTGTTCTTCCTAATAGTGAGGTGGAGTTCTATGCTTGCTTCCATGGAGTATGGGTTATTGATGGTAAATGGAAGTTGAACATCTATGATATGGGCAACAACCAGCAGAAGGAGACTCTTGTTGATGGCTTCAATTGGGCACAGGAAACTGGTTTCGTCGGTCCTAACTGGGTTAAGTTCAATGCAGACCTTTCAAAGTATGCTGGTCATGAATGTGCGTTTGAGTTTACCTATGAAGGCATAAATGGTGATAACATGAGCATTGATGGTTTCACACTTAATCAGATGTCTGAGTCAAGTGAAGCCAAGATAAATGTTGTCGTTGGTCAGAAGGTACAATTCAAGAGTACTGGTGAGGGCACTCCAGAGTCTTATGAATGGACATTTGAGGGTGCTGACGTTACAACGAGCACGGAGGCAGAGCCTGTCGTTACTTACAGCACTCCAGGAGAATATTCCGTAACTCTCGTTGTCCGTAAGGGCGAGGAGGAGAGCAAGGTAGTAAGGGAGAAGGTTGTCATCGTAAAGGAACAGGCTCCAACAGCTTTGATAGGCTCAATCGAGGGTGCATACAGCTCACCATGGGTTATGGCATTTGTTCCAACTAACGTGCCAGTTAAGTTCACAAATGAGTCACTGGGACATCCAACAGAGTATAACTGGACTTTTGATGGTACAGACGTATTGACAAGTAAAGAGGCTACTCCAACTGTTACATACACAAAACAAGGCAAGTACGGTGCAAAGCTCACGGTTAGCAATGTTGCTGGTAGCAGCAATGATGAGGTTATAAATGCCATTCAGGCTGGTGGTTCACAGGATGTGTGGAACGTCAAGGCTGAGGAGTTGAATGGCATCGACATGATAAGTCATTCTTTCTTTGGCTACTATGGCGGAACAAACTGGCTCGGTATGAAATCATTTGCTGAGCGTTTCCACAAGCCATTAGTTCCTGCAAGTGTTGATAGCGTAACTGTCTATTTCGGTTGTGTCTCAACAGATACACCAGATTCTCTCATCACCGTTTCGCTCTGCTTCCCAGACGAGAAAGGTATGCCGGGCAAGGCTGTTGTAAGTAAGAGTCTCAAGATTTCAGAACTCAAATATGCCGATAATGATATCTTGGGTACAGACTTTGCTTTCGGAGAGTCAGTTGATATTAACAGCGATTTCTTCATCACAGTATCTGGATTCCCTAACTCAGGCTCAAATGATCTCGTGATGATGTTCGCCGTCCGTCGTGAACCTGGCTCATTCAATTCTACGTTCCATTATTTGGAAGATGAGGATGAAAATTATAAGCCACTTGGTACATATACTTGGTGTGAAAATGTTGATGATGCAGCATCATTCCTCGTGACTGCTCATCTTACATACAAGGATGCCACTACTGATGCTATCGTTGCTCCATGTAGCGAGGCTGGAAGCAAGGCTGTCTATTCAATTGACGGTCGCAGAGTGAAAGAGGCAGGCAAGTCTGGCATCTATGTCATCCGTGAAGGAAATGACGTTCGCAAGATTGCTGTAAAGTAATTTCGGCTTAGAAAACGAATAATAAAAAAAGGAGGCAAGTGCAAAAGTGCGCTTGTCTCCATTTTTTTTGTGTGGGTGCTTCCTATTTGTGTGTAGCTTCCTTTAGCATATGGCTGCTAAAGGAGATGAGAAACTATGCTTTCACCTTCTTTACACCTCTGACGGCTTCAGCCTCAAGAGGGTTGTCTGGCCAATAGTGCTTAGGATAGCGACGCTTGAGTTCCTTCTTTACTTCAAAGTATGTGCCTTGCCAGAAACTGCGGAGGTCCTTTGTCAGCTGTACTGGCTTAAAACCTGGGGAAAGAAGTTCCATGAGGATGGCAGTCCTGCCGTCGTTGATCCTTGGCGTGTCCTCCATACCGAAACATTCCTGTAGTCTTACTCTTAGTATCGGCTCTTCAGCACCTTGACGGTATTCCACCCTTATCCTGCTACCCGTAGGTACTGTGATGTGGGTCGGTGCAAGGCGGTCAACCTCCTGTTGTTGGTCGTACTGGAGTAATGACCAGATGACGGCACACATATCAATCTTCTTTAGTTCTGAAGCGTTGAGGCTTTTGCCTGCATAGTATGGTAACCATTCGACAGCCCTTCGGAAGAGTGCCTCCGTGGACACGTCGGGCAGTTCCATATCTTGATGCCACTTTTGTACTGTGTCTATCCGTTGTTGTAGGTTCTTCACATTGTCATCTATAGTGAACATACTGAGACCGTACTTCTGCGAAGCTTCAGCAACAATACTGAGTGCATGGTCACGATTCATGTCGTTAAGTGGCTGCGAACTGAGGATGAGCTTGCCGATGCACAGCTCCTTACGTGCCACGAGCACTCCCTCCTTGTTGTCCCACTGGATGCGTTCTCTCTCTTTCGCTATGTTGCGTATGTCCTTTGTGTCGAGAGGCGATGCAAGGAAGATGCGTCCGGAGCCGCGTTGGGCATTTACGCTTGCCACTGCAATCCACTCTTGGGCGGCAAGTGTGTCGTCCTTATCTACTGAAGCCGTGTCTCCGCTTGCAAGCATAAACCTCCCGCATCCATCCTTGTGTGTGGAACCGATGCGCTCAGGAAAGGCATTTGCTATGAGCCGTCCTACGACACGTGAATCGACTGCGTCGTTCATCTCCTTGCTGCCTATCAGGCGTCTGTATTGTTCCGCCTCACGAATTATCTGTTCCCATTGTCTCTGTGATGATTGTCTTGCCCTTATGTTGCGTAGGGTGTCTATGCGGTAGTTGATGTCTGCCGTCATGACTCCGTCAGCCATCGGGTCTTTGGCTTCAAGTAGGGCAGAGATGTCTGTGGCAAGTGACTTGTCCTCGTCCGTCTCTGCGGATATGAGCATACGTGCTATGCGTGGGTGACATGGCAGTTTGCTCATGCGTCTGCCGATGTCCGTTACCTTTCCGTCTTCCGTTATTGCTCCAAGCATCTGCAGCGTGTCGTTTGCCATGGCGATATTGGCAGTAGAGGGTGGGGTGAGCCACGACAGCTCATCCACACGGCACTCGCCCCATGCATATATATCCAGCATCATAGGAGTGAGGTCGGCATCAAGTATCTCTGGTGTACGGCACTCGTCCATCTTATGTTCAGTTGCCTTGCTCCATAGGCGGTAGCATACACCAGCGGCAACACGTCCGGCACGTCCGCTGCGTTGGTTAGCCATGTCCATACTTATCTGTACTGTCTGTAGATGGCTCATACCACTCTGTTGGTCGTACACCATCTTACGGCATAAGCCAGAATCAACGACTATCCTCACACCTTCGATGGTGAGTGATGTCTCAGCTACTGGTGTGGCAAGCACCACTTTCCTTTGGCCTTCCTTGCTTGGTGCGATAGCCTTGTGCTGGTTTCCGAAAGACTGCAGACCGTAAAGAGGGTAGATGCCAGTTGTGCCGAGTGAGTCGCCGAGGATGTTTGCACATCGCATTATCTCACCTTGTCCTGGGAGAAAGGCAAGTATGTCGCCGTCATGCTCCCGATGTGCTTCGATGATGTTGAGCGCAACTGCCTTGGCTATGTCGTCGGGAGTGGGGTAAGCATTCGTTACAAGGGCATCGCCTTTATGGATAATCTCTACAGGGAACATGCGTCCCTCGCTCTCCACCAAAGGAGCGTCAAGACGACGGCATATGTCATCTGTATCAATCGTAGCCGACATGATGATTATCTTCAGGTCGGGACGAATGATTTGCTGTGTCTCACGTACGAGTGCAAGTGCAAGGTCACTGTTGATGCTTCTCTCATGGAACTCATCAAAGATGACGGCAGAGACACCGTCAAGTAACGAGTCATCCACAAGCATACGTGTGAGAATACCCTCGGTAAGCACCTCTATGCGAGTGTTGACTGACACCTTGTTCTCAAACCTCACCCTGTAGCCAATGGTATCACCAGTCTTCTCACCAATGAGGTGTGCCATACGCTCGGCAATCTGACGTGCTGCAAGACGGCGCGGTTCGAGCATCAGTATCTTGCCATCATCCTTCAGCCCTTGCATGATGGTTAGTGGCAAGAGCGTGGATTTGCCAGCACCAGGAGGCGCAGTAACCACGAGGCATGACGAAGATTGCAGATGCTCATTTACAGCATCTGCAATCCTCCATGCAGGAAGCGTCTTCGCTTCACCCGATAGTTGTATTGTCTTGCTCACTAAGCGTCAGTATGATTAGGAGTGTCGGTATTCATGGCTTCCATGAATCCTTGAATGAACTCTTCCACGTATTGCGGTCCCTGAGCAACGACCTCAGGCATTGCCATTACTATCTCCTTTGCTTCTTCGTATGTCATAACAGTCAAAGACAGGCAGACCCTCTCCCCCAGCCCCTCCCCCTCTATGGGGAGGGGTGCCAGTTACTCCGAACGACACATGCGCTCCTTCTATGTAGAGGGGAGCTGTTTACCACAGGAACAGATTTCCCTATAATAAACCGTCATTCTTTTCCTCCCCTTAGAGGGGGAGGTGCCCGTAGGGCGGAGAGGGTCTGCTTTTATTAAAATTCAAAATCCAAGCATGTTCTCTGAACGGTATAAGGTCTTACCTTTGTGTTGGCAACAGCCACGTGCTCAGGATGAACGGCATAACCCTTGAGTGCCTCAACACTCTCAAGTGTGCTGTCGAGCATCACATCACAGTTGGACGAGTCAAGACGGCCGTCCACATTCACCTTCACTTCAAGGAGTCCAGGCACTTTGCCAACAAGTCCTTCGAGTCCTGCTTTGATGCCAGCCTTGATGTTCTTCTTCTCGTCTTCCGATAATTCTGGATTAAGTGTCCAGAGAATGATATGCTTTACCATAATAATATAATTAATTGTTCTTTACTTATGGAGCAAAGCGGAAGATGATTCGTCAAACGTCTTCTCTGCTCCGATTTGAAAACATCTGCAAATATAGTTAATTTTGAAAAATCATTATAATTAACGATTGACAAAAGTTTAATTAACCCATAACTTTGCAGAGAAAATCGTTTTTGTTTACTTTCGTACATACAAAATACTCCTTAGTTAGGATACAAAAACTGATAAACGAACTAAAAAGTCACAAATTTAATAAACTTAGTAACTTACATCACATGAACTTTATAGGTGTTATAATTGCAGTTTCTACATTTCTTATTATAGGTATTTTTCATCCCATTGTCATCAAGAGCGAATACTATTTCGGAGTGAAATGTTGGTGGTGGTTCCTTTTGTCAGGATTGGCATTCCTCGTAGCGTCTTTGTTTGTTGAGAACGAGATACTCAGTCCTGTGCTTGGAGTTGTCGGTTGCTCTTGCCTTTGGAGTATCCTTGAAGTCTTTGAACAAAGAAAGCGAGTACAGAAAGGATGGTTCCCGATGAACCCAAAGCGAAAAGACGACTACGAATAGTGAATCAGGCGAAAGGAACATGAGATTTAGTTTGACGTTGATAAAAAATGTGTCAATAATGTTGCTATTCTAAAAAATACTCGTATCTTCGCAAGTGTTTAGTGAATAAATAACACATTATAACTAATACTAAAACTAATTCTTATTGACTATGCTAAAAAAGACTTTACCGGCATTTATTGCTGCTTTTCTCGTATCAATGTCAAGTATGGCACAGATAGGAGACAGTGAGTTTGACAAGACCATCAAACAGATTCAACCAATCCCTGATGCTATCCGTCAACCTGCAAAAAAGCAGGGTAGGATAGAGGAGTTTTTCTACACAGCTAAGAGCAACGGCAAGTCGCTGAAGAAGCACGCAAGGGTTTATCTCCCTTATGGCTATGATGCAAACGACAAGAAGACGAAGTATGATGTGCTCTACCTTATGCATGGCGGTGGTGACAAGACGACTTCCTTCCTTACTCCTCCACAGGACTGGCTTCCACTCCGTCAGGTGCTCGATCACCTTATTGCCGATGGTAAGATGCGTCCGATAATAGTCGTCACTCCTACGTTCTATGATGATGACGAGAATATTGGTTCAAACACCATGAATGACGGGATAGCTCGTACACGCAACTTCCATACTGAACTTCAGAACGACCTTATACCTGTTGTTGAGAATGCATACAACACTTTCATTGAGGGTACTGATAGCATGGCAGTCACACGTTCACGCAGTCATCGTGCATACGGTGGTTTCTCTATGGGTGCGCTCTCAACATGGTTTCAGCTTGCATACGGAGTGAATGCCGTGAAGTATTTCCTCCCTTTAAGTGGTGACCTATGGATCTTTAATGACAAGAATGAGAGACAGGATGCCAAGACTGCAGCTATCTGGCTCAATGAGCAGCTGGAGAAGTCACCTTATGGCAATGACTTTGAGGTGTACGGTTATACTGGTACTAAGGACATTGCGGGTAATCCGCAGAAGAATCTTGTTGAGGCTCTCTCAAAGAATGCCTCACTCTTCCGTTACAATAAGCCAAATGCTAACCTTCGCTTTGAGATGAAGGAGGGCGGACAGCATTTCTACGGACATATCAACGAGTATCTTTACTGGGCGCTTCCACTTATCTACGGAGAAAAGTAAGGTATTATTATAAAAAGAAATCAGTTTCTTATCTGCTATGAGATAGGAAACTGATTTTTTTATGTCCTTAGTACTGTGTGTCAGTCAAGCTTTGTCCACTCAACTGTCTGTGAGAAGATGAGGAGCGAACCTTTCACCTGAAGTGTCTTTGCGTCCTTGAACTTCATCTCCACGTCGAAGCTCTTGCCCTTTGTCGGGTCGTATATTTTTGCGTCCTTCCATACACCACCCTTGTATTTAATCTTATCTACAAGTACAATCTTGTCGGCATGAACCGAACGCTTTGCCTTGTCAGGATTCTTCTTGTCAAGCTTTGGTGTGCCGTCGGCATTGTTTGGATGCTCAAGCCAGATAATCTGTGCCTTATAGCCGTCACCATTCTTTGAAATCTTTACCTTACTTACGTTTCCGTCCTGTACAGCCTTGTACGTTCCGATAATCTTGTCGCCGTCACTTTGGGCAACTGCACTTATTCCTGCCATGAGGCACACGATAAGTGTGAGGAGTGCTTTCTTCATCATGTTTTTAATTATGTTTATATTTTCGTCGCAAAGTTACTAATTTCCTTGGACAATTAAAAGAAGTTTTGTATGTTTGCATTCGAAATTGAAAAAACACTTCATTATATGAATACGAACGATGAATTGAACATATGGTGGTCTTCTCTGACTATTGCTCAGAAGGAGCGCATTGCCTGCAAGATTGCAGACAGACAGGTGGTAGAATGGAATGACACAATTACTTATCCAGCATGTACACGCCTGTGGGCTTGTCTCACTACGGAACAACAGCAGAAGATTCACGACCACTGTACGGATGCTCACGGTTATCTTCTCAATGAATGGAGCGAGGGTAACGGAATGAGTTATTAAATAAACTTATGGATTCAAGTCAAGTCATGTACTTGATGATTATTTACAAATTTAAATGATAAAAAACTATGAAGTACGTATGCGATGTATGTGGCTGGGAGTATGATCCCGCAGTAGGTGACCCAGATAACGGTATTGCACCTGGAACAGCGTTTGAAGACCTCCCTGATGATTTCGTCTGCCCAATGTGTAGCGTGGGCAAGGACGAGTTCTCACCAGTAGGATGAAAAAAAGTCGTAAACAAGGACTGTGCTGCATAAATGATGCGAGCACAGTCTTTTTGAATACTTTTGTTTGTTTTTATGAGACGAAGCATTATCTTTGCAAACTGAAAAAACAAATAATGTTAAACAACGTTACAAAATAAAAATGATTATGAGTAGAGTGAAATACATCGGAGTGGATGATCACGATATAGATCTCTTTGAGAGCCAGTATGAAGTGCCAGAAGGCATGTGCTACAACAGCTATCTCGTCGAGGGCGACAAGATTGCCATCATGGATAGTGTCGATGCACGTAAGACGAGCGAGTGGATAGACAAACTTGTGGATGCCCTCGGTGGACGTACACCTGACTATCTCGTCGTACAGCACATGGAACCTGACCATAGCGGTTCTATCGCTTCACTTGTGGAGAAGTATCCGAGCATTACCATTGTCTGTTCAGACAATGCAAAGAAGTTCCTCGGACAGTTTAACGAAGGGCTTTCGGTTAGCGTGACTACCGTAAAGGAGGGCGACGCTCTCGACCTTGGTGGCGGAGTTGTTCTAAGCTTTATTGCAGCACCTATGGTTCATTGGCCAGAGGTTATCATGACTTACCTCGCAAGCGAGGAGACCCTCTTCAGTGCCGATGGTTTTGGTAAGTTTGGCGTGTATGATGCCGACAAGGACGACTGGGCTTGTGAGGCACGCCGTTACTACTTCAACATCTGTGGCAAGTATGGCAACAACGTGTCAAACGTCCTCAAGAAGGTGGCAGGACTCAAGGTAAGCAAGATTGCGCCTCTCCACGGCCCCGTACTTGAAGGTGAACAACTGG
>CAMOVB010000114.1:0-9972 GCA_946626925.1 uncultured Prevotellaceae bacterium
GAGCGTCAGATTGTGGTTCTGAATGTCGTGGGTTCGAGTCCCACCCTCCACCCTTGAAAGAGTCTTGCAATGAATTGCAAGACTCTTTTTTTGTCATGGATTTCAGTAAAAAGAGTCGAGCATCACTGCTCAACTCTTTAGACCTAAATCTAATTGTTAAACGGATATATTATTATTAATAACTAACTACCCCTTTCTCTCTTTGTCATCACGACAAAACACGCTGAAGAGGGGATGCTTTATATATGATAAGTGTCGTATACTAGTTCACTTATCACATTGCAAATATATGGATTTTATAGTTCGTCTCTTAGTGTTTTGACGCTACAATATTATCATTGTCAAAATATTTGACGTATTTACGTTAAATATTTTGACATGATTTGGTGTAATAAAATGTCATCCTATTACAAACGGCACACATATTTATCTATGTGATGGTAAAAAAATAGCAATTGACAAGTTTTTCTTTGCATTTAATCTTTGCTCTTCGCAAAAAGATGTGTACCTTTGTCTTTGAAAAACAAATATAGGCTCGAAACATCTATATGTAATAGGATTATTGTGATAACTTTTGGGCTTAATAACTAAAAAAATCGCATCGTGCTAAAACAATTATACAAATCAATAAGCGGAGGTAAGGAACCATCATGTGTTGTTGCTCTTCCTGGTGCAGGAAGTAACCGCAAATACTATAGGGTAGGGGAATATATCGGAGTTATTGGAACGAGTGCGGAAGAGAACAAGTCATTCTGTGAACTCAGTCGCCTTTTCTCTGAGGCCCACCTGCCTGTGCCAAAGGTATTGGTACATTCGGATGATTATATGTATTACCTTGAGGAAGACCTCGGCGACGTGTCTCTATTTGATGCCATTAAGGCAGGTAGAGACAAAGGCGGTGTATATGACGACCGAGAGAAGGCTTTGCTTCGCAAGACTATAGCGATACTTCCTCGTATTCAGTTTGATGGTGGAAAGCAGGAAGTGTTTGATAACTGCTATCCTCAGAAGGAGATGGACAGGGTGAGCGTGATGTTTGACCTCAACTATTTCAAGTATTGTTTTCTTAAACTGAAGGGAGTTGAGTTCAATGAATTCAAACTTCAGGATGACCTTGAACGTCTTGCTGACGAGATTGTGGGAGGAGACCATGGTACGATGACTTTCCTCTACCGTGATTTCCAGGCACGCAATGTGATGCTGAAGGATGGCGAGCCTTATCTTATCGACTTCCAGGGAGGAAGGAAAGGACCTATATACTATGATGTGGCAAGTTTCCTTTGGCAGGCTTCTGCCCGCTATTCTGATGCTCTTCGTAATGAATTGATTGACGTGTATATTGATGCTCTCCAACCATATTGTAAGATGAGTAAGGATGAGTTTATGCCTAAGCTTCGCCTTTTCGTCCTCTTCCGTTTGCTTCAGGTGCTTGGCGCGTACGGTTATCGTGGATTATGGGAGAAGAAGGAACATTTTGTCAAGAGTATTCCTCCTGCACTCGCAAACATGAAGGTGGAACTTGGTAATGGTACATGTGATGCTTATCCTTATCTCAAGCAGGTACTTGAGGAACTCGTGAAGGATGTGAAGGAAGAGAGCAAGGCGGACAATAAGGTGGCAGAGTATCTTGCAAATGATGCTTCTTACCTCAAGGAAGCAATACGTCCGCTTGTCGTAAGGGTGTATTCTTTTTCATTCAAGCGTGGCATACCAGCAGATGACACACCAAATGGAGGTGGCTATGTCTTTGACTGTCGTAGCACTCATAACCCGGGACGATACAACGAGTACAAGCAACTCACAGGACTTGACCAGCCTGTTATCGACTTCCTCGAGCAGGACGGAGAGATTCTCACGTTCCTCGAGTCAGCATATAAGCTTGTCGATTTCCATGCCAAGCGATTCATGGAACGTGGCTTCACAGACCTTATGATTTGTTGTGGCTGTACTGGTGGTCGTCACCGTTCTGTATATTCAGCCCAGCACATAGCTGAGCATCTTAACAACAAATTCGGCATTGAGGTACGTATTTGTCATAGGGAACAGGGAATAGAGACTACACTTCCTGCAAAAGAAATAAAATAGGTATAAGTAATAAAAACAATCTTCACAAAAAGTGCTATGAGTTTAAGATTAACAATCAAGTATATTGCAATTGCATTGCTTATCGAGTGCATTGTGATGATGTTCAAGCATCCATTGATGGTGTGCGAACCATTCATTACGGAATATCTTGGCAAGGATGTGTTTGGTATGATGATGTCATCCTTCAACGTACCATACGTGATTGTACAGTCAATCATCTATCTTGCATTCTGTTATCACATTCATCTGTTGGACATCCAGTTCACGGATGCCTTCTTCGGGCGTCCTTTCCGTATCGAGATGGCACTTGTGGTACTTAATGTTGTTCTTGCTTGTTCTGTCTTTGACAAGGTTGTGTATGATTACATCGCAAAGGCATTGCTTGAGGTGGCGTTTGCTGCCAACTGTGTTTATGCGGGAATGTCCATCTATAAGTATTTCCGCACAGAAGCAATGAAGAAGATTCGTTTTTCGTATTTATTATGGTCTGCCCGTCATCTGATATATGCTGTTATACTTATCAATGACACAATGGGAATTATGGACAACACTCGTCCGACACCTTCCAACACCACACTCATTATATACTGGTTCATGCTTATGCCAATTCTTCTCTACAGTCGTATTGTGCTTCTTCAGGGATGTTCAAAGTTTGCAGCCTTGTCTCCAGAGGAAATTGTAGCACCCGAACCTGAAGGTAATGAGTAATGAATAATTAGTAATGAGTAATGAATAATTAGTAATGAGTAATGATTAATTAGTAATGAGGAATTGGCATCCGCCTCAGAAATGTTGGTGGTGCTTGTCATTACTAATTTCTCATTACTCATTTGATAAAGTTTCTAATTCCTAATTCTGAAAAGTCTTAACTCCAAAATACAAATGATAAAAGAAAATAATCAACAGAATATCACATTTTGTGTTGAAAAAGTTTTGTTATTTGTAAATTATTTGTATTTTTGCAGTGCTAACAAATAAATATTTTATTAACTAACTTTAATTATCAAATTATTATGAAAAAGTATTTGGCCGAAATGATCGGTACTATGGTACTCGTACTTCTTGGATGTGGAACAGCAGTAAGTCTTAATTGTGGAGTTGATACTGCGAGTGTTGTCGGAACTTCTTTGGCTTTTGGTCTTGCTGTTGTGGCAATGGCTTACACTATTGGTGGAACAAGTGGCTGCCACATCAATCCTGCAATAACTCTTGCATGTCTCTTCACGGGACGTATCTCTGCTAAGGACGCTGGACTTTACATGGTGTTCCAGGTTATCGGTGGTATTCTTGGTGCTGCCATTCTCTTTGTTCTCACTTCCAATGATCTGGCACTTGCTGGTGGCACACAGACTGGAGCTAACAGTTGTGGCGATCATGGCACAATGGTAGGTCTCATTGCTGAGATTGTACTCACAACAATATTCGTGCTTGTTGTCCTTGGAACGACAGATTCAAAGGTGGGTGCAGGCAACTTTGCAGGACTTGCAATTGGTCTCTCACTTGTGCTTATCCACCTTGTTGGAATACATTATACAGGTACATCTGTCAATCCTGCTCGTTCATTCGGACCAGCCATCTTTGAAGGTGGACAGGCAATAAGTGACCTTTGGGTATTCCTCGTAGGTCCATTCGTTGGCTCTGGTTTTGCAGCAGGTATCTGGACAATCATAGCACCGGGAGAGGATGATTAATCATCAGTTCTACGGAAGTGTATAAAGGATGAGTGAAGAGTGTTCAACATTCTTCACTCTTTTTTATTCTATCCCCAAAAATGATTTTTCCGTTTCCCTACGACTATTTGGGGGAAATCCTATCAAAGATATGAGAATTCCCGTGTGCTATTTGTTGGATTATCGTTATCTTTGTGGCGTGATTCAAGGAAGATATGGGAGTCTTTATTTCTTCAACTTCCGTTATATGTACAAACCCACAAAATAAAGATATATGAAAGCAGTTAGATTTATTGCTGTAGCATTGACGGCATTGCTCGCTCAGTCATCATTAGCACAAGGATGGCAAATAGAGGGAGGCTTTAATAATAGAGATAAGAGACAGGAAACTCCTCAGGAATATTATGACGAACCTGTAGATACAAAATATAGCAGTGACATGAACATTGAGTCGCCAATATCTTTTGTGTTCGGATATGTGAACAAGTCATGGGTAACAGAAATGGATGGTTATACACGTAGGGAAAATTTCTGGGGCGAGATCGACAAGAAACTTCATGGCTTCCAGTTCGGTTTCCTCTATCAGCCTGCGGTTGACCTTGGTGGCGTGAAGTTCGGACTCAGCACAGGTCTCAGTCTTGAATGTTATATATCAGTCAGTCCTGCGGTAAGAGATGCTGGTTATGACCGTTTCTCTGAGTTCGGAACATACATTCCGTTCCACGGAAAACTGACTATACCTCTTTCTCATCGTGCTTCATTCTCAGTGTATGGAGGTTTAGGTATGAACCTTGCAATTGTCGGAACGTTTGAGGAAGATGAAGAATACTATGACCGTTGGAATCATGAGTGGCATACAGACACATACCATGACTATCAGGACTATGGTAATGGACGTTTCCCACGTCACTTGAACTTCCAGACAGAGTTTGGCGCAAGTCTCAAGATATCAAACTGGGGTATCAACTGTACATACTCACAGGGATTGACCAACCATAATCTCTACGATGGTTACAAGACATACCAGAACAAACTCAATATAGGTCTATCATATACTTTTGATGCTGGTAGTTTTTAACTCTGTATTATTCCTATCAATAATTTCCTGCATATACGTCGATTATGAAATATCAAACGGGGACTCTCACAATATGTGTGGAAGTCCTCGCTTCGTTTCTCTTTACTCTTTTAGAGAGTAAAATTATTTATTACTGTCCGCTAAAAGTTTTAATAAGAAAAAAAGAAAGGGCTGATTCCATAATTGTGGAGTCAGCCCATATTGAAGTGAACCCCAGAAGTTGGACGGAATACTTCTGGGGTTCATTATGTATAGACATCACATTTTTGAGGAAAAGAAGGGTATTGTGTCAGCTTCATCTAAGTTTAACTGTCATGTGTTGCAAACTTGCATCCTCACTTGAGTTTCCTACCATGATGTCGTACGTACCTGCGATGGTACGCATGGAGTTGGTAGAAGCATCCCATGTCTCGAACTGAGCGTCCGTTAGAGGAATAGCAACCTTCACAGTCTTGCCTGCAGGAATATTAACACGCTTGAAGGCACGGAGGGTCTTCAATGGTCCATCATCGTCCCCGTAACGACGGAGATACACCTGAACAACCTCATCGGCATTACGGTCACTAAGGTTCTTGACATCAATGATGACATTGCCTTTCTTGTAGCGTGGTTTTCCAAACTCTATCTTAGAGTAACTGAGACCATATCCGAATGGGAAGAGTGGCATTTCTGTCATATATCTGTAGGTACGTCCCTTCATGGTGTAGTCGAGGAAGTCAGGCAACTGCTCAACGTTCCTATAGAACGTTACAGGCAACTTGCCTGAAGGATTAACATCGCCAAAGAGGATGTCTGCAAGAGCCTCGCCTCCCTTCTCTCCTGCATACCATGCTTGTACTATTGCATCGGCATTACCCGTTTCAGGGACAAGCCCCATGGCACTACCTGAACAGTTGACATATACCATCTTTTTACCAGCCTTGCGCAGGAGGGCAATCATGTCACGCTGAACCTGTGGAAGTTCGATCGAAGTACGGTCACCACCCATGAAACCAGGATAGTCAATCTTCATCTCTTCGCCCTCAAGACGTGGTGAGATACCGCCCACGAATATTATGGCATCAGCCTGACGTGCTGCCTTCAAGAGGTCGTGGTCGCTATAGTAACGTGAATGACCGAGGTCGAAATTCAAGACAGCCGCGCCCTTGTTCTGGGCATAGCATAATTCAAGATTGTACTTCTTACCTGCCTCCACGGTAAACTCCACAGTCCTCTCACGCACGGAATCCTCATTCTCGCCCGTCCAGTCATTTACAAGGGTATCGTTACCAACAACAAGTCTGAGACGGTCGGTATAGCGCAGCCACATACTTATCCTGTCCGCCTTGTCAGACTGAAGCTGTGCGTCATATCTTACAGAGAAGTTCTCTATGTTCACACCAGAGCCGAAAGCCGTGGCACCGCCATTATCAAAGTTTAGCTTCTGCTGGTAGTAATCCATGCATATAGCCTTACCCTCGAAGTTCTGGTTGTTGTAGTAATGTGAGCCAAGTCCAACGTATTGACCGTCAAAGCAACGGAGGTTGTTGAACCAGCTGTCTGTGATGTTCCTTTCTACGAGACCGCAACCAGTCATGTACGTCACATTGGGACATTTCTGCTGAATGCCCTGTAGGATGGTGGTCGTTGATTTTGGGAAACCGTTGTAGTTGCCCCAGAGCATGACTGAGTCGGCAGCATTTGGACCGACGACAAGCACCTTCATGTCCTTGCTAAGTGGCAAGGTGTTATTATTGTTCTGGAGAAGTACTATTCCTTCCGTGGCAAGCCTGTAGGATAGGTCACGATGTGCATCAGTCGCAATGACATCGGGAGTGATGCTTCGCCAAGACACCTCATTATCGTCATCAAAGTCGCCTAACTCAAAACGTCCCTTCAACAGACGTCTGAGGCTCTTGTCAATCTGTGCCTCGGTAGTTTTACCAGCCTCAATTGCCTCCTTGAGCGAACTGTACGAGTTACCGCACTCCACATCCGTACCTGCAATAAGAGCCTTGGAAATGCCATCGGCACGTGTTGGTGATACATTATGGCGGTTCTTCTCCCAGAAGTCATTCAAAGCCCAGCAATCGCTCGTTACGATACCGTTGAACCCCCATTCATCACGTAGGATATGCTGAAGATAACGCGTGCTACCACAACAAGGTTCACCGTCCATACGTTGATAGGCACACATCACCTCACGCACATTACCCTCCTGTACCAAAGCCTTGAAGGCTGGTAGGTATGTCTCCCAAAGGTCACGCTCTGGCAGATTCTCTATGTTGAACGTATGACGATTCCACTCAGGACCGCTATGTACGGCAAAATGCTTGGCACACGCAAAGAGCTTGCGATACTTTGTATCCTCAGGACCTTGGAGTCCGCGTACCACGGCAAGTCCCATCCTACTTGTCAAGTAAGGGTCCTCACCATACGTCTCCTGTCCACGTCCCCATCGAGGGTCACGGAAGATATTTATATTAGGTGTCCAGAATGACAATCCTTCATATATTTTACACCGTCCTGCCTTACGGGCGATGTTATTCTTTGCTCTTGCCTCGTCGCTCACAGCATCGTAAGCCTTCTGCACAAGTGCATCGTCAAACGTACTTGCCATAGCCATGGTGATAGGTAGAACGGTAGCTGTGCCGTTACGTCCCACACCATGCAAAGCCTCGTTCCACCAGTTGAACTGAGGAATACCGAGACGAGGAATGGCAGGAGAACCATGTTCCATTAGCTTCACCTTCTCGTCGAGCGTGAGGAGTGAGCACAGGTTGGCAGCCCTCTCCTCAGCAGAGAGATGCGGATTCTGAAATGGATATTGTTGAGCAAAGGCTCCAACAGAGCCAAGGAAAGTCAACAGGATTGTTAGGTGTTTCTTCATATTTAAGTATAAGTAATTGTTTTGTGATGTAAAAGGTTGTCAATTAGTTGATATGCATAAAAGGAACATAGGAGTAACCAGTCTCGCCTTCTGTTCCTTCTATGCTTCCATAGGATCTAAAGATTATTGGAAGTATCCTTTGTTATTGAGACTTCCACAAATACGGTGTCGGATTCGGGAATGAAGATGACCTTTGTTGCAGTCCACATATTGTCGGTGAGGCTATCCTCAAGACGTGAGTAGCAGAGAGCAGCCAGAAGATCCTCATTGTCATAGCGTGAGAGGGCAGGATTATCTGCACCCCACGACATTTCTCCACCACTCAGGTTCTTGTGAAAACGGTATGAATTCACAAGTTTTGCGATACTTGAGGTTGGCAGACGCAAATACTCCTTCAATTGGAGATATGTATATTCTCCAAATCCTGAGAGACATACTTTGTCGCCTACACGTGGAATGGCAGGCAACTCCATAAGCAATCCCCATGAAGCTTCATCCTTTGCTATATAGTTCTGTACTGTGTTGTCCGTAAAGTGGAAGTCATCCTTGTTCCACAATACCTTTGGTGCTAAAAAAACTTTCATTATTTTCTATATAATGACCGCCATATGCGACAGCCTTTTTTTGTTAATACTGGTTAGCTTGCAAGTCCCTTTATAATATAGAACACCACTGGTACAAGTAGGCTTGGCAAGAGGTTCACCGTCTTGCAATCCTTGATGCCAAGTATTCCGAGACCGGAACTAACGATAAGTACTCCTCCGACAATACTTAACTCCACTCGCATAGGCTCAGGCATTGCCTCACCAAAGTATAAGGCGATAAGGTAAAACATACCTTGCCAGCAGAAGAGTATGGGTGCTGCGAGGAGCATTATCCATCCGTATGAGGCTGCAAGGACGGCACTTGTCACGAGGTCGAGTGTGGCGTTTGTATAGAGATAGGTATTACCAGGCTCGTTTATTGACCATCCGTGGCTGTCTGACAGACAGCTCAATACAGGCCCTACAATACTAAAAGTGCCGATGCAGTACAGAAGAAGACCTGTAACTAATCCTTGAAGTCCGTTATTATCGTTATTCCTCTTGGCATTTATCTTTGCATTGAGGCGATCTATATGTCCCGACAGGTCGAGACGGGTACCAATCAGACTACCTATAGCAAGACTGAGAATGAACATGACAGGATATTCACTCTTTGCTATATTAGGCAAAGAAGCATTCATTCCGAGAACAAGACATGCCAATCCAAGAGCATTGAACATTGACGTCTTGTATTTATCATCAATACCCTCACGCACCACAGCACCAAAGGCGCTGCCAACGATGATGGTACATGTATTTACAATTGTTCCGAGCATTCTTCAGGTTTTATCTTGTGAAAACTGCCCACAAAGTTACATAATTTTATATAATTAAACGAAATGAACAAGTGTAAATTTATGGAAGTGGAGTACAGCACCGTCTTCTAAGTTCTAACGATTATTGTTTCCATTTGTTTCTTGAGTGTGTGGTTTCGAGTATGAATATGCGTTTTAGATGGTAAAATATTAAAAAAGTATTGCATTCTGATATTTTGTATGGAAGATATTGCATATCTTTGTAAGCGTGTAGGTAAATAAACGTATTTGCGATGCGATAGATAACTCAACTTGAACTTGCAAAACATAAAAACCATATTAATAAAAACCTTTATTTTCATGAAAAAATTTTTCTTCAATCTCAAACTATGCTTTATAGCATTTGCTTTGTGTCTTGTAGGTGCATCCGATGCCTTTGCAGACACCAAGACTGGTACTATTACGTTCGGTACACCAAATGTTAAAATTAACGACACAGAAGTAACAGGCAAGGATGATTTAGGTAATACATGGACTGTTACAACAGTTATCACGACTCCAAGTTTTACTCAAAACGCATCTTATAGTCAAGTTGGTGCAGCTAAAAAACCTGCAACATCCATCACATTCACTACATCTTTGCCAAAAGCACAGACAATTAAGAGTTTTTCTGCAAAGTTTGGAGGATTTAGTGATACGAAAGGCGATGTCACATTAACAGTTGGAGGCAAAACTGTAGGCTCTGGAAAATTAGATGCAACAAACGATGTAACTGTAAGCAGTACATCTGTGGAAACTGGAACAGAACTAACAATTACTGTTACAAATATTGCAAAAGGTGTAAAAGTATATAACATCACGTACTCATACGAAGAGGGTGGCTCTAATGAACCAGTTAAAACCCTTTCAAGCATTTCCGTTTCTGGTACTC
>CAMOVB010000115.1:0-9789 GCA_946626925.1 uncultured Prevotellaceae bacterium
GGTGACCGTGACCAATCTCACGACGACCTACGCCGCGCTGAGCCTTAGCCTCACCTGTTGAGAATGGAGGGAAGTTATAGTGGAGGAGGAAACGCATGTTGTAACGCTCGAGAGCACCATCAACAAGCTTTTCATCAAGTTTAGTACCAAGTGTACAAGTACAGAGAGCCTGTGTCTCACCACGAGTGAAGATTGCTGAGCCGTGAGGTCCTGGAAGTGGAGATGCCTCACACCAGATAGGACGGATGTCTGTAGTCTTACGACCATCGAGACGGATACCCTCGTCGAGTACGCAACGACGCATTGCGTCACGCTCTACATCATGATAGTAACGGTCGATGAGAGTATATTTCTCTTCAAGCTCATCCTCAGAGAGGTCTGTGTGAGCTGCTGCATAAGCCTCCTTATAGTCTTCGCGAATCTTCTCGAAAGCCTCTGCACGAGCGTGCTTCTCAAGTCCTTGCTTTGTTACGTCATAAGCTGGCTGGTAGCACTTAGCTGAGATATCAGCCTTGAGCTCGTCATCGTTAACCTCGTGACAGTACTCACGCTTAACGTCTGTACCGAGTTCCTTCATGAGTTCCTTCTGGATGCGGCACTGTGGCTTGATAGCCTCGTGTGCAGCCTTGAGAGCCTCAAGGAGATCCTGCTCAGACACTTCCTTCATTTCACCCTCAACCATCATGATGTTCTCCTCTGTTGCACCAACCATGAGGTCCATGTCAGCAGACTTGAGCTGTTCAAATGTTGGGTTGATAACGAATTCGCCATTGATACGAGCAACACGTACCTCAGAAATAGGTCCCTCAAATGGGATATCAGATGCTGCAAGAGCTGCAGAAGCAGCGAAACCTGCAAGTGCATCTGGCATATCTACGCCATCGGCTGAGAAAAGAATAACATTTACGTAAACTTCTGCGTGATAATTTGATGGGAAGAGTGGACGAAGCGCACGGTCAACGAGACGACATGTGAGGATTTCCTCATCTGAAGCCTTACCTTCACGCTTAGTAAAACCACCTGGGAAGCGGCCAGCTGCCGCATACTTTTCACGGTATTCTACCTGAAGAGGCATAAAGTCTGTACCTGGAACTGCGTCTTTTGCTGCACAAACAGTGGCGAGGAGCATTGTATTGCCCATACGGAGCATCACAGATCCATCCGCTTGTTTGGCTAATTTTCCTGTCTCAATGCTGATTTCACGTCCATCAGGCAAAGAGACTGTCTTTGTAATTACATTCATCTTTCGTATTGTATATAAAACATCTAAAAATACTGCGTTAACCGCAAAAATCGTGCAAATATAAACATTTCGAATTAAAAAATTATTACTTTTGCACAAAAATACAAAATACTTATGAAGAAAACCATATTTTTTGTTGCTGCATGTACAATTTTGACTGCTTGCGACAACACCCCACAGTTCAAAGTGAACGGTTGCATTGAAGATGCACAGGACTCAATTCTCTATCTTGAAGCCAACACTCTTAACGGTATCCAAAAGGTAGATTCTGTACGCCTTGGTGCCGATGGCAAGTTCTCATTCTCTGCAGATGCACCTATATACATATATGAAGGTGACTCTCTTGCTGGCAAACAGAACAAGTTCTGTCCTGAGTTCTACTCTCTCCGTATTGCCAACAAGATTATCAACTTCTCCGTTGACTCTACAGAGACAATAACATTCAACGCTAAGTATGCAACCATGTCATCTGACTACTCCGTAGAAGGTTCTGAGAGCAGCCAGAAGATTAAGGAAATCAACATGCTCCTACAGAAGGTACAGAAACAGGTGGTTGACATAGAGAGCAACCGTGACCTTCTCCCAGGCGACATGATTGACAGCGTGCGAAACATCATCAAGGCATACAAGGAGGACATCAAGCAGAAGTACATCTTCGTGGCTCCTGCACAGGCTTATGCCTACTACGCCGTATGCCAGAGTTTCACAGACCTTCAGGGCACATTCCAGTTGTTCAATCCGCTTACTGACCGTACAGACATCCGTTGCTATGCTACAGTGGCCACAAGCTGGGACTACAACTACCCTGACGCTCCACGTACACAGCAGATTTGCAACATGTCCATCAAGGGTATGGAGAACACAGCCACTCCAAAGGAGAAAATCGTTGAGGTGGACAACTCAAAGATTTCGGAGACAGGCATCATCAACGTGTCACTTCCTGACATCAACAGCAACATCAGAAACATTAGTGACCTCAAGGGCAAGGTTGTGATGCTTGACTTCACCCTCTACGGAGCAAAGGAATCAGCAGAGCGCACACGTATCCTTCGTGACATCTACAACAAGTATCACGACCAAGGTTTCGAGATTTACCAGATAAGTCTTGATGACGACATCCATTTCTGGAAGTCATCCGTCGAATATCTCCCTTGGATTTGCGTACATGAGACCAATGGTACAGCCACAAGGACTTACGGAGTGTCTGACCTCCCAACATACTTCATCATCGACCGCAACAACGAGATTGTCGGACGTAGCGGACTTATGGAAGGAACACTTGAGGAGCAAATCAAGAAACAGCTGTAAATTAAAAATTAAAAATTAACAATTAACAATAAAGCCGCTCGGACTTCATTGTCCGAGCGGCTTTATTTATTATAAAATCTTAATTATCTCCGATGGTAACCTCTCCCCGTCCTGAAAGGAAGGGGTTGGGGGAAGGTCACTTATTTTACACAAACTCTTCTCCAAATTCCAGCTGTGCATCATTCACGAACTTACGTATGGACTTCTGGTCATCCTTCTTGCAGATGACGAGCACGTTGCCATCTTCCACAACCATATAGTCCTCCAAGCCCTGAAGCACGGCGATGTGTCCGCTTGGCAACTTGACCACGCAATCCTTACAGTCGTAAAGAAGAGACTTGGAATCGATGACGACATTACCACTTTCGTCCTGCTGACTCTGGTCATGTACAGCATCCCAGTTACCAATATCTGCCCATCCGAAGTGACATTGCAACACATCCACATTGTCAGACTTCTCCAACACGCCCTGTTCAAGGTTCATGTTTGGCACCTTAGAATATATATCCACGACCTCGCCATCTGTGATGCCATGTGACTGATAATGCTTCACAATCTCATGAATGAAGGTCACGAACTCCTCGTTCTTGTCATGAATGGCATGAAGGAATGTTGACGCCCCCCATACGAAGAGACCAGTGTTCCAAAGGAACTCGCCACTCTCGTAGAACATATCGGCAAAGTTCTGCTCCGGCTTCTCCGTAAAGCTTCGCACATTATATATATCTTCGTCCACCTGATCTGCCATCTGTATGTAACCGAACTCCGTCTCAGGATGCGTAGGTTTGGCGCCAAGCGTAAGCAGACGGGCATTATCTGAAGCATACTCAAGTCCATGAAGTATATCATGCTGGAACTTATCATCGTCATTTATCATCTGATCGGCAGGACTGACAACCATAACAGCATCCTTGTCCCTGCGATATGTTTCAAGAGCAGCCCATGTGACAGACGTCACCGTATTACGGCGCATTGGTTCAAGCAACAGATTATGCTCTGCAAGTTCCGGGAGTTGTTCGTGTACGAGAGCTCCGAAGTTGGAGTTTGCTACAACAATTATATTATCCTTATCAATAAATCTTTGAAAACGTCGATAGGTCGCTTGTAACATTGTCTCCCCCGTATTCATTATGTCAAGAAACTGCTTTGGTTTCTTTTCACGACTGGCGGGCCACAATCTCATTCCTATCCCGCCAGCGAGTATTACACAGTAAAAGTTCTTATTCATATCATAACTCGTATTAGAATTTTGCAAATATAAACATCTTTCCCCAACCACCCAAAAAAGCGCACAAGTTTTTAATGATAATTGTCAATAATTGCAGAAGTAAAACGAGTTACGGAGAATGGGACATGGCACAATGTAGTAAAAAGTACGCTTTTTATTGTGTACATTAGATTTATGTTGTAATTTTGCAAGCGTTTTTTAGATATTATAAACAGAAAACTAAATAATTCAAGTTTCACAAGTTCAGCTGACGCTTTACTTGCAAGGAGTTAAAAAGGAGTTAAAGAGTAGTTAAAGTGGAGTAAAAAAGACGAATGTCCATCGCAAAGTGGTTTTACAAGATAATCCGCAAACAATCAAACGTCTTTTTAACTTCCTATATAACTACATTTTAACTGCAATTTAACTACAAGCTAAAGTTGAATAAATAATAAACATTTCAGAATATGAACAGACTTAAACTTATTCTTTTATCTGCTTTTGCAGCAACAACGACTAACATCTTCGCACAGTACACACCTTACACACCGATCAAGGACAAGTTTGACAACAAGGAGGTAAAGGCTGACGGATGGCATGAGATAAACCTTCAGATTTCGCCTGTTACACTCAGCGCAACAGAGAACATCAAGGGAACAGGTTTCTCATTAGGCTACAACAAGACTTTCAACATCATCAAGGACAAGCCAGTATATCTTATTGCAGGAGCAAACATCCAGTATTCCATATTCTCCCACAGCGTACCAGGAGCAGACATCACAGCAACCATAGTTGATGAGAACAAGAAGCCAAAAGACATGACTTTCTCAACAGCAACTAATACAGACATAGCTCTTTACGATATCAATATTCCTGTGAGCGTAATGTACGATATCGCCGTCACAAATACATTCTCCGTAGCTCCATACGCAGGAATAAGACTCAGAGCTGGTCTCTCAGGAACACAGACATCACAGTTGAGCCTTAAAGGAGCAAGCGCAACAGAATCACAAGCCGTTGCTGCAACCAACCCTGCACTCTTCGAAGAAGTGTCAAGCAACGTATATGACAACGGCTTCAAGCGTTTCAACATCGGATGGCAGGCAGGTGTGAACCT
The DNA here is from genome assembly GCA_946626925.1 of uncultured Prevotellaceae bacterium. Taxonomy (GTDB): domain Bacteria; phylum Bacteroidota; class Bacteroidia; order Bacteroidales; family Bacteroidaceae; genus Minthosoma. The sequence continues at coordinate 4,876 of CAMOVB010000115.1, forward strand.
CTACTACGACTGTTACACTCTTGGCTTCTCTTACGGAACATACCTCAACAAGATTGCAGACGAGACAACACTCAAGCAAGGTTCAATCACACTCGGCTACAGATTCTAACTGTACGAACATAATAAATAATGACGGAAACAGATTCCATAACACGAATCTGTTTCCGTCATTTTGTATTGTTTTAAATAAGATAAACTATACTTTGAGCATACAGGGTAAACTATATTTTTCACTCCTCATTTTTCACTTTTCACTTAAAAAGACTATCTTTGCAAAAAACTTAATACGATGATACAGACCTTAGATAAGTCTTTCATACCTGTTCTCCAGGAAAAGATTGACAACCTCAACAAGCCGAAAGGCTCACTCGGACGACTCGAATCGCTCGCTCTTCAGATTGGGCTTATACAGCACACGCTTACGCCTAAGCTACAGCATCCGTGTCACATCCTCTTTGGCGGTGACCACGGCATAGAGCGTGAGGGCGTGAGCGTAAGTCCTCGTGAGGTGACATGGCAACAGATGATTAACTTCGGGCGTGGTGGCGGAGGCGTCAATATGTTCTGTCGTCAACATGGGTTCAAGCTTCATGTGGTGGACGTAGGAGTGGATTATGACTTCGACCACGAGAAGTGTCCTCATATCATCGACCGCAAGATTGCTCACGGCACACGTAACTTCCTATATGAGGCTGCCATGACACAAGAAGAGTATGAGCGTGCTCTTGCCGTGGGCGCAGAGATGGTGGACAAGTGTCATGCAGAGGGATGCAACGTCATCAGCTTTGGCGAGATGGGTATTGCCAACACGTCGCCATCAAGTATCTGGATGCATCTTTTCCTTGGTATCCCGCTCGACAAATGCGTGGGAGCAGGAGCTGGACTTAATGACGAAGGCATACGGCATAAATATGAGGTGCTATCGTCCTCTCTCTTAAAGTTCAGGAACTCATTGACCGAACACGATTCTTCATTATTCACTCTTCATTCTTCATTTCCTCTCTCCTACTTCGGTGGCTATGAGATGGTGGCAGCCATAGGCGGAATGTTGCGTGCGGCAGAACACAGGATGATAGTACTCGTTGACGGATTCATCATGACTGCCTGTATGCTTGCCGCATCACGCATAGACAAGAACGTGATGGACTATGCCGTCTTCGGCCATTGTGGCGACGAGTCTGGACACAAGATGATGCTTGACGGTATGGGTGCAAAGCCTCTTCTCTCTCTCGGTCTCCGCCTTGGTGAAGGTACTGGTGCAATATGTGCCTACCCAATCCTGCAATCAGCCGTCAACATGATTAACGAGATGGACAACTTCCAGCACGCAGAGATAACGAAATACTTTTAGGCCCCCACCCCGACCCTCCCCGAGGGGAGGGAGTCGTTACTCATTCGACGAACGTAACTCGGGCACAAAAAACATATCTGTATGGTTGCAATTTTGCACTAAGGTGCATATTGGAAAAACAGTCAAGAACTTTTCTCACTGACCAGCGGGAAGTAAACAGAACAAAAACAAGAAAAAACATGTTTTCTTTTGTTTTCCTGTGTTTTCTTTTGTTTTTCTAACTGGCCGCTTGGCGGCAAAAATAATATTTTTCACTAAATAAACAGAACCAAAAGGCCTCCTCCCCCTAATCCGGAGGCCGCCCCCTTCGGGGGCTGGGGGGCGATTTATGAACCGCATACTTGCAACATTATCATTCTTCACGCGTCTGCCATTCTGGCGACTTGCCAACATACCCAAGGAGGCATACGAACGTGTGGTACCCCTCTGGCCGCTGGCTGGATGGGTGACAGCTCTTGCCATGGCAGCAACAATGCTGCTGGGCTTCTACATCTTCCACTACAACATAATGCTAAGCTGCATCTTCGCCCTTCTGGTACGTATCCTGATTACAGGTGCCTTGCATGAGGACGGTTTTGCCGACTTCTGCGACGGATTTGGCGGAGGAACGACACGTGAGCGCACGCTTGAGATTATGAAGGACTCGCACATCGGCACTTACGGAGTGATAGGACTGATATTCTATTTCCTCATCATGACGACAACTATGACAAATGTAATAGTCAGGGCATACACCATCATGTACAACGACCCTATGGGTTTCCCAACAGAGCAATGGAATGACTGGCATGTGATGTTCATCATTCCTTGCATTATCTTCATAGCCGATGTGATGAGCAAAGCTGTCAGTTCCACAATCATATACTCCCTGCCATACGCACGCAAGGAGGCAGAAGCAAAGAACAAGCTTGTATATGTACAGACCACGCTAACGGACAAGATACTCACCCTGCTCGTGAGTCTCGTGCCATGTACTGCAATGGTCATCTTCATCTTTCCACGTGCCATTGTCGCATTCTCTGTTGCACTCTTGATGACAGCCTTCACACGCTTCATACTCGTATGGTACATGCGTAAGCGCATCCAGGGCTACACGGGCGACTGCTGCGGAGCATCATTTCTCATCTGCGAATGTGTGTTCTACCTAACACTTCTTGTAATGAGTAATTAGGAATGAGTAATGGGTAATAGCCATTCGGACAATATGCTCAGACACATAACAGCCGTTAAACGAGTGTTTAACGGCTGTTATATATTTTGTTTTCCCCCTATTTCAACTTATAGCGGACGCAAAGCATAAAGTAGCGACCTATACTATTATTCCATGTCTCGATACGTCCCTGTCCATTGGCTGTGTAATCGACATTGGTACGCTGACCGAGAATGTCGTTGCAAAGGAGACGTGCAACGAGCCTGCCCTTACAGAGAGGATAAGACAACTGGGCATTCCACAAGAAGCAGTCAGTATTCATGTAGCTATCAGCAAAACCACGGTTAGACGACATCTGCATATCGGTTGAGAGCTGCAGATTGCAAGGCATAGTGTATGTACAATCGCCACCATACGTGAAGCGGAACACATTGGTATTGTCAATCAGCGGCATTTCCTTGCGATGATAGTTCGACCAATGAACGCTACCCGCAATGCGTGCCGTGAACTGTCCTTTGTCGTACCTGACATACGTGTTCAGCGAAGCATTATGACTGAGCACGGTGCTGATGCTACTCCTTTCGTTGCTTGTCACACCTGCGAGGTCAACACTCTGCGCATATCCATAAGATGTAGAGACATTCAGATGAAACAACTTTAGTGAGTCAAGTGCCGTACCAATGATATACTCTGTGCCCACGTTCCAGTTACCATTTACATTCTCTGGGCAATAGGTACGTGCACCAGTCTTTGCATCCTGCACGAATCCTTGTGCCATGGCATTTCTCACAACCTTTCCGTTCAGAGCAATACGTGTATTGAAGTCATGATTGCCAAGATATTCATAATACGAATCAAACTTATAGTTTGTCGTTGACTTCAAATTAGGATTACCTGTCTTTACGGCAAGCGTGTCGGAATTGTCTGTCATATCAACAAAGTCACGTGCAAGCGGGTCGGATTGGGTCATCATAACATTAAGATACAAATGCTTGCGCATATTATCCAGCCCTAACTCGTAAGTCACGTTTGGGAACAGAAGGAAATCGTTCCTGTCCACCTTCTTCCGGCGGCCCTCCTTAGTGTAATCAACATTCCACCACTTGTATTGCATACCAAAACCCAATCTAAAGAATGTATATTTTCCATTCTCTCTCTTCGTGTATTGCAATTCTTCAATGTTCTGTACATAGCGTTGCAATTCATTTAACTCATAAGCCGTATTCGTGTTAAGACACGCCTGCAGAGCCTCACGACTTGACGGCAGCATCTCTTGCCATGTGTCCAAAGTCATGTTGGAATAAACGCCACCCAACCAGTCAAGTCTGTAATGGTCCCGTTTCGCATCGTTCCTTACGGTGTTATATGTTGCATCAAACTGCAAACTCCAGCCATTCGTCCAGTTTAACGAATAGCGCAACCAACTATATAAATCCCTTTCCTTGCGGCCATAGTCCTCGTAACGGTTTTCGTTGACATTATCCTTCGGCGACTTATTGAAAACATAGCGATTGAAAGCATAATTATCAAAATAGTCATTCTGTATAAGTCCTCTAAAACCGAATGTCAGATGGTCTCCCCAAGGCAACTTTACCACACCGTTCAGATGTGTATATACATTATACGCCTTTGTGTGAGTCGTACCAGCAGTTCCCTTTGTGTTGATAGTATCAACAGTTAATGCTCCCTCAAACGGATTTGAGCCGTACATTCCTGATGACTTGCGTAGTTTATCGTCCTCATCCCATATCATCGAATTGAGATTCCATGTCAAGTCGTAAGGAAATGCACATTGGACATCCTTTATCTTTAACGTATTATCGATGCACGAATACCAGCGATTTATCTTATAACGTTGATAGTCCTCTCCATATTCGGTATGGTCGTCAAAATACGTTTCAGACGATGTTCTTTTCTCATTATCATAATTCCAAGGTGTACTATAGATGTACAATTCGTTTGTCACCTTGCCGTTCTTACTTGAATACATATAGTCACCAATGATGTTCCTCTTCACGCCTCGTGAGGTATCATCCGTTTCCCTCCATTCGTTACCACCAAGATAGGTGCCCTTGCCGATATTGTTTATACCGCCAACGAGTGCAAGTCTCGATTGGTCAGAATACCTAAGTCCAAACAAGCGACCGAGGTAACGGTCTGCCTTCATATCAGAATTGCCCTTGACGTCACGTTCGTTTGCCACACCGCCACCTACTTCGGCATTGACGATAGTTCCCGTGCTGTACTTGCGCTTCAGCTGCACATCCATCACATATTCCCTCTGCTCTATGTCACGACCTACAACCTCGCTGGCATCAGTCGATTTGTCAAACACCTTGATGTTCTGCACGGTGTAATAAGGAAGAATCTCAAGCATAATCTGGTTCTTACCCTTGAAGAAGTCCTTGCCGTT
>CAMOVB010000116.1:0-9730 GCA_946626925.1 uncultured Prevotellaceae bacterium
GCAGCAATAAGACACGAAATCGTCCCAGACGACACCAGAGCCACCCCTTACGAGGATGCTGTCGTCCGTCTCGTCGGTAATGCTTATGTCTTTTATCGTGGAGTGGATCACTGTTCCTTCATAGTCGCCTGTAAAGAGGAGATTGCTGCCTCCTCCAATGTGAAGTATCGGCTCGTCTGCAGGAATCGTCTTGAGTAATTCCTGCAATTCTTGCACAGAGTTATATTCAAAAAAACGCTTGGCACGAACATTCATGCCAAACGTGTTATGATTTAATAGAGAATAGTTGTTCATCTGTTAATAATGAGTAATTTGTAATTAGTAATGAGCAATGAGTAATTAGTTAATGATAAATTAATAAAATGAGGAACGTATTTTTGTTTTTTTGTTTTATACATCATCCGCATGGTTATTACTAATTTATGATTTATTTTACTCATTATCCATCAGTTTTCCACCTCGTAAAGTCTCCATTGTGAACCAATCTTGTCAAACTTGAACTTGATGCAAAGACCGTTGCTTACACCTTCAACGAGAATCTTTTTGCGGTTTTGGCTGATGCACGTCTGACCGAAGTCTATATTGGCTATGACATCGCTTATGATAGGCATGTCCGATTGCATACCGAACCATTCGTCTGCGCTGAGTTCTTCCGTCAGTGTTGGCTCGTCAGGGTCATCCTGCTGCGTTATAAATTTGAGAGGTGTCTCGATGGCTTCACGCTGATATGTCGAGTCGGAAACAAACTGTGAGTAGAACTTGAGAAATGAGCCGTTAGGCGAATCCTTCATATCCTCCTTCACGATGTCCGTCAACATCCATTTGCCATTGATACGTCGGAAGTTGAACTCCTCTATGTATTCGTCCTTGAGATCAATCCATTGCACGCTAACATTTGACAAGGATGTGTCGTTTTGCAGATCGAGGTCGTTCTCGCGTTCGTATATTACCGAGTAAAATTCCTGTGCCTTGAAACGGTTGAAACGGTGCCAGTCATCACGGGTAATGTCGAGTTGGACGTCATGATCCTTCATAGGTAGAGGAAACTTGATTCGCTGACTTTGATACTTGATGTCAGCAGCAAAATTGAAGAAGAAGTCAACAAACAATTCATCCGCAGAAACAGGAGGCTCGACTTCTTCAAACAAGTGAAGAGTGTCAAGCTTTGCTTCCGTAGAATCGTTAGACTCACTTGATGTTTCGTCAGATGATGTCTGTCCTCCATTGTTGCAGGCACATAGGACAATACTTGTCGTGAATAGTGCCTTAAGAAAAGCTTTGTTCATCCTAAAAATAGTTGTCAGTAAGGTTCAAAAACACGCTTTGAAGTTCATGGCTGACGATTTTTGCGCAAATTTACACTATAATTTTATATCTTATACCAAAATACAAAAAAAAAGCGTTATCTTTGCGTGAAAATGTAAAAAAAGCAACTGTAATTATAAGTAATTATGTTAGAAAAAATAAATAGTTTGATTGCAGAAGTTGACAGTCTTGTTGCAAACAATGCTGACGAGATTGAGGCTTTGCGCATCAAGTATCTCAGCAAAAAAGGTGCTATTACAGCCTTGATGGCAGACTTCCGTAATGTACCTGCTGAGCAGAAGAAGGAGATTGGTGTAAAAATCAACGAACTCAAGAACAAGGCAACAGAGAAACTCAATGCTCTTCGTGCCTCTTTTGAAACTACTGATACTGACTGTGGTATCGATATCACACGTACAGCATATCCTGTAGCACTCGGTACACGCCACCCTCTCACTATTGTCAAGAACGAAATCATCGATATATTCTCTCGTCTTGGATTCTCTCTCGCTGAGGGACCTGAGGTTGAAGACGACTGGCACGTATTCTCTGCAATGAACTTTGCAGAAGATCATCCAGCACGTGATATGCAGGACACATTCTTCGTGGAGGCTCATCCTGATATCATCCTCCGTACTCACACAAGTTCTGTACAGAGCCGTGTGATGGAGAAGCAGCAACCACCACTCCGTATCATCTGCCCAGGACGTGTTTATCGTAACGAGGCAGTAAGTGCACGTGCTCATTGCTTCTTCCACCAGGTAGAAGGACTCTATGTTGACGAGAACGTAAGCTTTACAGACCTCAAGCAGGTACTTCTCCTCTTTGCACGTGAGATGTTCGGTGAGGACACAAAGATTCGTCTTCGTCCTTCTTACTTCCCATTCACAGAGCCAAGTGCTGAGATGGACGTAAGCTGTACACTCTGTAAGGGTGAGGGGTGTTCTATGTGTAAGGGCAGCGGATGGCTTGAGATTCTTGGTTGCGGTATGGTTCATCCAAACGTACTTGAGCTTAACGGTATCGACTCTACAAAGTATAAGGGTTATGCCTTCGGTATGGGTATCGAGCGTATCACAAACCTCAAGTATCAGGTTAAGGACCTCCGACTTTTCTCTGAGAACGACGTTCGTTTCCTCAAGGAATTTGAGGCTGCGAACTAATCATAATTAAGAGTTATTTTAGAGGCTCTGGAGTTTTATAGTATTTTCTATATTGTCTGGAGCCTCTATTATTTTCATAAAATATAGTCATTCTATATTTTATAGTTTCCATAGAACGTAAGAAACGAAAAACTTAAGAACTCATAAACTTAAGAACTTACAAACTTAAAAACTCACATCCCACGGAAACTCGTAAACTAACCATAATATTCACTACTGACATACATGGAAACTATTTTCCGTATGATTTCAGACATGAACGCTGGGGCAAAGGAAGTCTTCAGCGTGTTCATGGTTTTGTGGCTCAGTTATGCAAGAAGAATCCCGTAGGAACAATCCTAATCGATGGTGGCGACATCATTCAGGGTGAACCAACATCATACTATTTCAACTACGTGAATGACCCATCCAAGCGTCATCGTGTTGCTGACATGATGAACTTCATCGGTTATGACGTAGGCGTGATAGGTAATCACGACATAGAGACAGGACATGAGGTGTTCGACAAATTTGTGAGTGACTGTAACTTCCCTATTCTTGGTGCCAATGCCATAGACGTGGAGACAGGCCTTCCCTATTTTGAACCTTACACCATCATCCGTCGTAGTGGCGTTAAGATTGCCATCATAGGTTTCGTTACTCCTGCCATACCTCATTGGATTCCAAGTGACGTGTGGAAGGACATGAGATTTGAGGATATCAAGACGAGTGCAAGAAAATGGATTGCACACGTAAAGGAGGTGGAAGAACCTGACTTTATCGTAGGACTTTTCCATTCAGGTATGGATGATGGCATTGACACTCCTGAATACAAGGAGAATGCCACTCGTGACACCGCTGCTAATGTTGACGGTTTTGACCTTATACTCTATGGACATGACCACGCAAGCAATATGGAGGAAGTGGAGGCGCCATGTGGCAAGAGTGTCCTTTGTGTTAATCCTGGTTGCTACGCCAATAGTGTTGCCGAGGTAAACCTTGAGTTCTCGCTTAATTCATCGGGTGAAGTGATAAGGCACGAAAGCTCTTGTCAGCTTCACTATATAGGCACGCTAAGCAATCTTCATACCAACGAGTTCAAGAAGATGTTCCATTATGACTTCAAGAACATACGTGTGTTCTCCTCCGAAAAGATTGGCAAGTTCGTCAATGGTGTAGATGTGAGTGATGCATATTTCGGTTCTTCGTCTTACATCGACCTTATTCAGGAACTCCAGTTGCACATTTCTGGTGCAGACATTTCATTTGCAGCACCTTTGTTCTTCTCCGCCAGTATAGAACCTGGTGAAGTGAAGGTTAACAACCTGTTCAACCTTTACCGTTTTGAAGATCACCTCTACACTCTCATGCTTAGTGGCAAGGAGATAAAGAACTATCTTGAGATGAGTTATGGAGCATGGGTATGTCAGATGACATCAGCCGATGACCCATTTCTTCAGATTGGTCCAATGAAGAGTAATCCGAACCGTATAGGTTTCAAGAACTTCATCTTCAACTTCGATTCTGCTTCTGGTATTCAATATGAAGTAGATGTTCGCAAGGGCGATGGCGAACGCATTACCATAAAGTGTATGGATGACGGCACACCTTTCGACATGAACCGCATGTACAAGGTAGCCATGACAGCTTACAGATCAAATGGTGGTGGCGAACTTCTTACCAAGGGAGCAGGTCTCACCAAAGAAGAGATAGATAAGCGTGTGGTGTGCAGTACTGACAAGGATATTCGTTATTATCTTATGGAGTACATCAAGGAGAAGCATACTATTATTCCTATGGCGAAAAAACATTGGCGATTTGTTCCCGAAGAATGGGTTAAGGTTGCCGAGCAACGTGAACGTGCCCTCCTCTTTACCAAGCCTGCCGAGAGCGAAAGCAAGACGGAAGAAGAGTAAAAACGCCTCCTCTCCCGTCAGTTGTCATTCGTGACTAATGTTATTTATTGTCAAAGGTATTTAAGTAATATATTCTTAATGCGCTATTGTTTTGAGGGAATGTAAGAAACTCCTTATAACATTTCTTTATTTCTGGATAAAGTTCAGATTCATCAATTTGTCCTGTTGTTGCAATCATTTCCATTACTCGTCCCACTATGTTGACAAAATGAGATGCAGGAGTGCCGTCCTTAGGACTATGCGCATAAAAGGACATTGGAGAAAAGCCTTTTGTAGGAATAAAATAATAACTGGTTCCGTCTAATACCAAGTCCTCAAAATCCTCATCAACAGTCATTCCAGCCAAGAATATTAGATTGTTCAGCCAACTTGTTACCTCTCCTACTTTGGTAATTGTCTTGCGTTCTATCTTCGGTACTTTCACATTGCATTCCTTTAACTCCTTTTCTTTCTTGGAAAGCATAACTTCCAGAGATTGAAGTTTGGTGTTGTTCTTACCGTCCAAGTTGTCTTTCTTCGCAATTTTTATGCCTCGTTTCAACTCCTTTATTTCATTTCTAATCTTGTTCTGACGAAATTGTTTTACCTTTGCCGTGAATCTCGGAATCCTGAGGAAAGTCAGTTTCCCGTTGCTTATGATTAGTGCGGTATAGAAGCTTGTGAATGATTGCGAAACCATATACACATATCCTTCTTGCTTCTCCGATTTCGCTATCTCAAACACACGTTTCCATCTTGTGTCTCTAAGTGAATCAACATCATCATAAAACGGGAATATAAGTGTGCGTTGTGCGAACACACTCATAGTCAATATGCAAAGGTATAGTAAAAGCAATACTCTTTTCATATTTTACTCCTTTTTTATTCTTTATAATGATAATATTGTATAAAGATATGATTACATCAAAAAATGTTTTTTAATTCATTCTCGTAGTATTCGCGGTAGTTCTCTGGGACGAATTGGATTAACTCTTCATAACAGCACCTCATTTCTGGATAAAGCATTGAAGTTTCTATTTCTCCTTTTTCTACCATTTCCATGATTTTACCCATTATATTGACGAAATTAGCGGCTGGAGAGTTTGAACCAGGACTATGTGTAGTGAAGGACTGCGAGAATTTTCTTCCCCTATTTTTTATTGGGAATATAAAATACTTTGTGCCATCAACTTTGATTTTGTAATATTTTTTACCATCACGTATGAATGTATTTTCAAATGGTTTTGCCGTTGTTCCAGCTATATTTATAAGGCTGTTTATGCGGTCATTAACCTCACTCATGCCATCCAATTTGCAATGAACCTTTGGGCTTAATCTACATTCCTTACATTTCTTGAGAAACTGTTCTGTTTCATGTAGTTCTTCTTCATGAGATTTACCATATTCGTCTTTTACCTTTCCTCTTTTCTCTGCTTTAATGTCTTGCTTTAGTCTCTTTATCTCATTTTTAAGGTATTTGATATTGTTTTTCTTCCTCTTTGCTGTGTATTGGGGAAGAGTCAAATATGTGAGGGTACTATCCCCTATCACGAGGACTTGATGATAATAAGAAAATGATGGGGAGACAACATAGACATATCCATCGAGTTTCTCCGACTTTACAATGTCAAATAGCATTTTCCATTGTGCATTCTCGAAGTGGTCAAGAGAAAAAGTATATGGTGTGAATCCTGAATATGTGTTTTGAGCATAACCAAATATAGCTATTGCACAAAACCATAATGTTAGCACTATATTTTTCATACTCTATTACTTTTTTCTGTGAATGATTGAAGATGCTTTTCTACTGAGTGGAGTCACATCGTCTGTGATGCGTGCCCATAACTCGTAATCTGTTATTCGGTTACGTTTTCTTGCAACGAGAAGAATGTCCTTTGAAAGCCAATGGATGTCCCATTTTGTGTTAATGTCAAAGTAGGACTTGCCGTCTGACTTGCAATCGGAAATCTGCCCTCCACTATAGATAAAGTGGGAAGGTGTGATGATACAGATGTCATTACCCGTATATGGATAGTTGAAATTCTTGTTTTCTTTGAGGAATTTCTTTGCGTCAGGTATCTCGTCAAACTGCTCATTATAAATGTGCCAATGACCATACAAAGGGTTTGCCTTGTCGTAAGCAGGTGCAGAATTGGTGATTGCATCAAAGAGCACCTTTCCTGATTCTGAGTATTCATCTGAAGCATAGTATTCCGTCACCCAATCATCCTCGGAGAATACCGTGTGATTGGTGAAACTTTTATTGAACCATTGAAGGGTGAAACGCTCGGCATTACTGTCGAAAATTCGTATCTTGTCAGGATGCTCAGCATCAGGTTCCTTACCTGTATATTTCAGTACTTGTTTGTCGTTATCAACAATGCTGAATGAAGACTTGGAACGGAAGAATACCGTTAGCGTGATGCTGTCAGTACATACCTTATACTGATCCATGGAATTATTGATAACGCCATTCTTGCCTACGACACCTGTCATCTTATACACCCCTTTTGGGTCTTCTGTCCGTGCATGGCATAGTGGCATGATTGCCACCAATGCGAAAATTGTGAAAAGTCTGTTCATAGTGTAAAAGTTTGTTTGTTAAATCATGGCACAAAAGTAACTATATGTGGCAAGAAACATGGTATAAATGTGTTGACAAATTTTTCACATTTTCAAATATCAGTTCACAGAAATTTTACAACACCTTTGTACACTTGTGTTTGCCAGTATTTTATAGAGAAAGAACAAATCTATCCCAATCCTTGGCAGTTCCTTCCCCATTAAACGCTTTTTGTTGCATACGGAGGCGTGACTGGGAAACACTACTTACAGCAAGAGACATTACCTTGGCTATTTTTGATGGCGAAACATCCTGTTTGAGCAGGAGACAGATGTGATATTCTGTGTCGGAAAGATTGATACGTGAATAGAGTTTCTCCTTGAAGTCGGGATATGCGGCAAGAAGCTTTTCCTCAATCATTTTCCACTCTGAATCCTTCAGAATCTTGTCTGTCTTGACATGGCTGTCAATCATACTTGCAATATCCTCATCATAGAATTTGTTGCTCTGCAACGGTTCTTGCTTTTGTGTAGGGATATTGGTTTTGCTTCTTCTGTATGTCACCACGGCTATGAAGGCAACGATGACTATGATGAATGTAACAATAGCGAACAGGTAGATTCCGTCCGATTGCTTGTCAGAATGGAGGTCTTTGTTTTCACGCCTGAGTGCACTGATTTTGACCTTGTCGCTAATTCTTTGTAGTATAAGCAGTCGTTCTGTCATCATGGACGTGTCGTATGCACCCACCTGTATAAGAGAATCAATCGTATGAATGTCTTCACGACAGTACCTCATGGCAAGGGTGTCGTTTATCTTTTTACAGTAAAAGTAAGACAACTCATGCATCTTCTTTGCCTCCTCAGGAAGCTCGTTACGAAGGAGAACATATCCCATCTGGGCAAATATACGGCTACGACGGTAATCTGACACATTGACGCTGTCTTCAAGTGCCTTGTAGAAATAGAACATTGCCTTGTCGCCCAATGTCATATCTGAGTATGTTCGTCCAGCAAAGTAATACGCTTCAGGAAGACGAGTATCTCCAGTTTTTTCGTAGTAATCTGTAGCGAATCTTATGAGAGAATCGTCATCATGTCTTATGAGGAGTTTGTCGTCAACTTTGACGCTCAACAGGTTATAATAAGCCTTGACATCGTCATTTGCTGTAGCGACATCTTCCTGTATGGATGTAAGTATGTGTTTTGCGCTGTCAGCATCATTCATTATAAGGCTGTCTGTCTCTACAAGTGACTTTAGCAGGCGTACATTATTGTCACATGACACTACAGCGAACGATGCAAATAGTAATAATATAACAAAAAAAGGTGTTCTTTTTTCGGTAGGCATAAATTCTAATTTAAATTTGGAATGTATAATGAGTAGTTAAGAATAACAAGTACCACTCAGTTCCGAATGGCTATTACTCATTATATCATTATAAGTCAATTCTCATAGTACCACCAGTAGGTGTTCCCAAAGGACTGGCGTGTCTTGTTTCTCTTTGCTCTTTCTGAGAGATATTGGGCTTTCTCGAGCTTGTATGCATTGTATCTTTCCTTTGTCTCCTGTGGGATGTAGGAGAGCGAGTCACCATCCTGTTCAGCTTTCAGGAGCAAGGCTTCCTGATAGGCACGTGGAATGTCCATACTCTCTGGGTTGTAATTGTCGTAGAAGACTGTCTCGAATGCCTTGAGGTCTTTTTTCAGGAGTTGGAAACAGAGATAATAGTCGATAGTCGCATTTGAGCGTTTCTTCTCTCCATTCATGATGATGTTGAGAAATTGCTCAACACTCTTGATACCACGTCCGGGAATGACACCCATATATGAATAAACCTCAGACGGTAAGACCCTTTTGTTTCGAGTAGTATCGTAGGTAGGAAGAAGTCCTTCTGTACCATAATACTGTGGAAAGTCGAAGATTCGTTCAGCAAGCAAATCCTGCTTTGCAAGGGCGTACATGCGCAGCTGAGTGAGTTTCTTGGAACTCTTCAGCGACCTTTCGCCCACATTAACAGCATCCTCGTATTTGCCTTCAGCCACAAGCCTTTCTGTCTTCAATTCGTAAAGAAATACATCATTGTTGTTTGACACCAATCCTGTTCCGAGCGTCATAATCATGAGGATAATGCAGTTAGGTGTGATGATGTAGTCAAAAGTCTGTCTGTCCTGTACCTTGTCCTGAAACAAGTTCCTTATGACCTGTGCAACAATGAAGTACAATAGTAATAATAGTGGCGTAACCCATGCCCATGTTCCCATGTAGAAATGCTCTATCCTGTCTTCGTTGAAGTCAGCAAGCATGGCAAGTATAAGGAACGAAGGGAAATAGCTCAAGGCATAGAACTTTTGAGGCAGGCGCGCCATACCGTAAACAACGCCCTGTATTATCTGCAAAACGAGAGACACTATGATAGGTGTCATAATGTCGTGATAAGTCGTAAGTCCTTCAGAATAGACAAACTGCGCCTTTGCAAGTATTTCTCCTTGTATGCAATAGATAAAGAAGAAACAGAATAATACAAACAAGACTCCGCAGACAAGTCTTATGACTCCTGCGGTCTTCTTGATATTGTCGTTATTTACAGTATAAATCATTATTTAATTTCAAATTTATAATCTCAAAATTTAAGCCTCCATAAGCTATTCTTTACTCCTTATTCTTCCTCAGCACCATTGCACAACGTGCAGGAATGTAGAGCTTGAGCCAGCCCTTCTTGTCCTTCTCGTAGAGAGGGTCGTGCATGGTGAAGTGGCGTACAGAATCGTCTGTAAGGTTGTTACCTCCGAAGTCGCTAGTGTCTGTGTTGAGCACAATCTCGT
>CAMOVB010000117.1:0-9681 GCA_946626925.1 uncultured Prevotellaceae bacterium
TACAATATTTCTCTTTTTTTGCGGAAAGATATTTGTATAACGAAAAAAAAATATGATATTTGCTCTCGATAATTTGAAATATCTTCAGGATATCCAATTCTTAATACATAATTGACAACAAACAATTCATAATTGACAGCTAAAAAATGCGTAAGATTATATATTCATTTGCTGCTCTTTTGGCAGCTGTAGCGTTCACCTCGGCAAGACCAGAGGGAAAGGAGTCAAACGAGAAGCGTACCATCTATGCCGGCGTGGCATTCTACAATCAGGAGAACCTCTTCGATACCATTCACGATGAGGGAAAGAACGACTATGACTTCCTGCCAGATGGTAGCTATCACTGGAACAGCCACAAGTATAACAATAAGCTTGCCAATATGTCACGTGTGCTTAGCGAGTTGTGTACTGACCGTGTGAAGGGTGGGGCAGCGTTCATCGGACTATCGGAAGTGGAGAATGCACGTGTGCTTGAAGACCTCGTGGCACAGCCTGCATTGAAGGAAAAAGGTTTCAAATTCATTCACTTTGAGGGCGACGACCGTCGAGGCGTAGATGTGGCAGCACTATATAATCCAAAGATGTTTCGTCCAAAGTCATGCAAGCTTATATCTGTCACTGAGGAGTATAAGGCTTTCAGCAACGGTCACATCACTCGTGGCGTACTCCTTGTTGAGGGTAGTCTCCTTGGCGAAGACTTTGCTTTCATGGTAAACCACTGGCCTTCACGTGGTGCTGGTAGCGAAAGCCGTGAGTTCATGGGCCGTAAGGTGCGTGCCATCACAGACTCTCTCGTTGCCGTAAAGCCAAACACAAAGATTGTTATCATGGGTGACTTGAATGATGATCCTGATGACAAGTGTATCGTTGAGGCTCTCAAGGCAAAGAATGACGTCAAGAAAGTGAAGGAAACGAATGACCTTTACAATCCTTGGTACGAGACTCTCCGTAAGAAAGGACAGGGCACTCTCCTTTGGGATGGCATGTGGAATCTCTTCGACCAGATTATTGTATCAAAGAATCTTGTTGGCAAGGACCGTAGTTCGTTCACCATGTTCAAGAACGAGATATTCAAGCCTGACTATATCACATCAAAGTCAGGACGAAATGCAGGCGGTCCTTTCCGTACCACTCTCAGTGGTATCTGGCAGAATGGCTATTCAGACCACTTCCCAACACAGATTTACCTTGTAAAAGAGATTGATAAATGAAATGAAGAATGTAGAATGAAGAATAAAAAGCAAGCATGAATCTAAAATGGTTGTGTGCTTGCTTTTTTTTTGAAATAAACGAAGTCTAAGATATGGAAACGATCTTTTTTTTCATAATGTTTTTCCTCTTTCCATGTTTGAGTATTTGGTTTTGCGTTTGCTTGATGCGTAAACATAATTTGCCGAGTTGGATAAAGACACCTGTTGCTTTGAACCTTATGACAATAATTCCCTATTTTATGGTCTCTCTTATTAGCATTTTTGCAATGGATCACCCAAATAATGACGTGGCAGCGGAAATTTTCTGTGGATTATTAGGCTTCTATCCAATTATGGCATTTGTAACCTCTGTTATAAGTTATGTTTGGTATTCCAAACGCCCTACGAAATGGTCATTGTTGCCAATTGGTTTCATGTGCTTGTGGTACATGGGAATATTTTTATCGTTTGTGATAGCTATATGGGGGTAATGCATCATATTTGCAATTTTGACGCACCCTCCTGTAAATTATATATTTACACCTACAATCTTAGGTGTTGTTGATGTATAATAAAGGCTGGTTTCACATAGATTGAAACCAGCCTTTATTATATGTACCATAATGAGATTTGTTACTTCTCTTCTTCTGCTGCAGGTGCTGCTTCCTCGAACTCTGTGATTCCGTAGTTTACGAGGAGATTGTACCATGCGAGTACCTTGCGCATATCGCTAACGCGTACACGGTCTGTGTCGTAGTTAGGAAGAACCTTAGCGAAGAATGCAACGATATCATCCTGCTCAGCCTTCTTTGGTGAGAGGTCAACAGCCTTGCCGTCGTAGTTCTTCTTGATTGACTCGAATACAGAAGCGAGACTTACCTCGCTGTCGTCATTTGTATAGATAGAGATGTCTGCAAGTGAAACGACCTTGTCAGCACCGAATGCTGGCATACGCTTCTTTGCATCATCTACTGTTTCTACGATAAGGCTCTTGTTGCCACGTGACACGAGGCGGTAGAGTCCTGGTTTGCCAGAAATGGCGAGAATTGTCTTAAGCATAATACTTTTTTTCTTTTTATTAAGAAGTTGAAGTGCCTTAGTCGTTATAAATAAGCGAGCTGGAACACTATACCTTCTTTATGGTTATGAATAATTTTCTATATACTGTATGAGTTCCCTCATTTCGTTTTCTGTCTCATCATAATTGTTGTGACGGAAGATGTAGTCGGCTTTGCGCCTTGCTTCGTCATCGGATATTTGTGCTGCCATACGTGCCTCAATCTGTTCACGTGTGGCATGGTCACGTGTCATGGCTCTTTTCAGACGGTTTCTTGCATCTGCCCAGATAAGGACTGTGGTATCTACCACATTGTCAAAGCCTGACTCAAATAGTATGGCACTTTCCATTATGGCTACTTGTTTGCCTTCCGCCCAACGAAGGAAGTCCCGCTTTACCGCTGGATGGACTATGCTGTTCACCTTGGCGGCATTATCTTTGTCCGAGAATATGAAGTTTGCAATAACAGGCTTGTTGAGTTGCCCGTCGGGAGTATAGGCATCGTTGCCAATCAGCGTCTTAATCTGTGAGATGATTTCCTCATCCTCCAGCATAATCCGCTTTGCTTCGTCGTCGCAGTTATACACCTCATATCCACGTTCTCTCAGCAGATTACAGATGTAAGTCTTACCGCTTCCTATGCCTCCTGTTATTCCTATCTTCACTTTCTTATTCTCAAGTGTCAAATTTATAATTTATGCGTCCCGAATAAGTTAATGTTTTTTTAGTCCGCTTGTTCAATCACATACTCAACGGCTTCGGGGGTGACATTGATGTGTGTGACTTCGCGAGGATAATTGCGCAACTGCACAGGACACCTTGCTGGATTATTGATTATGTCATTGTAGTCAATGACGATAAGGAAATCCTTCTCCGTAACCCTGTTGTACATGTTTGTGCTGACGTGGAATGTCACATCCGCCTTGATTGGGAATGTGCGTACCACCTTGTTTGAAGGACAGTTCTCGCAGTAGATTGGAACTGAAATCTTCTTCTCCGTGAAGAGGTCAACACATATCTGTACTCTTACGGAGTCAGGAATAATCTTCACACCGTGAATCTTGCGTATGGCAATACGAGTGTCGATGGTGTCCTCCACATGACGGAAAAAAGGATTGTCTGTATATACGCACTCAACATTGTCATACAGGCCTTGTGGTGCATAGATGTCCACAGAGTCAGGCTTGATGTTGATGTGACCGAGTACGTGTTGCATACCGACTTGTACCTTGCCTCCGAAAAGAACAGGTACGCGTTTCTTCTTTCCTGTTGAGTAGTATGTCATCAGTACACCTGGCGAACATGTTTTCACCTCAATGGCAGCCCCGAGTAACTTCTGCACCTGACGTCGGATGTACGTCGCATCAGTTATTGCCTTGCCTTTTTGGCGTTGGAAGACATCGTAGGGAATCACAATGTGGTTGTTGTTCCTGCTAATGTGGTCGAGGAAGTCGAAGCCACGTCCTTCAGCCGTCACCTTTATATATTGTGGCAACTCTGAAGTGAACACCACGTTCTTAGGCACACCTGTTATCTCATAGGTGAAGTCAAGAACCTGTGTTGTCTGTTCCTTGAGTGTTTGCAGACACCAGAAACCGATGGATATGACGAAGAATACGAGGTACACCAAAAGATTGCGATTGATTTTTACCAACCGCAATCTTCTGTATGTTAGCTTAAAGAAACCTAAGATTCTGGATGCAGATCTGTTTGCATTCTCCATTCTCCGTCTCTCCTGTTTTGCTGATTAGTTACTACTGTTGTACTGGCTGGTTACCCTTTGCATAAACGTAGTTGCGGTCAACCTTGACTACTACGCCGTTTGCAATCTCGATTGAGATGTAAGGCTCGCCCTCGTTGAGGTTGGCTACCTTGCCATATACTCCGCTTGCTGTTACTACTTCGCTACCTTTTGTGAGGCTGTTGCGGAATTCCTCAATCTCCTTTCTTCTCTTGTTCTGTGGACGAATCATGAAGAAGTAGAAGATTGCTACCATAAGCACGAGCATGATAATCATGCTGTATGGGCTTCCGCCACCCTGTGCCTGTAATAAAAAGAGTCCTGAATTCATTTCTTTGATGTTAGTATTGTTTTTTTGATTAAGATTTAAGAATTAAGATTTAAGATGTTTACAAGCAACACATTTTGCCGTATAATTCTACGGTCAGTGAGATCGCTTCGCTAAGTTCTTAAATTTTAATTCTTAACTCTTAATTCTTAATTTGTTTTATATTATTCCTTTGTGATTTTCTTCTCTTTGCGGAGCATCTTTGCAACGGCATCGATGATACCGTTAACATAGCTACCACTCTTAGGAGTGCTGTACCACTTGGCAATCTCCACGTATTCGTTGATTGTAACAGATACTGGGATGAGTGGGAAACTGAGAATCTCGGCAACAGCAATCTGCATAATGACAATGTCCATGTATGCGAGTCGGTTGAACTCCCAGTTCTTAACGCACTTGCTGATAAGTGAGCGATAGTACTCGTCGTTGAGTATGGTGCGACGGAAGAGACGGAGTGCGAACTCACGGTCTTCGTCATCATTGTACTCTGGCACGAGTTCCTGATGCTCAGCCTTATCCTCCTCAAAACGCTTGATGGTCTTGAGTATGAATGTGTCAACGATAGAGCGGTCGTCGTTCCAATAGAGGCTCTGCTCCTCGAGCACGTCGTCAAGTTCCTCATCCTTCATGATGATGCTCTTGTAGATCTTGCGCCAGAGCTCACGGTCGTCAGCGTATGTGACGCTTTCTGCCTCCATATACTCCTTATAGGTATCTGAAGCGATAATCTGCTCGTAAATCTTCTTAACGTAATCGAGGTTGTTATCCCAAGTTTTCTTCTGTCTCTGCTTGTATTCCTCAAGCTGAAGATTAGACTCCAACTGTAGAACGAAACGGTTGTCCACGAATCTACGGCTCACCTTCTCATCGTTATGAGTGGTGCGGTTGATTTCCTCCTTGCGCTCCACCTGTGTCAGAGCATAACGCGAAATAGCTACCATGAGCATGAGCAGGTAGTTATACAAATCATAAGCCTTAGATAAGCTGAACAGAAGTTCCTTCTCTGCAGTCTCAATGTTCTTTCCCCCGTTCTGATAGTAAGCGTACATGAGCTGTACAATCTTCAGACGTATAAGCGTACGGTTAATCATAATAATACAAAAATCTCTTTTCTTGTAACTTTGTTTGACTGTTCTCTAACGATCATAAAACCATAATCGGTGCAAATAATATGCATATTTTGGTGCAAATATAATGTTTTCTTTTGACTCAACGTATATAAAAATCAATATACTTGATGTTTTGCCCCATTTTTTCTTGTTTTTATTCATTGTGAAGTATTCTTGTTGCGTGTTATATGAAAGATTTACCTGAATGGCTGTCCCGTTCTTCACCTACGGTCAGTTACCCTGCTTTGTCAAGTCGAGGGGAAAACTGAACCGCAATACCATATAGGACAATTGTTGTCCGTATGTTCATAGTCCCTAATGAGTCCCTAATAAGTCTCTAATTAGTCCCTACTTTGTCAGTACCTAAAAAGTACCATTTCGGAAGAGCGACATTGCGATTTGTCCTTTTTCCGCCTGCTTTGTAAATGCTGATTATAGCATCCTTAATTTCACTTTTTGCAATCTTGACATTACACTCCTTCGTGACGATTTTTTGTATGGGTAGAAAAATCATGAAAAAACACATGAGATTATACGTTTATAATTTGCAATATTCGAATAGTGCTTGTATATTTGTATCGTATTTGGAGGTGAAACTTCATAAATCCTATGGAAAAACACGTGGGGCTTACGAAGCCGACACGAAGGGTTCACGAAGGGTTGCCGAAGAATTTTACACATATATTGTGTCCTGACAAAACAACAAACCTGAACTTTATATGACGAACAGTAAAAATTATCTAAAACTATTCCTACTTATATTTGCCATTCCTTGTTTAATGCTTGCATCAAACGATGATACGGAAGTGGACAGGAAGATTCTGTCACACATCCGCCATGCGATGCGTTTCAGCATGTACTATCCACAGGAAAAGGTGTATCTGCATCTTGACAACACAGGCTATTTCAAGGGAGAAACGATATGGTTCAAGGCCTACGTCAAGCGATGTGACACGGACAGACGTACAGACCTGAGCCATGTGCTTTATGTAGAGCTGCTTAATCCTTCAGGCGATGTGGTTGAAAAACGTAAACTCCCAATCGTGAACGGTGAGGCAAACGGTGACATCAAGGTGGATAGTATCATGACCACGGGGTTCTATGAGATAAGGGCATACACTCGCTATATGACTAACTGGGGTACAAACGCTTGTTTCTCACGTGTCATCCCTATCTTCAAGGCTCCTAAGACTGAAGGCGACTTCAGCACACCGACTATCGACAAAATAAGTTACCGTCATCGCCTGAATAACGAACGTATGGCATCTACCGATAGTGACAATGGAAGCGTTGTGCATTTTGAGCAAGAAGTCAAGAACGATGTGCAGAACAACAAATCAATAAAGATGACATTCTACCCAGAGGGTGGCAACACAGTCAAAGGGCTTCCAGCTCGCATTGCCTACTCGCTTACGGACAAGGAAGATAAGCCATTGTCGTATAGTTGCGAGTTGTGCACAAAGGATGGCAAAGTCGTGGATTCGTTCAAGACGGATGTTTCAGGTCGTGGCATATTTTCGTTGTCGGCAGACAGCAAAGCTGAGTATGTTCTTGTGAAATTCAACAAGGATAAGACGGCAAGATTCCAGTTGCCACAGCCAGATGAAAAAGGCTGTACGATGATGATGGACATGCTCAGAGATGATAGCATAAGGGCGAGCCTTTATGCTTCAGACATAATGCTTGGCAAGAAGCTCGGTTATGTCATGATACATGATGGAAAAATAATCCGTTGTGACACTATGCGTGCCAGGGCTATGCAAAGTTTTGCGTTCGGTCGTGATAAACTGCCTAATGGCGTAAGTCAACTAACGGTATTTGACGAAGATGGCAAGATTCTCTCTGAACGTCTGTTCTTCATATATGGTGCGGGCAGTTATAGTCCAAATATTAAAATAAAAACAAGGAATCAATCGTTGAGGCCTTGTGGAAAGGTGTCGTTGGCAGTTCAGTCTGAGCCTAACTCCTCAATATCGTTTTCTGCCATTGACAATAAGGGCATGGTAAACGGCAATAAGTATAACATCAACTCATGGATGCTTCTTAGTAGTGAACTGAGGGGCTACATAGATAATCCAGGTTATTACTTCGAGGCTGATGATGTGGAACATCGTAGGTCTGCCGATGTTCTCATGCTTGTACAGGGATGGCGCAGGTATGACTGGCGATTGTACTCTGGTGAATCTATGTTTGAAAAGGTTCAGCCGATAGAGAATAAATTGAGGATCTATGGTGCTGTGAAGGGCAAGACGAAGAAAGCACCAGTTGGTAACGTGGAACTCAGAGCCATACTTGCGAAGAAGAAAGATGGTATATTTGAGGGTGACCTTATGACAGATTCTGTAGGCAAGTATGTGTTTGACCTTCCGGATGTTGAGGGTGAGTGGAATCTGCAAATTGCTTCCAAGTACAAGGATAGGCCTGTCGATTATCGCATCTGTATTGACCGCAACTTCGTACCTAAGTCACGCTATGTATCTCCTCTTGAGACAGAAAGGATTGATGTCGATGAAACAAGGAACTTGAAGTGGAAGGCGAATGTGGACAGTACTTCCGTGAAGTTTCTGGCAGGTCAGAGCCGTGTGCTGAAGAATGTAGATGTTAAAGCAAAGAAACGTGTGTGGGATAGGTCTGCATGGTCATCCGAAGGCGATGCACGTTATCACTCTAATATATACTATGACTGTGATGCCTATATGCGAACGATAGAAGACGAGGGCGAATACCCTCCTGCTGTAGGTGACTGGTTAAAGTCGAAGAACGAGTTCTTTTATGGTCAGGCACAGCCATCTGATGTGTTAATATACATAGGAAAGATGTCTCCTGAGTTGGAGCTCTCAAAGCTGATTGACAAAAAGAATCCTCCTGTTGATACGGTAAAAGCCATATATGACTTGATGCATCCTGAATGTCCTGGATATTCCGAATACGAAAGCATGCCTCCTGCGCCAAATCGAAAGTTCTATCGTGATGGACTTCGGTATAAAAACAGACCAATCGTATGGGTTGTTGATAATATGTACGTTACTGTTACTGGCTTTAGAATGAAAGGAAAGTCGATGGCAATGAGAATCCTCAACTGTGATAATGGCGTAAATAGCCTTGATGTTCCTGTATTTCTTGACGAGGTGAAAAGTATATATGTGTCCGAAGACTTAGAAGCAATGCATAAGCATATAGTTTGCAACGAAATAGACGAAATGAATCCTGTCGTTCTCTATTGCTATACACACCGTAAGTCAGAATTTCGTCAGAAGGGAACGCGATATACTTACTTTGAAGGCTTCAATACTCCCTCCGTATTCCAGATGGAGGATTATTCCGTTGTTCCACCAATGGAGGACTTCCGCCGTACTCTTTATTGGAATCCTAATGTCAAGACGGACAAGGATGGTAATGCCACGGTAGAATTCTACAACAATTCATCGTGCACAGAAATATCTGTATCTGCCGAAGGAATGACCGAAGATGGTAAATATGTGTATTATTAACTCGTGCGTTTGCTTAATTTTATGCGGAAAATGCTGCTTGTGGTGCAAAAAACGAGATTATCCCTTTGTCATCTCGTATAATAATCGTACCTTTGCACCGCTTTTTGAGCAACACAGAAATGTGTGATGGCGAATTAAGCGTTATACTTAATTTATAGTAACACAATTAAAATTTAACAAATGAAAGAAATCACACTCAACGCTCAGGTTCGTACTGAGTTCGGTAAGAAGGCAGGTCGCGATATGCGTCGTGCAGGAAATGTTCCAGCAGTTGTTTACGGTGTAGAGAAGGATGCTAACGGCGCACCAGTTGCTAAGGCAATCACTATCACAGAGAAGGAACTCGCTAAGCTCCTTTACACTCCAAACGTTTACATCGTAAACCTCAACATCGAGGGTACTACAGTTAAGGCTATCCTTAAGGACCTCCAGAGCGACTTCGTTACTGATCACCCAGTACACGTTGACTTCTATCAGATTACAGAGGACAAGCCAGTCGTAATGCAGATTCCTGTTAAGCTCAACGGACTTGCAGAAGGTGTTAAGGCCGGTGGTAAGCTCGCTCTCAATGTGCGCAAGCTCGCTGTTAAGGCTGTTTACACTAAGTTCCCAGACACACTCGACATCGACGTTACATCACTCGGTCTCGGTAAGTCTATGAAGGTTGCTGCACTCTCTTACGATGGTCTTGAGATTGTAACTTCTAAGGAAGTTGTAGTATGCGCAGTTCGTATGACTCGTGCTTCTCGTGCTGCTCAAACTGAG
>CAMOVB010000118.1:0-9613 GCA_946626925.1 uncultured Prevotellaceae bacterium
CATCCTGCTAAGACGGTCACGCATCTCCTTGTTTGTGATGGCAAGGATAACTGCCGCCTGCTTGTTCATTCCGCTCGGAGCGTATGTACCTGCGGTAACTATTTGTTCTACAAGTTCCATCTCCACAGGTTTGTCCTTGTATTTCTTCACGCTTCTGCGTGTGATGATGTCCTTTATCGTATTATTCATGATTGGATAAATGTTTTGCGTGCAAATGTAGTAATATTATTTTATTATGCAAAAAAACTTCGGCTTTTCTTGTCAGTTTCAATAAATAAACTTACTTTTGTGCACTAAACTATTGTCCGACATGAGCGGACGACAAAAGCAAATCAGACATGAAAAAGTACATTTTGCTTCTCTTGTGCCTTACATTCCCTATTATCCTGAGGGCACAGTATTCAGTATCATCTCCTGACAAGAGGGTGTGGGTAAGCCTCAAGACCAAATGGCGACGCAACCTCGATACTAAGATGGTGTCTGCCGATGGCATTCGTATGCAGGTGACGCATGATGGACATAGCATTGTAAAAGATAAGGAGGTTGGACTCGTGGTCAAGTCAGAGGGGCATCGCTACTCCTTTGCAAAATCAGATATTGACGACTTTACGATTACCAAAGAGCCTTCTTATCAGAGTGGCGACTTCGATGTGCGTTACCTTGGTCTTCAGGGCAAATACAACCGTATGACACTACGTTCCGTGACAGGAATAACGCTTGACATCCTTGTGTTTAACAATGGTGTCACTTATCGTTATGCCATTGCAGGATTCCCTTCTGATTACAAGATACTTGAGGTATGTAATACATTCCCGGATGACCGCCCAAATGCCATACTTGGAACGTTCACGGGAGACAAGGCTCTGCCTTGGCGCGTCCTGCTCTTTGACGGAACAAGCGAATGGGCGGACGAATGGAACACAACATACCCGTCTAACAAGATTGTGTCGTGGAAGGATGCCCTCTCGTCCGTGTCTCTCGGTTTCACCACCAATTGGTATGCAGGTGACAGATGGGGAGAGGTGAGCCAGTCCAATGGAGTGTATGCAGACTTTACGTACAAGTACTTGTACGCAGGGCTTAGCTACACGCCTTGTCACGAACTTCTCTACATATACTACAACTATGACTTTGATCCATTCCTCAACAATATTGGTGGTATTCACACGTGGGATATGACAGGACGACTGGGCTTCAACCTACCTATCCAGTATGGCTTTGACGTGTGGAGCTTTAGTCCATACGCCACAGCCACATACCTCGCTCTTCTCCAGCATGGCAAGGTGCATCCTGGCTATAATAAGGTCGCAAACAAGAAGCATTATCTCCTCGGTTTAGGCCTCAAGGCACAATACATGATGCGTGAACGCTTCTCCCTTGGTGTCGCCTATGAATACCAGATGTTCACAGGTGGTAAGGAACCAAAGGGACGTAACTCCCTCACCTTTACTTTAGGTTATGGTTTTTAGCGAACGTCATCTTCGATACGAGATTTCTACGTAATCGTGTGTTTATGTTATTCAAAGTAGGACAAAACGAAACTTGGCAGAATCTGTAAAGAGCTTAATTTGGGCAATTCTCTGTGATTTCCTATGGGAACCAATTTTAACTTTATCGCGATGAGAAAATTTTTTTATCGCGATAAAAAAATTAGTGCTCGTGAGAGCGTTTTGCTGTTAAGATACAAAAAAATGAAATTTGTATGGCGTAGGGATATAGGACAAAACGAAACTTGATATTTTGTCATTGCTTGTATTTGCAAATCGCTCAATGGATGAGGTCTCAAGGTGCAATATATGATGCGTGCACGCTTCTCCCTTGGCGCCGCCTACGAATACCAGATGTTCACGGGTAGCAAGGAACCAAAGGGACGAAACACACTTATCTTCACTTTAGGTTACGGATTCTAACGTTTTTTCTGTTCTGTTGAACTTTTTTGGACAAATATGCTTGCAATTTCAAACTTAAGTTGTACATTTGCATAATTATCTTTAATAACTGTAAAAACGATATGACTATGATTACAAAAATTCTTAACAACGACTATGTTTTAAACAAGATAATGTCTTTCCTTGGTGTTGTCCTTGTTTTGCTCGGATTCACAAGCTGCGGAGATGAAGATGAAAAGGAACCTTATAGGACTGCATGTCTTTATGGTGTTCCTTCTGTTTATTTTGCTGTGAAGGGGGAGGTCGCAGGTCTTGTGACTGATTCTATCGGAAATCCAATCGAAAATATCAATGTTCGTGTTGGTCTCGTAAAACAAGATGGAACACTTGGGATCGCAACTAGTAGTACTGGAGTTACAGGTCAAGACGGAAAATATAAAAGTTTTGTCTTGTATTTTTATGGCATGCCTGAAGGTACGGATGTGGCTGGCTTTAAGAACTATTTCCCTTCATATATGGCTATTGCTACTGATAGTACAGGCGTGTATGAGAATGATACATTATATATAGATTATGCGTTGGATAGGTTGGATGGAGATGAACATTTTAACTATACTTCAACTTCTACCGCTGATTTTGTGCTCCATAAGAAAAAGAATTAATTAACTATGGTTTTACAAGAGTCTTTCTAACCACGAATTACACTAATTTGCACGAAAATGTAATTCAAGACTTTTTATATTACACGAAGAATTGCTCGTGCAATTACGAATATCACGAATCTTTTTAGCCCGTCATAATCCGGATGGCATTCGTGTTATTCGCAGACAACACGAGTTGTCTTAGTGTAATAAAAATAACGGACTTGAAGTTCGTGAAAATTCGTGTAATTGGTGGGTGAAAACGTCGTGCATGCGAATAATTGTAAAATTTCAACAATAAACACATTATAAACATTATAAAATTATGACAAAAAAACTTAACAACTATCTGCTGTCAAAACTGACACGTGTTTTGGGATGCCTGCTCGCTTTGATGGGCGTTACTGGTTGTGAATTTGATAGTCCATGTGAATACGGAACGATTCCTCCTACTGCTGAGATTCTGAGCGAGACAACAGGTATTGTCCTTGATTCGGAGGGCGAACCTGTGCCTAATGTGCAAGTAGTGTCTTTCCCTACTGATGTTAATTATTATAATGTTAGAGGCGTGGAAAATGTGGCATCTGACGGTAATGGCAAGTACTTCTCAAACTCACGTATCGAGAAGTATGGAAATAGTAACGTAAGCGAGACATTCAAACAGCTTCAGGTGATTGCTTCCGACAGGTCGGGCGTGTATGAGAATGATACCATGTACGTTGACGTTCAGTTGGACAGCTTAGCTACGGATAAGTTCAAGGCTACTGCTACGGCTAACTTCACACTTCATAAGAAAGCAAGCGAAGCAAAATAATGATATCTGAAAGAAAAATAGGATTGAGGAAACGGTTGCAACTGGAAGTGTTCCGTCAGATGCGTAACATCAACAAGAAGCAGCACCCGATAAAACAGGTGTTCTGGGAATGTACCTTGCGTTGCAACCTCCAGTGTCGCCATTGTGGTAGCGATTGTAAGACGGCTACTGTCCTTCATGAGGATATGCCTGCGGAGGATTTCCTCAAGGCACTCGACACCATTACACCTAATGTCAATACAAGTGAAGTGCTTATCGTCATAACCGGAGGTGAGCCGCTTGTACGTAAGGATATAGAGGATGTCGGTCGTGAAGTGGTGAAGCGCGGATATAACTGGGGACTTGTCACAAACGGCTGGTTGCTTGATGAGGCTCGTCTTCGTTCACTCCTTGCTGCTGGCATGCGAAGCCTGACGATAAGTCTTGACGGACTGGAGGATGACCATGACTGGATGCGAGGCAGAAAGGGCAGTTTTGCAAGGACATGGAATGCTATCCGTCTCCTTTGTCATACTACAGGACTCACGTGGGATGTAGATACTTGTGTAAACCGTCGTAACATCAAGTCGCTTGACAAGATATTCGCAGCCCTTGAGGCAGAAGGTGTACCTCGTTGGCGTCTCCTCTCCATCTTCCCTATGGG
This sequence comes from uncultured Prevotellaceae bacterium, assembly GCA_946626925.1. GTDB lineage: Bacteria > Bacteroidota > Bacteroidia > Bacteroidales > Bacteroidaceae > Minthosoma. Next base: position 3,988 of record CAMOVB010000118.1, read on the forward strand.
ACGTGCCCGTAAGGACCCGGATATGATTATCACGGACGAAGAGTTTGAACAGCTTATGGAGTTCATCAAGCAGAAGAGGCTGGACAAGCTTGCGGGCAAGACTCCAATGCTTTGCTATTTCGGTTGTGAAGGTTTTCTTGGGGCTTACGAGAATGAGTCACGAGGTCATTTCTTCAATTGCATAGCAGGAATTAATGTTGTCTCCGTCCTTGTAGATGGCTCTATATCTGCTTGTTCAAGCATCCGTAGTGACTATCACCAAGGTAATATCTACCACGATAACCTCTGGGAGGCGTGGAACACCAAGTTCCAGTTGTATCGTGACCACTCATGGATGGCAAAGAAAGAGCCTTGTTCCGATTGCTCCTTCTTCCGCTATTGCGAGGGTGGGGGAATGCACCAGCGTGGAGATAATGACGAGCTTATCATGTGCAGGATGAAGAGGTGGCAGAGGTAGCTAACAAGACCACCGAAAGCCCCCCAACCCCCAACTTAGCGAAGCGGTCTCACTGACCGTAGGGAAGTAACGGGGCGGCCATCCGGATTGAACTTTTATGAAAAAAAACAATAGAAGCAATAAATTCTATCCGTGTAGAATTTATTGCTTCTGTTATTTTATTTATAATGACTGAACCCGGAGGCCGCCCCGTTACTTCCCTACGGTCAGTGAGACCGCTTCGCTAAGTTCGGGGGCTGGGGGCTACAAATACCTGTTCCTGTTTGGCAATACGTAGTCAAGACCAGCCTTGAGAACATCACCTACTGTGTTGATTTCAAGGAATGATGTCTTTGTTCCCTTCTTACCACTGCTGAGGTATGCAACCATGTCTGTACCCTTGAGTACTCCGTCGTCCATGAGCTTCTGGAGAGCTGCGAAGTAGTAAGCCTGACCATTTGCCTTTTCTGGCATATAGATAGCCTCGACTCCATAAGAGAGAGCAAGGTGACGCATTGTCTTCTCCTTGTAGCAAATTGCGAGTACAGGGTACTTGCCGCGGAATGCTGCAAGGTTACGTGCTGTTGTTCCTGAGAAGCTGTCTGTAATGATAGCCTTGATAGGCATCACGTTAGTAGCCTTTACTGCCTGCTTAGCAAGGAAAGCTGTAACGTCAGTATTCTCTGTGAGAGGAATCTTGATATCGTTGTCAGGGAGCTTGTCTATCTCTGCCTGCTTAGCTACCTTAGCCATTGTCTGTACAGCCTCTACTGGGTACTTGCCGTATGCTGTCTCACCAGAGAGCATGATAGCATCTGTACGGTAGTAGATAGCGTTTGCGATATCTGTTACCTCGGCACGTGTTGGACGAGGATTCTTAATCATAGTGTGGAGCATCTGTGTAGCCACGATGACTGGCTTCTTGGCAAGTACGCACTTCTTGATGAGGATACGCTGGATACCAGGGATGCGTTCCTGTGGTACTTCGATACCAAGGTCACCACGTGCAACCATTACACCATCTGCCACCTCGAGGATTTCGTCTATATTGTCAACACCCTCCTGATTCTCAATCTTAGCGATAATCTTGATGTCGCTACCGTATGCATCAAGAATCTCTTTGATATCAAGGACATCCTGCTTTGTACGAACGAAAGAGTGAGCGATGAAGTCGATGTCACGCTCGATGGCATACTTGATGTTTGCCTTATCCTTGTCTGTAAGTGAAGGGAGGTTGATACGTACACCAGGTACGTTCACGCTCTTGCGATGACCCATTGAAGCCTCGTTCTGTACTTCACATACGAGGTGGTCAGTATGCTTTTCGCGTACGAACAACTCAAGCTCACCATCATCAATAAGGATGTAAGAACCTACCTTGAGGTCTTCAACGAAGTTCTTGTATGATACGGCAATCTGTTCACGAGTAGTCTCGATGTCAGGGTTGCCTACAACCTTCACGATGTCACCGATATGGAACTGAAGCTGTTCTGAGTCTTCCAATCCTGCAATCCTTGTTGTACGGACCTCAGGACCCTTTGTGTCGATGAGGATGGCGATACGGTTGCTTACCTCACGTACATTATGGATAAGCTTGTCCATACCTTCACGAGTTCCGTGGGCTGTGTTCATACGTACTACATTCATTCCTGCCTCGAAGAGTGAACGAATGAAGTCAACTTCGCATCTTAAATCGGAGATGGATGCGACAATCTTTGTCTGCTTGAGCATCATAATATTTTTGCTTATTAAAAAAACAATCTACCTTACCTTGCATTATTCATTCTTCATAATGCAAGAGTTAAAAGTTAAGAGTTAAAAGTTAAAAATTGGAGATTACTCATTTGTCATGTTAAATCTATAATGTCAAGTCTATGCGTACCGACATGAACCGGAGGCATAAATCATAGATTCGGAATTTGAGATTCTTTTCAAGAACTTCAAATTTCTCAACTCAACTTTTAACTATTAACTGTTAATTGTTAACTCCTGTATGAAGAATACAGGTTTAAATCGACTGCAAAGTTAAGACAAAACCACGCTTTTTCCAATTTTTATTACCTAAAATGATACTTTATTACATTATATTTGTGTTTTCTATTCTTATTTGACACAAAAAAGCATATCTTTGTGCTCAAATTCTGACCCGACATTTGTTGGTTCTTCCCTTATAAATGATATTAAAATCATAAACACGATGAGAAAAATTAAATCTTTAATTTATTGTGCAGCGGCAATGATGTTTGTTGCCTGCAATAATTCTAAGTACAACTACGAGACAGTGGAAAACGACCCTATGGGAGTGCAGATGTACACTCTCAAGAACGGTCTCAAGGTCTATATGTCAGTCAACAAGGAACAGCCACGCATTCAGACAGCCATAGCCGTACATGCTGGAGCAAAGAACGAGCCAGAGGAAAGTACTGGTCTTGCTCACTATCTTGAGCACGTGATGTTCAAGGGTACAGAGCAGTTCGGAACACTCGATTATGCTAAGGAGAAGCCTATGCTTGACGAGATAGAACGTCTCTATGAGGTGTATCGTAAGACATCTGACCCTGCAGAGCGTAAGGCTATCTATCACCAGATAGACAGTGTGAGCTATGAGGCATCAAAGCTTGCTATACCTAATGAGTATGACAAGCTGATGGCGACTATAGGCTCAGATGGTTCAAATGCTTACACAAGCTATGACCTTACTTGTTATGTGGAAGACATACCATCCAATCAGATTGGCAACTGGGCAAAGGTACAGGCAGACCGTTTCAAGAATATGGTTATCCGTGGTTTCCATACAGAGCTTGAAGCGGTATATGAGGAGTATAATGGCGGACTTACTGAGGACTGGGACAAGCTTCATGACACTATATCTACGGTTCTATATCCAAGTCACTCTTACCGTCGTGGTATCATCGGTAAGCAGGAACATCTCAAGAATCCGTCAATCACCAATATCAAGAAGTTCTTTGAGACATACTATGTGCCAAACAATATGGCAATCTGTGTGTCTGGCGACTTTATTCCTGACTCAATGATAGCAGTTATCGAGCGTTACTTTGGTGACATGAAACCAAACGAGTCATTGAAGAAGTTCGAGTTCAAGCGTGACCCTGAGCTGAAGGCATCTGTAAGCAAGACTGTTGTCACTCCACAGGAGGAATATGTGTCTATTGCATGGCGATTTGACGGTACTGCAAGTCATCAGTTGGATACTCTCTCTGTTCTTGATAATATTGTCTGCAATGGTAAGGCAGGTCTCTTTGACCTTGACCTCAACCTCAAGCACAAGGTACTCTATGCACAGAGTGGTGTGAATGATGCTGCCGACTACTCATATTGGGAACTCCGTGCATACCCAATGCCAGGACAGACTCTCGATGACGTGAAGACTATCGTTCTCGATGAGATAGAGAAGCTCCGCAAGGGTAAGTTCTCTAAGGAACTCATGGAGGCAGTAATCAATAATGAGAAACTGTCTGAGCAGAAGAAACTCGAAAGCAATTCACAGCGTGTGACTATGATGGTCAATGCATTCATCAACGACCAGCAGTGGAGCGATGTAGTGACAATGACTGACCGTGAGGCAAAGATTAGCAAGGATGCTGTTGTGGAATTCGCTAACAAGCATATCCGCAAGGACAATTATGTAGTAGTATATAAGCGTAAGGGTACTGACCCTAACATACAGCCAGTTGAGAAGCCAGCCATCACACCTATCGTCATGAACCGTGATGTGACAAGCGACTTCGTAAAGGCTGTCAGCGACTCAAAGGTTGAACCTATCGAACCAGTGTTCCTCGATTTCTCAAAGGACATCACAAAGGCAGAGACAGCAAACAAGTTGCCTGTTGTATATCGTCAGAATAGCATCAACAAGCTATTTACTCTCAACTACATCTACGACATGGGTTCATTTGCTGACCCTACATTGCCATTTGCATCTAACTACCTCGAATATGTAGGTACAGACAGCCTTACGGCAGAGCAGGTGTCTGAGGCATTCTATCGTCTTGGATGTTCTTACAACATAAATGTAGGTAACAAGCGTATCTATGTTACATTGCGTGGACTTGATGAGAATCTCGATAAGGCAGTGGCACTTCTTGACCATCTCATGACACATGCTCGTACAGACAAGGACGCATGGAACACATATCTCGATGCACAGATACAGGCACGTAAGATGCAGCTTGGCGACTTCAGTTCTTATCTCAGTGCAATGCGTTCGTACCTCGCATGGGGTGAAGAGTGGTCAAAGGAACAGAACTTGAGTAATGAACGCCTTCGCAGCCTCTCACCTGATACACTTCTTCTTAACTTGAAGAACCTCTCACAGTATCAGCATGAGGTGGCTTACTATGGACCACGTTCAGTAGATGAGGCTGTAAAGGTACTTGCAGATAATCATCATGTGGCAGCCTCACTCAAGGCACCACTTGCAAACAAAGAATGGAAGAATGTCATCGTGAAGGATAACCGTGTATTCTTCGTACCATTTGACGATACAATGAACTTTGACCTCACACACTATGGAAGCGAGGGTAAGGAGTATGACTCGTCAATCCTTCCTGCTGTAAGCCTATATCAGGAGTACTTCGGTGGTGGAATGAACTCAATCGTATTCCAGGATATGCGTGAGAAGAAAGCACTCGTATATGGTGCCAACGCACGTCTCATCATGCCATCACGCAAGAATGACTATATGTACTTCGTGTCATACGCAGAGTCACAGAGTGACAAGCTTAATGACGTTATCACTACATTCAATGGTATCATCAACGATATGCCAGAAGTGAAGGAGTCTTTCCGTATTGCCAAGGAAGCAGTCATTGCACGACTCCGTACTCAGCGTACTACGGGTATGGATATCCTCCGTGCATACTTCTCTGCGCGTGACTGTGGACTTGATACAGACCCTGATGCGCTTGTATATGAGAAGGTGAAGGATATGACCCTCACTGATCTTGTTAAGTTCCAGCAGAAGTATGTCAAGGGTAAGCCATTCCACTATGGTATCGTCGGAAAGAAGTCTGCGCTCGACTTTGCACAGCTCCGTGCCCTTGGTCCTGTGGAAGAGATTACACCAGAACAACTTTTCGGATATTGATTCCCATTGTTCTTGCTTCGCAAAGAACAACTTTCGACCTGTACGGTTGTAGTTTTGCACAAAGGTGCATATTAAAAAAACAG
>CAMOVB010000119.1:0-9532 GCA_946626925.1 uncultured Prevotellaceae bacterium
TTGAATACACCAACGAGGAATATGCCATTGCCAAGATTGCAGGTCTGAAGATGTGTGAGAGCTACAACCTGCAGTATGGTACCAACTACATAGCTGTCATGCCAACAAACCTTTATGGTCCAAATGATAACTTCCACCTTGAGAACAGTCACGTTATGCCAGCCATGATGCGTAAGGTGTATCTCGCAAAGCTTATTCACGAGGGTGACTGGAAGGCAATACGCAAGGACCTCACCATCCGCCCTGTTGGTGCTACCATCCCTGAGAACGGTGAGAAGGTACGCTACGAGGTGAACGGAGAGAGCGACGAGGCAACAATCCTCAAGGTGCTTGCATGGTACGGCATAGAGAACAACAAGGTTACACTCTGGGGTACAGGTACTCCACTCCGCGAGTTCCTCTGGAGCGAGGACATGGCAGATGCCTCTGTACACGTACTCCTCAACGTAGATTTCAAGGACATCATCGGCATAGAGAAGTACTCTTCAGTTCACTACGGAGCAAGCACAGATGGTGCTGTTGACCGTAACCATAGCGCAGGACGTGGCGGTGCAATACCAAGCCTCGGTGAGATACGCAATTGCCACATCAACGTAGGTACAGGTAAGGAACTCACTATCCGTCAGCTCTCAGAACTTGTCGTTAAGGCTGTAGGCTTCGAGGGCGAGGTTGCCTTCGACTCAAGCAAGCCAGACGGTACTATGCGTAAGCTTATCGACGTAAGCAAGCTCCACTCCCTCGGATGGACACACAAGGTGGAAATTGAGGACGGAGTACAGAAGCTCTTCGAGTGGTATAAGAATTCAATCAAATAAAAGCCCCCCACCCCCGAAGGGGGCGTCCATTCGGATAATGTTTTTAACTTCTATAAAAACTATATTTTCTATTTTGACTATAAAAGGTTATCCGTATGGCTGCCCCCTTTGGGGGATAGGGGGCTCCATTGTTATGCATAAATCTATACTTGTAGTTGATGACAACGAGGCAGTACGCGTGTCATTAAAATACCTTCTCAAGAAGATGTTTGAGAAGGTAGTGCTTATAGACAATCCTGATGCCATACAGAAAACCATGGCATCAGAGTCTTTCAGCGTCATACTCCTTGACATGAACTTTGCCCTCGGACTCAACACTGGCAACGAAGGACTGTTCTGGCTGGAGCAAATCAAGCGTCTGCATCCAAAGACGCCTGTTGTACTCTTCACGGCATACGGTGACATAGAACTTGCCGTTAAGGGTCTCAAGAGAGGAGCGTCCGATTTCATCACCAAACCTTGGGACAACGAGAAACTGCTCTACACGCTCAATCATGCCATAGAAGCAAGCAAGGAGGTTGTGCCACTTGCCGAGATGGAGGCACAGCACATACGCTCTGCCGTAGATAAATGCGACGGCAACATGAAACTTGCAGCCGAGATGCTCGGAATAAGTCGTCAGACGCTGTATAATAAAATCAAGGGATAAGACGCCCTTATCCTATCACAAGGTGATGGTTACTAATGCAAAAACAGGTAACAATTTCTAATTCCTCATTAAAATAAAGTGTATCACGAATCATTATACAAGACCGCACTTGAAGCCATACGCAACAACGACTTCTCGTTCCGCATCCCCGAGGAGAAGGCTACCTTCCCAGGCGAGAGGGCTGCAATAATGACCATAAACCGCATGATGGAACTGATGCAGGAACAGAGGCAGAATATAGAGATGGCATCATGGGAGAGGATAACACGCATCCTCACACATGAAATAATGAATTCGCTTGCACCTATAGTATCGCTCAGCGACACCTTCCTCGAAGAAAATGCCATACGCAACTCCGAACTATATGAAGGAATGAAAGCTATTCACGACACGTCTGAAGGACTAATATCATTTGTGGATAGCTACAGAAAATTCTCTGCCTTGCAGAAGCCTCAACCAGAGAATGTGAACATAAGAGAGTTGCTCGACAACATTAGCAACATAGGTATAATACCAGAAAACGTAAGCTTAGAGACAAAGATTGAGCCAGAGGACATAAGCATAAATGTTGACCCAAACCTTATACGTCAGGTTCTTATCAACATAGTAAAGAATGCCGTGGAGGCCTCTGCCACACGCATCCTCATATATGCCTTCAAGTATGACGATGCCCCTACTCGCATACGAATATGCAATAACGGCCCTCGCATAACAGACGAGGAACAAAGGGAGATATTCGTTCCTTTCTTCACTACCAAGCGTACAGGCAACGGCATAGGTCTCAGCCTCTGCCGACAAATAATAAACATAAGCGGAGGTAGCATCACCCTCCTGCCTACTGGTACAAACGGATGGAACGTGAGCTTCCAGATAACAGCGGCAGAAAATTCAAAATTCAAAATTCAAAATTCAGAATTGGGTGTTCATTAAAAACACAAAGAACACAGAGGACTCAGAGAGTTAAAAGTTATAACACTCTCCAAGTCCTCTGTGTTTTGACTTATTAGCCGAAGCTGACGCTTCGGGCACAGTGGCAAACCAACCACGAAAAGCAACCTCAGCAAATAAGGTAACTTTATACCTCCCCCTTGGGGGAGGTTAGGAGGGGGGCCGTTCCTTCACTTCACCTCAATTATCCTACCGTCAAACAGGTTTATGATTCTATCAGCGTAGGAAGCATCACGCTGATTATGTGTAACCATGACTATGGTTGCACCCCCACTATGGAGGTCAGAAAGAATCTGCATCACCTCCTGTCCATTCTTTGAATCGAGGTTACCCGTTGGCTCATCAGCAAGAATAAGTTTCGGATTGGCTATAATGGCACGTGCAAATGCCACACGTTGCTGTTGTCCTCCAGACAACTCATTAGGATAGTTCTCCGCACGATGACTCACTTCCATCCTGCGGAGAGCCTCCATCACAAGTATCTGACGCTCATTGGCAGGATAGTTAAGAAGCTTGAGAGGTAGTTCCACGTTCTCATAAACCGTCAGTTCGTCAATAAGATTAAAGGCTTGGAAGATGAATCCCAGACGTTTCCTACGGAAGATAGTCATCTGATAGTCTGTCATTTTCTCCGTATCCTCGCCATCAAGGATATACTTACCCTCAGTAGGACGGTCAATAAGACCAAGTATATTGAGGAGAGTAGTCTTACCAGAACCAGAAGGCCCCATGATTGCAACAAACTCACCTTGCTTCACCTCAAGGCAGATGTCCTGAAGTGAAACAGTCTCCGATGTCTTAGAGTGAAAGACCTTGCGTATATTATCTAACTTAATCATATTATTCCGTTTTTAAGGCATTTGACAAACTTGTCTCTTTTGAAAATAAAGAATGCACCATGACAGATACCACAATTATTACTGTCAGTATGATGGAACTACAGAACACTCTGAGGATAAACATACCTGCATTCTCCAATATTATTGGCAAACTTGTAATATAAATCCTGCTTAATCCAATAAACACACCATCATCACCCATGCATAGTTCATATATAAAATAAGCATAACAAACCAATATGAACATTAAAGTTGAACATAAAAGCAGCTTAACAAAATGTTTGACATTCATCATCATGAGTTCAACATTTGTAGTTCCCAGTACCTTGCGTATGGCAATACTTCGGTGCATATACCTGTTCTGTTGCATAATCAAACAGAACAAAGTGATGAAGATAATGAAAAGACTACTTATCATGAAAAAAACAAACACCAAAGGACGACCAATAACATTAAGATTGTCTAAACCATAAGTCAATAATGCCACCAAAGGAAATAAAGCCATTAAAAATTGCACCACAAGCAATACGTCACGTATTCTCCTACTCCTTCTGTCCATTCCCACCTTTGCCTTCAGCACTCTGTCCATAGGCATGTTCGTAGAATAGAAAGCGGATGACACGCCACACAATGCACCTATGCCCAAGGCTACAAATAAAGTGATAAACACAACCACCATATTATGCTCAATGCTCAAGCTTGTACACATAACGTAGAACAAAAAATGATGCGAATCAACATAGCCCATGATAAACATTGCCAATAGGAATGCCACAAACGACATGACCATATATACGAATATCTGTTTGAACCAGATATAACGCTTAGTAGTTCCTACCACCATACGGATATTGATATTCTTCATCTTTAGTGGAACAGATGCAAGAGCTATGTTCAACTGACAGATGATAGCCATAATGACTATCGTCAGAGCAAGAAAAAGAAATGTAATGGATGTAGAAGAAACGAACCAACCAAAGCTATCATACGCATTAAACTCACCAGACAGAGGATAAATAACAAACTTCAAAGCCTTGTCATAGTTGGTCAAGTACATCTTTGCCTTTTTATGATCTGCGCTAATCACAAAAGAATCAACAGAATGAGTATAATTGATAGGCTCATTTATCAAGACCTCCACAACCTGCTTTTTCATAGGATATTCATTCACATACTTTTCCATCAAGGAATAAGTATTCTGCTGACTTTCCAAGCTACGATTTTCATTCAAATCGAATGTTATCTTGAACATATCATAATCTACATATTTCGCAATATCATCGTCCATACTGAGATATATGCAGTTTTTTATACCGGTATATTCTGGAAAATCCTCATACACGCAGATTACCTTTTCCGAATGATAGTTTAGGTTGTCACACCAACGAATAGTACGTCCAACAGCAGACTTGCCCTCTCCAAACAAGTTTTCCGATACAGAACGAGGAATTATGGCACCACACTTTACAACTGTTGTAACCGTATCATTATATTTCCTTATTTTATTTCCATCCTTATCAAAAATGTAAATGCCATACTCAGGATTGTGGATTTTGAACTTCTCACGAGATGCCACCTTTGTGAAGTTAAGCGAGCCTTCCACTATCGTAGGTTCAAAGATACCCACGTTTTTACCAGACATAAAGCACACATCATTCTTATTAATGTCATATACTCCGTTCTTGCACAAGAAAGACTTTTTAGCTTGGAAAGAGAAAACATAGTTATTAATGTTCAGTTTATTATCCACGATATCCAAGACTATATCCTTTGTCCTCTCAATGTTTCCACTATCATTAGAAAAACAAGACATCACAAGCAAGTTCTTCATTTTCTCACGTGAACTTGACACCTTCAATCCGAATGATGACTGAATCATAAAGAAATAGAACGTGCATAAAGCTACGACAAGCACCATGCACATCAATATCCTTACGACCCAAGTATGAACCTTATTTCTTGTCTGTAAATTCATATCTTTAAGTTTTATGTGACAAAGATACAAACATGAAAGCGATATGAACGTGTATTTTTCACTTTCCGACCCAAAAGACAAAAATAAATTTACTATTGTGTCCATTATTTGGACAACTCCCCATTTACAACATTTGCTTCCAATCAGAATGATGAGAAAACAAAGAGAAGTAGGAAGGAAAACTTCAAAAAGAATTATGATAATACTGATGTTTTATAGTTTTTCCATAAATTTGTAAGGCGAAAAACAAAAAAGTTGCTTTTTTCGGTAGCGAAAACGAAAGAACGACGATATAGTTATGTACAAAGCCTGAAAAGGATTCATAAATTAGTCAGAACAAAACCAAATAAAGTATAATCAAAACATGGAATTACAAGAGTTTACCGAACAAGTACCGAAGATAAGGAGGCTTATGTTGACAGAGGCTCTCCATTATCTTTCAGACCCTGACGATGCAGATGATGCCGTTCAGGAGGCTCTTGCCATTCTATGGGTGAGGCACAAGAAGATTAAGGATGCCGACAAGATGTTGCACTATGGTGTGGTTGTCGTGAAGAACGTCTCGATAGATATGTTTCGCAAACGAAAACGCATAGTTCCTATTGACACGGAAATGTACATCACGGACAATCACAACGCTCAGGTACAACAGGAGGAGGCAGAGGGCGAGCAACGTCTCAAACACGCCATAGAATCGCTTTCAGAAAAACAGAGTGCCATCATAAAGATGAGAAATGTTGACAAGCTTTCGTACACGGAAATTGCCAAGGTGCTCGGTACAAGCGAGTCGTCCGTAAGAGGCATGATATGCAAGGCGAGAGCCATATTGTTTAATCAGTTGAAATGAGTTATATGGAATATACAAAAGAATACATAGACGGACTTATCAAGCGTTTCATGGATGCGCAAACCACGGAGGAAGAAGAACAGGTTCTTGCAGATTACTTTGCAGGTACGGATGATATTCCAGCGGAGTGGGAACCTTATCGTAAAATGTTCATGAGCTTCAATACAGATGCATATGGAATGAGCGACAAGTTCGTGGAAGACATGTTTGAAGAAGACAATACTGTTGACATAGGTATGTCCGAGCCTAAGGATATTGAAAGAACCATACCTTTGAAGCCTAAAATAGCATGGTGGAAATATACCGGCGTGGCATGTGCCGTAGCGGTAATATGCAGTATCACGTTCATGCTACCAGATTCATACACACAGCAACAAGCCTCAACAGATAGCGACGATTCACTTACCGTCACAGACGAGGAAATAGAGCAATTCCTTGCAGATGTTGCTGGCAACACATATAAAGCCCAAGACATGAACAATCTCTTGGGTGAAGTGAAACATTATTCAGGACATTCGTCCTGCCATCAAAATGATTAAAATGATTATGAAAAATATATTATCAACTATTACGACAATAGTACTTGTATGTATTTTGTCCGTAACTTACTCTTGCAAGAATAATGATAAGGAAGTGTATCACTTTACTAAAAGTTATATTGATACAAATGGAAATCCTGATATGATGTCTTTTATTTCAGACCTAAAGGAAGCTGGATGTTATGAATACTGTATGGTTTTAGTACAAAGATATCGTCATGTTCGTGAATACCACATAAATTTATTTTGTCCTACAGAATTAGAAATACCAGAGAAGTTCACAAAAGTACTCAAAAATAGTAAAGACCCAATTCAAATTGCAAAAGTTAAAGATGCAATAGAAAAGGCAAAGAATGTCCATGCTCAAGAAGTAGCATCATTTAACAAGGCGTATCAACTATTGACGTATGGCTTGGAGCAATTGAAAAACAAGGCAAAAGATAGCCTAAAACTTATTGATAACAAAGACACATTAATGATGGCCTTTACGTTTGATACATTTCCAAGAAAATCATGGCTTCAAGATGCTTACATAAAAACACTAAGTGACTATGGTAAAATCGATGCATGGACTTTTGGAAGAGACGAATGTGTACTTGTATATATAAAAAAAGGAGAAGAATCAAACAGTATAAAATTTGTATACAAATCTTCATTTAGAGAAGATGAAAGCAAAGTGACTTTTTGTGAGCCAGATACTACTTTAATAGAAAAAACTTTACTTGACCATCTTAATACACTACCTACACGTTCTGTTGACGTTAGTTATAAATATACTCGCAAAGTTAATCCTGCAAATAATAAAAAAATATTTCAACTTCTTATAAAAAATGGATGCTATAATAGCCATGCAAAAGCTGTTGGTAAACATTATTTTATTCCTCTTTCACAAGAAAAAGACCATAATTTTATAAGTGAATTAACAGAAAAAATTCACAATGTTGTTATGTCACAACATTTTTCTAATATAAGGTGGACCATGTTTGATGATAAACTTATTAATTATTTATCCAATAATACATTTGTATTTGAACTTGATGCATTATATTACGAAAATGGAATGCCACCAATGCCAATTAAATATTTAGATAAAAGCAAAGAAAATATTTACAAATATGACCCTGATTATCCTATAGAAAGAATTGCAAAGTCACGACATTATTACCTACGTGGTATTCTTACTCCAGAAGGTCTTCATATTCTGCGCCTAAACACTACCCAATCTATATATGTTCCTCACGATTGGATTCATATAAAGAAATGCGTGGACTTTGATTATGAATATTGTGACTTAGCTAAAGAAGGAGCTTAAAACATAAAATTCAAATGATAAGGGTGTATCTGAAGTCAATATGACAGATGATACACTCTTATTCTTTTTACAAACTCTTGCAAGAATGATAAATATAAGTTACTTTTGCATCTGAAATGCTCTTATGGGCAATAACCCATAAACTACTCAACGAACGGAGTATATTCATACTCATCCCCTCGGGAAGGTTGGGAGGGAGTCATAAACTTAAAAATCATGAAACAAATATTCTTTTCACTTGCAGTCATGTGTGTGGCTGTTTCTGCTTATTCAGCTGACAAGGTTACACTCAAGGTAAGTAATCCTGCCACTGTTGTTCGCTCAAACGAAGTGGTGGAGGTTGATGCCAACGCACTAAGAAAGAAGGTTGGCACGGATGGTAGCGTTATTGTGACGGATGCTGACGGTAATGAGTTGACAAGTCAGGTGACTTATGACGGCAAGCTTATCTTTCAGGCAAGCGTTGCTGCAAAGGGTAAGTCTGTCTATTACGTCAAAGAGGGTACTCCAAAGGAATATAAGAAGCAGGCTAAGGGACGCCTCTTCACAGAGCGAGGAGACGAGTTCGGATGGGAGAATGACCGCGTGGCTTATCGCATATACGGACATGGTGGTGCCGTAGGTTATGACCTCTTCAACAAGAGTACAGATGAACTTATGCTCGACTACTGGTATGCAAGTGAACAGAACCAGGAGATGCGAAGCGTGAGTAAGCAACTGCATGAGCGTGGCTATCATGACCTTGCCGACCAAGTATATAATGCATATTGCTATCATATCGACCATGGCAAGGGAATGGATTGCTATACAGTAGGTCCTACTCTTGGTGGAGGAGCTAATGCACTCGTAAATGCAGACGGAAGCCTGTGTTTGCCAAAGTGCTACAAATCATACGAGATACTCGACAATGGTCCTCTACGCTTTACTGTCAAGCTCACATATCCAGAGATAGAGTACAACGGTCAGAAGGTAGTGGAGACACGTGTCATCACTCTTGACGCAGGAAGCCTGTTCAACAAAGTCAGCATCAGTTATACAGGTCTTACGGGAACTCCAAACATTGCATCTGGAGTGGTTATTCACCAGCAGAATCCTGCTGCTTACGTGATAAGCAAGGATAATGGCTATCTTGGTTACGAAGACCTTGGAGATGCAAGTGTATATAACAAGAAGTACAAGGATGAGCTTGCTCGTCAGATGGGTAAGATATACGTAGGTACTATATATGCAGACAAGCTTGCCGAAGCCAAGTATCAGGAACGCAAGAACGGAATAGCTACAGGACATATCCTTGCCATTGCTCCTTACAAGGCTGGCTACACATATTACTTCGGTACGGCATGGAGCAAGAACCCTAACTGGGGTGTCAACACTCTTGCCGAATGGGAGGCCTTACTGTCAAGCAAAGCCACAAAGATTAAGAAGCCTGTTAAAGTAAGTTTTTAAGTTTGTGGGTTCTTAAGTTTTTTAGTTTTTACGAAAAAAAACTGAATTTAAAGAATTTATCTCACAAACCATAGTGAAGTTAATTGAACAAAAACAATAAAATTTATTTGAGGGTGTGTCAAAATATGCACATCCTCTTTTCTGTATTCGCAATGGTGGCAT
>CAMOVB010000120.1:0-9334 GCA_946626925.1 uncultured Prevotellaceae bacterium
GGGAGTTTGTGTGGCAGATTCTCGGGGGGTGTCTGCACTACTCTAGCATAAGTTTTTTAGTTCTTGCGGAGGAGAGTTATCTGCGAATAACTATTAATTCCTCATTCCTAATTCCTAATTCCTAATTGAATTAAAACTTAACTCATAATTCACAACTCATAACTCATCAGTACTCCACCTTGTCTTCTTTCTCTTCCCATGCCCTAAAGGCACGAAGAGCCTGTTCACGCATAATCATGCGTGTAGCAATGGAACGCTTTTCCTTAGGAAGAGCAATCTCATCATATATAAACTTATCGCTGAAATTGATAGCCTCAGCATCCTGAGCCGTATTGCCATAGTAAATGGCAGATATACCTGCCCAATATATGGCAGCAAGGCACATAGGACATGGTTCACAAGAAGTATATATCGTACTACCCTTCAGTTGGAAATCACCCACCTTCTGACACGCAGCTCTGATTGCACTTACCTCAGCATGTGCAGTAGGATCATTATTGGCAGTAACCCTATTCACTCCAGTAGCTATAACCTCGCCATCCCTTACGATGACAGCACCGAAAGGACCACCACCATTTGCTACATTCTCCACAGACAGGTCAATAGCCATCTGCATATATTTTTCATCAATATTATTCATAATCATTCTATTTTAATTACAACAATGCTGCGCAACCCTTTGCTCACCTTCTCATAAAACTCTGCAAACTGTTCCTTCTTCTCTATCGGGAACACGCCTGAGTTGAGAGTAACATTCTGGACAATAACCAGCACCTTGTCATCACCCAGAGTACAAGTGCTACTGAAAGAACCGAACTCCGTCTGAAGGTTTACAGGTTCAATCTGTCCCTCCAATGAGGCATTGGCAGGAAGATGAATCCTTATGCTGTCAGCATAATTTGCTGGCGAATATACAACAATTGGCGTAATTCTTCCCTCTTTGAACTTAGGTTTTGATACAGAAGTGAACAAATTCATAGGAACAAAAAGCCTTGATCCATTCTTTTGACCATACGAAGCGACAAAATCACACTCTGTATGAACATGAGGCTTGTCGCCCGATACGTTCTCAAATATTATATTCGACAA
Organism: uncultured Prevotellaceae bacterium; assembly: GCA_946626925.1. Classification (GTDB taxonomy): domain Bacteria; phylum Bacteroidota; class Bacteroidia; order Bacteroidales; family Bacteroidaceae; genus Minthosoma. Next base: position 1,090 of record CAMOVB010000120.1, read on the forward strand.
CTTGCTGTTGCTCAAATCCAAGATATTGTTCAGGGCATCGGACTTTGCCTTGTCATCCTTCTTTGTCACTCCGAGCATTGACTGGAAATATCTGCCATAGCAGTCAGCAGAATAATGTGCACCAATCATTGTCATTGTTTCATCAAAGGTGATGTCCGCTGTCACCTTGTATGTATTCTCTGATGCTGTTATAGCAGGTATTCTTACCATCTCCCCACCATTCTCCTTAAGAAGAATACATTCATGACCTCTTAGACTTACAGGAACAGAACCAAAAGGAAGATAATCTGCAGCCGTACAGTCAATCCAGAGCGTGTCAGCATCCGGAACACAAAGAATGACATGATTCAACTGCTGAAAGTTAGGAAAGTCAGGCATCAAGTCAGAATACTTTGTACTGATAAGTGTTATATGTGACTTTATTCCGACCTCCTTGAGCATGGAGTGCATAAAGTTGGACAGAGCCTTACAGTCACCAAAACCAGTCTTTGATACTTCCTCCGCCGTCATTGGCTGCCATCCACCTATGCCAAGCATTATGGCTACATAGCGTGTTTTCTTACCGAGGTAATTATATAATGCCTCAATCTTCTCCTTATTTGTAGTGAGATTGTCCGTAAGACTATGTACCATGTCTTTCTCCGACTGAGGAAGTACGTCACGACCTACCGTAAGGTCATAAGACCACTTGCCGAAGGTATTCCAGTTGTCGAACTTGCCATTGTACTTGCCATAACTGAAATCACGGGCATGGGCAAGCACCATTGGATAACGATATAATGCATACGGCTCATACGAACCCTCCACTATCGCCTTGTGCGCTGGCATCGTCCACTTATATACGTCACGATTTCCTTCCGTTGTCTTTACGCACTTGGCTGTCGTCATCATCTCACGATAGATGACATCTGTACCCTTATTCACATTAAGCGTATATGTAGCCTCCTGCATTGACTGCCCCTCACCTTCGATAGGACTTAATATAGGATAAGAAAGGATTCCGTCCGTATATTTCAAGTCCCATTCATATTCTATGGTATAAGGATATGACATGACGGTAGGAGACTCGACATAATGTGTCTGCGTACCAGTTGCAACGTATTCACTATATCGTGATGTCTTTATCTCACTCTTCTTTATCTTCTGGATAACTTTGCCATTGGCACCATACAACTTACCGCAGAAGTTGACGAGTGCAGTCCTGTTGTCCGAAGTAGTCTCTGACCATACGCCAAACTTGTCTCCCCTCTTGTTGAGGACTGTTACGACAGTATGGAAATGTGCAGTACCTTCCTTATATGGCAATGCAGTATAAGTTATTTCACACAGACGCACGACAGATGTCTGACTTCCATTCTTCAATGAATCGGGAATAAGGTTCACATTCCAGTCCTGAGCAAAGACACCAGAAGCAACAGCCATCAAGACTGATGATAAGATATATTTTGCTTGCATGTCACTATTTCTTCTTTAATACCACAGTAAGTTTGTTCATTTCCAGAATACCATTCCATACCTTACGCAATTCCTCATACATCGAAGGAACAATGAGGGTTGAGTTTACGTCTGCCCTATACTTAGTCACAAGAGCATTACCAATGACCTCAACACTTATTGTAGCAGCAACTGAGCCATCTGGCATGGAAACGGTTCTTGCCTCTGGCAATTCCTCCACCTCGTAGCTATCAGGCAAGATAAGACGCGACGTAATGGCCGTTGACTGAAGATATGGGAACTCCACTGGACATACACGTGACTCTTCGGCAAAATGGTTGCTTGTTTCATCTGGCAAGACAAGCGGATTGATGTACATCCTGTCACCCGCATAGCCTAATGTCTTGGTGAATCGAATAATTTCCCTGCACATAGAACCGACACCATCAACATTCTTGAGCGAATGAGAATGTACATTGATATCTGCAGATTTCTCGAGGTCTTCCACATACTGCACGGAATCCTTCTCATGGTATGCTTCCTTGAATGTCAAAGCCACAAGACCATGGCGTGCCTCCTTACGCTGTACCTGTACCTCATGGTTCTCATTGACGAGTCCCTGAACATCAATGACACTCATGTTGCCACTTATATCATAAAGGTTATATACTGGGAGAGCTTCGTTTACAAGTGTATAGTCATACAACACTCCATATCCGAGCAATGAAGGGGAGATACAGTTCACGCCACCGTAATCAGATGAAGAATCAAGGAAATAAAGTCCGTCGTCATCTCCTGTAAATGCCACGATAAAAGAACCGAAATCGTCAAGTGTAGGAGCAAGAATAGGTCCATATCTGCGTGCCTTAACAAGCATAGGAGTACAGTTAATGCCCACATGCTTGAGCATGGCAATCAAAAGGAAGTTGAGTTCGGCATTTGTTCCCTTACCTTCATTTATTGCTGAACGAGGATTCTTATTAGAGTACAAGGCAAATGTCTCGTTCCACTTCACGTTACTCTTGAGAACAGACAGTACCGTCGTTGCCTTCTCAATCTTGTTCATAGAAGAAAAGTCGATACCATCAAGTTGTTCCTGAAATGGAGTCTTAATATCAAGGTACTTACCGAAACGCTCATTCTCCCTGAGTCCCTTTCTCACATCGTCCCATGTATTTGCGAAAGATTTATATAATTGTCCTGGGACATTGATACCGAGAAGTTCAAACTCCATACGGGTAGCATAAATCCTTGGATTTTCAAGGAAAGCCTCCTTCTTCAATGCCACGATATCACTTGCTGTACAATCAAGCTGATAACCGGAGATAGAAGTTTCCCCATTGCCCGAAAAGAAATTCACGTTTTCCGGAGTCTTCTTTACGTTGATGTTCGTATAACCCTTTGAGAAGTGATTAAAAGTAAAATAATCAGGATATGTTACCGAAAGATGTGCCTTCTTTACAGGGTATTCACGCTGGGCATACCATGTAGGGACATTCCAAAAACGTGGTGTCTTGATGTTATACTTATACTCGACAATAGTACCGACCTTAACGTTTGGCACAGTGAACTTTAGTGTTTTGTAATAATCCTCTGTCTGCTCAGAAAACACATATTTGCCTGGCATGGAAGTCTTTTCCACCTTCTTACCATCGACAATGTTATATGCACACGCAGTAACGCCTGTAACTACGGCATTATCCTCTCTTGAAGACTTCGAGTTATTGTAATATGATACATTTACCGTTGCATAGTCCTTACCCATTTCTTTTCGGACAAGGAAACGCATTTTATACTGTGTCTCAAGAAAAACCTGATTACGTTCATAGGAAAACCACGAAGTCGCATCATGATACAGAATATAGACACTTGCTGCCGTATCTGCTGGGGTTGTTGGCACTTGGTTGAATTCTTCAGGTTTAACGTTTCCGAACTTCGGAATCTGCGCACTGGCAATAAATGGTAACATAGCCAATGCAAAGCCTATTATTTTCTTCATTAGAATAGTTTTTTATTTTAAAAATTAAAGGATTGTTTCATTATAATACACCCGTTAAATGTCATCTTACATTTTGTCACTTGCATAGTCATACGCTAATCCTTCGCTAACCTTTCGGTAACCCTTCGTAAGATTTTCTCACTTTGTAATTTGACATTATGACAGCAACATTACGAATGTTCCCTATCAAGATGTAAGCAAAAAGGCACTACTGTTCTTCCTTATAATATTCGTTCCACTCTTCGAGAACCTTCTTCCAGTCGTCATTCTCTTCAGGATTATCTATAATCTCACCAGCAGCCCTACGAGCCTCAAGGTCACGCTGACGGTCACGTTCACGCTTTGCCTTCATATCAGCAATGGTTGCATCGTCAAGAATCTTGATGGCACCACGCTGGATGGCAGCCTGCAACTCGTCATAACCGAAAGCCTTACCCTGTTCGCCAAAGTCGCTGATATTGAACTCAAAGTTCACACGCAGCTGATGACGTATAGCCTTCTGCTGGAAACGAGTACCTGAACACTTCTTCTTGAGAAGCATTCCAATTATATCTATTTCATGTTGCGAATATTTATTTCTTCCCATTTGTTTACAGTTATATTGTGCAAATATAGACACTTTTTTACATATATGAACAATCACATTAAAAGAAATTATTACCTTTGCAATCAAAATCACTAATTAAACAAATCAAAAGTGTACATAGCAATTGCCGGAAATATAGGTAGCGGAAAGACTACTCTGACACGAATGTTGTCACACCACTATGGCTGGACAGCAAAATTCGAGCCAGTGGTGGATAACCCGTATCTGGACGACTATTACAAGGACATCAAGCGATGGACATTTGCCCTTGAGGTGTTCTTCCTCAAACAACGATTCAAGGATATGATTGCCATATCACAGTCGGAGGAGAACATCGTAGTTGACCGAAGCATATACGAGGGTGTACATGTGTTCACAGCTGGCAACCACGACATGGGTAACCTGTCCGACCGTGACTATGAGACATACATGAGTCTCTTTGAACAGATTACGTCCATGCTCCAGATGCCACGGCTCATGATTTATCTTCACTCATCCGTACCACACCTTGTCAAGAACATACAGAAACGAGGACGTGAATACGAGCAAGCCATGAAGATTGACTATCTTGAGGGCATGAACAAGAGATATGACGATTTCGTATTCAACAAATACACGGGCGAAAAACTTGTGATAGAAGTTGATGACATCGACTTTGAGCACAATCCCGAAGATTTTGCATCTATCGTTCGCAAGATAGATGACAGACTCTGTCCAACGTTGTTTTAAGTTTGTGAGTTTTTAAGTTTGTGAGTTTTTTAGTTCTCGCGGAGAGCTTTTATAAAATATATAAAAAAAAACGCAGAAACTCAATAACATAAAAACTCAAGAACTTAAAAACTCACAAACTTAAAAACTTAAAAACTCACAAGTCGTATCAGTTTTAACTTTTAATTTTTAACTTTTAATTCAGAATCGTCGTGCACATAGCAATAGCAGGAAACATAGGATGTGGCAAGACCACACTCACAAAGATGCTGGCAAAGCGATATGGATGGAATCCTCGCTTTGAACCTGTAGATAACAATCCATACTTGGCAGATTACTATGCTGATATGCCTCGTTGGTCATTTAACCTTCAGATTTACTTCCTTGCAAAGAGATTCAAGGAAGTGGTAGAGATATCCCAGTCTGAAGAGGATATCATACAAGACAGGACAATCTTTGAGGATGCCCGTATCTTTGCACCTAACCTGCATGACATGGGTATGATGTCGGATCGTGACTTCCAGAACTATTCGGACTTGTTTGACACGATGATTTCACTCGTCAAGTTGCCTGACCTCATGATTTATATCCGTTCTTCAATCCCTAACCTTGTAGAACAGATTCAGAAACGTGGACGAGACTATGAACAGTCCATGCGTATGGACTTCCTCCAGGGACTCAACAACAAGTATGAGGCATGGATTAAGGACTACAAGGGCAAGCTCATAATCATCGAAGGTGACAAGTGCAAGTTTGAGCAGAATCCAGAAGACTTCAAGTCCATAACAGATCAGATTGACGCACGCCTGTTCGGATTCTTCCCAGAGTTATAGCTTGCATATAAAAAACAGTTTGGGAGTTAATTGGAGTTAACAGGAAGTTAACAAGGAGTTAACGGACGATACTCCAGAAGAGTCCCAAATTTAAATGTCAAATCTATGAGTCCCAACATAAGCCGAAGGCATAAATTTGAGATCATAGATTTGACATTTTTGCAAATAGACATTCGTCCGTTAACTCCCATTAACTCCAGCTAACTACCGTTAACTCCCCCAAAAACTTACAACCTTTTTCGTTTATATTTCCACACAATCTTAAGGAACGAATCAAGAGATGCATGCTCTATCTGACTAAGATAGAAATGAGAGATAAAGTGTGGATGACGATGCGCATGACTGAAGAACAACTTAGATGTGAACTTCTTTTCAAGTAACGACTGGTAATAGCGTCCCTTGTTTATAAGAGCATGAAGGTAAGCCACCTTTTCCATGTACATCTCAGTTGAATCTGCGATTATACTCTCTGCTGCATATTGTCCACTCTGTAAGGCATAATAGATGCCTTCACCCGTCAGAGGTTCAACAAGTCCAGCCGCATCACCCACGAAGAACACAGAATCCTTCCATACTGGCTTTGGCAATATATTACCGAAAGGCAACATCGCTCCCCTAAGTGGATATTTGTCCATATTCTTAACTCCCAACATCTCGCAGAATGACAACATAGTCCTATTCACATCAACATCATTCTGCCAAGGAAGTTTAACAAGTCCTATACAAACCTTCTCACCCTTGGAGAACACCCACGCATAACTGCCCTTGACTATGTCAAAATAGATATTGACTCCACCGACATCCAAGTCACTCCTGTCAACATTTATCTCTATACACATGGCACTCTTGTCCTTCTTGACAAAACCCTCATCATGTCTGGCAAGAAGACGCTCCGTCGTACTATTTGCGCCATCAGCAGCAACAAGATGTTCATACCTTATGGTTCTGCCCGAAGTCAAGGTTGCCACCTTCGCCTCAAAGTCAATATCCTTGACGGCATCATTCTCTACGAGCATGCCACCCAACGACACATAATGCTTGATAAGTTGTTCGTCAAGCAAAGGACGATTCACCAGCCTTATACGGCAATCAGTATGACGAAGTGACAAAGGCTGGTTCTCTTCTTTCTGAAGGTTACATGACACAAGCGATGTCATTCCCTTGTACAATGAGAATGTGTCTTCCTTTGCCATCAGCACCTTACGCATGAAATCGTCATATACATCCTGTCCGAGAACAGACTTGAGGCAGTCCTGCGACTTACCTGTGAACAAACCAGCACATAGCTTGACCCTTGGGAACGAATAACGGTCCACAATACAACAGCTTGCACCACCATTCAGCAGCGATATACCGCAACTGCTACCCGAAGGGCCTCCTCCGATGATAAGAGTATTAAAGTGGTAATCCATAGCTCAATTTTAAAGTATCCATAACGAAGATGCTACGAACATGAGCCACATACTCAAACTGTCCAAGTTTCTCAAGGACGAACTTCTGGTATTGCTGCATACTGCTGACACATACCTTGAGCATATAGTCACCGTCACCACTCGTGTTGTAACACTCAGTCACCTCATTCCATGCTTCCACCTTCTCTGTAAATGTCTGTGCAATGGAATGGTTTATCTGTTTCATACTTACAGAACAGAACACGACGAAGCCGCGCTCCAGACGTTCCGCATCAAGGATGGCAACATACTTCTTGATATAGCCCATACGTTCCAGTCGGCGTTGGCGTTCAAATGTAGGCGTTGTAGATAGATGTATCTTCTGCGCCAATTCCTTTGTCGTCAGCCTACTATTATCCTGCAGCAAACGCAAGATATTGATATCTATTTCATCAAGCTCGTGTGTAGTCATAATTCACTATCGTTTATTCAACATCTCAAATCTGTAATTTCAAATTTATGCCTCCGGTTTATACTTGTCCCGGATGGCGTCCTCCCCTCAGGGGGAGTTAGTGGGGGGCCTCTTTTTCGTTTTAAAAGTTATTTTTCAACTCTGTATATAGTCTCTGAACAGGCAATCCTACCACATTATAGTAAGACCCCTCAATACCCGTGATACCGACATAACCAATCCATTCCTGTATGCCGTAAGCACCAGCCTTGTCGAATGGCTTGTAGTTATTGATGTAGTAGTCAATCTCCTCATCCGTCAGGTCGGCAAATGTAACCTTTGTGGTTGTTGCAAACTGAATGGTCTTCTCCTTTGTCACAATACTGACACCTGTAATGACCTCATGAGTCCTGCCACGCATCAGATGGAACATTCTGCGGGCATCATCAGCATCCTTTGGCTTGCCAAGCACCTCACCATCGACATACACGATAGTATCTGCCGTGATAATCAGTTCATCATCTGCCATGCTGTCCCTGTATGCCTTTGCCTTCTGACCAGAGATATACTTAGGGATATCCTCCCCTTTCAGGTCAGACGGATAACTTTCATCTATTCCTGGAATGGTACGTACCTCAAACTTGAGTCCCAATCCACCAAGCAACTCCTTCCTGCGAGGAGAATTGCTTGCAAGTATAATGCGATACTTAGATAAATTCATAACCCTTTCGAAATTCAAAATTCAAAATTCAGAATTCAAAATTAGCAAATACTCGTTCCCGACTATCAATTCCTAATTCCTCATTCCACATTACTTCCATACGGTCAGTGAGAGCGCTTCGC
>CAMOVB010000121.1:0-9252 GCA_946626925.1 uncultured Prevotellaceae bacterium
ACTGGAGAGACACCGTACCTCCCGTTGCAACAATCTGCTGATCCACAGACAAGGTGAGGTAGTTGTTCATGGAGTTATTATTGACATACGCCACCTGACCGTCCTCATAGTTACGGACAGACACAAGTGAATGGTCAAAATTCAGCAAACCACCATTAAGGTTCATCGAAGGCAACAGTTCTGCCTTGAATGACCGGTACGTCCAGTAACTCGCCAAGAAAGAGTACTTTGCCATCATGGCATCATACGAATTTTCCTGTGCAATCCTTATGGCACTTTCCAGCGTCAGTTTCTGCGCTGATACCGTCATACTGCCACACAGACATAAAAACCCAAATATCGTCTTCTTCACTTTTGATTCTTTTTTCACAGCATAAGCAATTGTTGTTTCTCGTTGCTTGGCTATATTTTTTAACTTTTAACTTTTAATTTTTAACTCCGTAGGATGCTGTCCGCCTTCTCCACCATCTGTTCCGTGGCTTTTGACTCTATCTTGACATAAGAGTGCTTAATTCTCTTAGCCATGTTGGTCGCAGCCTTTTTATTACCCATCTCATCATACATCATCATCAACTGATACAACGGGTACAGACGGTTAGGCATGATAGCGTATGCCTTCTCGTAAGCCTCACGTGCCATGTCGTACAACTGTTCATCACGATAATTGTTTCCCATGATTATATAGAACATAGGGTCTGCACTCACAAGAGTGCCCCGACGCAATATTGCGTTACTGTCCTCATACCGCTTTTCCTCTCTGAGTGTTTTTGCAAAATCAAAAAGGTATTGAGGGTTATCACTCTCATAGGGTAGCAGTTCGTTATAGTCAGTTAAGAAAGCAGAGTTTCGCATTCCAGAAAATAGGTTGGCATCCTTGTCCTGCTCAATGCGTTCTGTCACCTCCACATTCATGAACAAACTAAAGGCTGTGATTACAAGGCTCACAAAAGTACAAATAAATTTGTTTACATGCAAACATAACGTACTTTTTTCTCTCGATTCACTCCATGCAAACACCATTACGGCTATTATTCGGTATGGAAGCAACTCAAACGGATAAGAAAACATCGCAAACACAAGCATCGATGCCATTGCAAAGAACAAAGTCCGACTACTCATATATAGTCTCCACATTGCCACCACCGTGACTATTATCCACATCATAGCACCAACAAGACCCTGTTCCACGAGTACCTTGACTAAAGCATTATAAGCATAATCCGTAACACCTGCCGATGCAAACATACTGGCATCATGACTGTCTCTCCACATCTCGGCTATGCCCTCGGCACAGGCATGGCGAAATCCACCCACACCCACACCAATCCACATATCATGCATCCATGTAGTGAGCGAAGCCATCCATATCAAAGATCTTCCGTCTGCCGACCCACGCTTGATGAAATAAAAAGCAACGGCAACAACTGCCAATGCCCCCCATACCAACCATCTATATTTCTTGTATCTGTCACGGAATAACCACAAAGCACATACACCCAGCCCAACGAATGCAGCACGACTCCATGTGGCAGGAAGCATGAGGAGAGGAAGGAGTATCAGAATGTGAAAGATAAAGAGTGAATACTGATAGAGCTTCTTGTATCCAAGAGCTATTGCCCTTCTTGCGAGCGAGAAGTGATAATGCGAGAAGTCTCTCTGTAAACAGCATAAGGCTATTACTCCAGCAATCATCAGATAAGCAGAGTATGGTCCAGGATTCTGGAACGTACCCGTAAGCACGAATATATGATGACGGCCATTGCCAGATATAATCTGTCCTGCACCTACCATAGCCTCATAGCATCCGAACAACACTATACCAGCACACAGCACCCACGCAGGCACACGACCACCATACAGCACCATCCTCAGCACCACATACAGCACCACCATCTCCATCACCTGTAACCAGTCAGTACCACAAGGGTACTCAGCACCAAGCCACACCCTGCCGACATAGTACAATGACCACAGAGCCACAAGTCCATCGACAATGGTTAATCTGCCGACTCCTCTTGTGAATAGGACAAATATCCCACCAATCAGTCCAAGAACAGGCAAGGCGTAACTAAGGATGCCGTCAGCATCCGACCATCTCACCTCCACTGGCTGAATGGTAAGCCATAGTAGGAACACAAGTGCCATCACTTGCAACAACGGAATAATGTATGTCTTTATCTTTACCATATAAAACGATTTTAGATATTCAAAAATTCAAGGGCTTGAAGGTTCAAGAGTTCAACCCAACAATAACATAAAAAACCAAGAACTTAAAAACTCAAAAACTTATAAACCTACAAAATTAAGAACTCACAAACTTCCCAACTCCACTTTTAATTTTTAACTTTTAATTTTTAATTCAGAATGTGTGTTACCACTCCCACGATATACTCTTCTGGCACTACGCCCCAGTATCGGGAGTCACATGAGTTCATCACATTATCGCCAGCCATGAAGTAATAGTTATGTTGCCACTTGTGATAGCTTAATCGCTTGCCACCAGCGTATGCTTCATTCTTCTCCCTGTCCCATGTTATCTCCTTTCCGAGTTCCCACTCAAGTACAACCTTATATATGTTTGCTTCCAGAGCGGTAATCCTTGTTATGTCTCCCTTTCGTGGGATATACATAGGACCGAAGTTCTTTATGTTCCATCCATTGTAATATGGCGGAACCCAGAAACCTTGTATCAGGGAGTCAGGAGTATTCTCCAACCTCGTCTGTTCATCCTCAAGACACAACACCTCATCATAGTTGTTATTATGATAATGACCGTTAACAGCACTTATGCTGTCACCAGGAAGAGCAATGGCACGCTTACAGAACACATTGTTAATTCTGAAGTATAGCTTCCCCCAATGATTAGCTTCATTAAACACTACGATGTCGTTATGCTTCACACCGCCATAGCCCTTCATGCGGAAAGCCTTCAGTTCCTGTCCCTCAAGATTGAAGTTGAGGTCAGTATATATCCTCGCGCCCATATTCAGTTTGTTCACAACCACCTTGTACCCCGGCTTCAATGTCGGGTACATCGACTCCGTAGGAATGGTGAAATAGTCAAACACCAACATTCGTGCCAGTAACCATGCTCCATATAGCAATGGTACTGACAAGAATGCGACTAATAGATATTTAACAAAAGTAATTATTCCTTTTTTCATCATACACCAAGTCATATTTTTTCAAGTTTCAGAAGTTAACTTTGTGGAGTTAAAAGGAAGTTATCGCTTCGCTCAGGACGATGCTCTTTAGCCCCAAAAACGTATCCGCGAACAGCCATTCGTCCGTTAACTTCATGAAACGTAGCAAGCATTTATAATTTTTAGCTTTTAATTTTTAATTCCCGAAGGGGTGTTTCCTTTAACTCCAAGCAAGTGAAGCGCATGCGGAACTTGCAAAAGTTGAATAAATGTCGTCATTTGTCATAATTGTCGTCAAAACAAGATGCTGAATTGACGTAAACACACAAACGACATTCGTGTTAGGTGTACCTTACGTTTCCCTTAGGTTCTCCTTAGTTTCCCTTACATTCCTAAGGGACACCTAAGGAACACATAATGGGAAGGTAAGGGAAGCTTCGCTTACTTCGTTGGGCATTCTGGAGTCATTATTAACTGCGTTGAGCCCTTTGTGATTCTTCATTCATCATTCTTTATTTTTCATTTAGTTGTTTCGTTTTGTCCCATTTACATCATCCGACATATTTTATTCTTTACTCATTTGTTTGACTCTCCATACTATTATGTTTCCTGTCAGTATCACCACCAAGACCACAAATCCTATGATGTAAACTGTATGACTCAAAGCCTCAAAGAACCAGATGGAATAGAGAGGAAGCATAACGCTCGTTGCAATACAGATGTACAGATACCTGTCCTTTAGCAACATGCTTACGTTCCAGCGTTCATGCCATGAATACACCACAAGCACGATGGACAGTACCCACAGCACTACACTCTTGATGAACGAAGCCAACGGCGAAAAATGAATCAACTCACCAAAGCATCCGCATGACTCTATACTGCCCATTATTGTAGGGAAGAACAGGTTCAGTCCTGTCAGATAGACAAAGAACGTAAGCATCAGGAAGAACCCCACACTTGCCAACCGTCTATACTCACGCCTGATGGCTAAGAGAGCTACCATCATCTCCATTACACACATCCCGATCGCACCAACCATATCAATACGAAACGCACCCCAAAGATTTGAAACCACAGATTTCAGATCCCATAAATATGCATCCAGATACAGACGAGTCTCCAACGCAAACGAGTTTATATTTACAGCCTTAAGCACCGAGGAGAGTAGGAATACGGATAGCAAGACTATCCATATTCCTTGCTCAACCTTATGCTGGTTTCTTTGTTTTATGCTTTTTTCGTTCATTAGCTATTACTTTCTTGAATAGAGCCTCCATCTTCTCGTTTTGGAATGGATTACCAACCATAAGAACCTTTCCCTCTTTATTTATGACAAAAGTATGGAATAACTCATTATCTGGAATTTGAGGATTGGCTTTAAGGAATGCGTTGCAAGTATCAATATAAATTGCATTTCGCAAATGATATTGTTTTAACAAAGGCATAACTTTTTCTACTTGAGCAGATGTTGCAGATAATATATAAACACTTCTAATGGCATTATTTTCAAACATTGGTTCATATAGTATTTCCGTTCTTGCCAACTCTGATATTTTACATCCACTACAACCATATTGATCTATTACATTTACAACCGTAGCATATGTTTTATCATTTTTGTCGAATGTATATCTGGAACACACAACATTATACATTTTGTCATATGGAATTGAAATTCTTGTCTTTTGAATTGAATTTATTATTTCATCATCTGACCGTTTTTTACATCCAACCATCATTGACATAATAGCTACGGAAACAATTACACTTATAAGTAAAGACTTCATTTTTTGATTTTTTTCTTCATCTTTAGAATATACAAATTATCCATCTCGTTCAAATCATCAGCATAAGGTTCTAATGCCTTTCTGAGTGCAGCATATGTTTTTTTATACATATATCGTGGTTCTTCTTTTAGTAATGACAGCAAGAAAGTAGGAGTTAAGACGGCATAGAAATATCCATCATGATATGCTTTTATTGTAGGATACCAATCCTCCACACATCCATATATAATGAAAGATCTTTTCTCGATATCAAATTTGAACATATTACAACGTTTCTTATGAATTATATGTCCAAATACATATTTTCCATCGTATTCGACATCCAAAAAATTATCATAATCGTATATCCCATTTTTCACATCTTCTACAGGAGCCGTATTCCCAGTATTGATCTTATAGCATGTTGTTTGACTTGTTTCCACATCTGTCACATATATCGAAGAAAAATAAAAATCACAAAAAACTATTTTCCCATGACTGCTCCATATTGGATTCCACACATATGAACCGTGTTCAACAGTTATATCCTTCGAGTTTACTAAATCATATATAATATTAAACGAGTTATCACAAATACTTATTAAATCATCAGCATATGTATATTCTGAAGCACCAATATAGCCTCCATTACAACTTCTCTCAATATGCTCCCAATGGTATTTTGTGTCAATAGAACATGAAGACAAATAGTTACCTTTATCGTCAAATAACTTAGTCCGTCCAAACTGTAACAAAACAATAGAATCTCCTTTATCATTGGAACACACATCAAGAATATGATCGTACTCGTTCTTTGCATGACCATACTTACCAATCTTTGAAATAAAATTACCAGATTGGTCAAAACTAAATACCTGAGGTACGGATGAATTATCATATACAAGAATTCCTTTTGAATTAACAATCAATTTATGTACCTGACTAATAAGACTGTTTTTACTGTTTTCTAATTTTATAATTTCCATATCATAATTATCAGAAAAACATGTTGAGTCCACATTAACAAACTTTGTTCTTATATTGTACACTTCATATTCTCTCTTTGTCTTATTTACACAACTAGAAAGAACACAAATTAAAAAACACAATAAACTATATACCAAAACAATATTTGCAAATTTAAATTTCATAATTATAGATTTATACCTGCATGAGTGCTTTTACACCCACACAGGTTTATGTTACTCAATTATTATAAACAGTGATCTTGGAACGTTTCATGTGTTTTTCCATTCTTATATTCATCTGGCACCTTATCATATGTTACTGTGCCAGAACTACAATTCTTATCATAATAACACTCATCAACAGGCTTGGTTTTCCAAGGTGCAGGACAATAAGGATTCACTTTGCAGGTATAATGCTCCCCTTTCTCTTCATACGATCTAAGATACGTATCCATATGTTCTCCTTTTGTCTTAGGACATTCTAATAACTTCTCTTCCGGACCAAAACATGGATAAACATTCTCTTTAGTTCTGTATTCATTCGCAGAACTTTCAATCGTCTGACCAATAGCTTCAATGTTCTCTGCCCAAAGCAAATCATCTTCTGACATATTAGCTGCAGTATAAGAACCATATGCCTTATATGAACCAAGCCCAACAGCTGCGATAGCTGCAACAACAAATGTTGCTTTGAAAAATTTATTTTTCATTTTGTTTTTGTTTTTTATTCCTCACGACATAAGTCGATTGGATTGTTAATGATTTTGTTAGTTAATTCTCTACCTCGTTATCATAGCCCTCTTGTACTTCGAGAACTACGACTCCAAGATTCGCGGAGATCTCGACTCTCCACTAAATATGTATATACACGTGTCCATCAGTCTCGTCAGACATCCGAACTATAAACATCAATGTCGTTCATTCGTCAACTCACAACACATCTGTTATTTAATAATCATATACGTTCTCCACACAAGAACTTATTTATTGGTTCAATTGTTGGTAAGGTTGGTAATTATTGTCCGTCAAAGCACACATATTGTGTGCCCTAATTTATTACCAGCCTGTTCGACTGGTGTAAGGACAATAATTACCAATAATTGTCCCAATATATAGCGTTTCCATATCCCACACCTTTGGACGAGGTTAGGAGGGGGCTTTATTTCACTCCCGACTCTATTTTTAACTTTTAACTCGTGTGGGGTATCTACCCCACACGCTACCACCATACTTGTTTACCATCATCGTATGTGAAAATGCGTTGTTCCTGTCCCTTTGTGATGTCTTTAAGGACGAAGAGACCTTTGCATGGCATATTCTTCAGTCGAAGAATATCACTTTTTGCTTTTACAGTCGCAAGCACTTTCCAACTTGAACCAGTCCAAAAACGGAGTTCATACTTATCTCCAACCTCTATACAGTTACCATCTGTACGAGGGATGAATCGAAGTCTTGAAACTTGTTTTGGAGAACTGAGCTTTAGGCCAATCCAGTTGTCATCAGGATTTGTGCCCTCAAAACCTGTAAGAATATTATTATCAAATACTGTTTCCTTACGTTTGGAATCCTTTCCCTCCGAGCCAATGACCTCTCCCTTTATTGTATCACCTTTCTCATCAAAGAAACAAAGTTCATTTATGTTACCATACGATCCTATTGGACTTAAATATCTAAGATAACGATATTTCCCAGTTTCCTTAATTGGAATGTCATACCAATTACCATTGGTGATTTCATCAAAGACAAATAAGTCCGTTGCATTGGAGAAATCTGCAGTATTAGAACCTTGGAATTTTCCTTGTTTCATTCTATTATTAAACGCTTCCTTTTCCGCGAAAAATGGATATTTACGAGTAAGATTCATTGTACACTTATTCTTCATATCCGTCTGTACATCTTGAACAGAACCATCATCCTTAACACAGAACGGAACTCCAAAAGGAATTATACGTCCACCTTCGTAGAAAGCACTCACATACATAAGATTCCGTCCCATCCTTGGGAATGTTACATTACCATCCTTTACAACACCATAATATATAGGTAACCAATCATTATTGTCAAATACGCAGATGTATGCAATCTTCTTATTTTTATATTTTTCTGGCACAATACGAGTAACATCTGTTGTTGGACAGTATTCGTCTGTAACATCTATCCAATCTGGCATCTGAAATAGTTGAGGAATGTTTTTCTCACCCTTCATATCATTTACAACCTGCCGATTCAATTGGAAACGATGTCGGAAAACCTTTGCCTTAAGATATGCATGGAAAAATTGAGTGGTATCACCAGGCATACTTCCCATATAGAAAGGAATATGTTTGCCATCTGGTTGAATCAATACACTCCAATGGTGTCCCCAACTTCGATTTCCCCAATGTGGAGTAAAGTCTATCGTTGCAGGAATACCAAGGTTTCTGCTCAGGAACACGGTAAAACTTGCCTCATCACGACAGTTTCCTGTAAGAGCCTTAAACAATGAAGATACCTTTGGAGCAAATCCTGTACTAAAATAAACCCATTCAAACAGTCCCATTAACTCATGCACACGAAGTGCTTCAGAGAAAATAGAACCAAATTCATATTTGGAATGATTTATCGGATTTTCTCCTTTTTGCTCAATCTTCCATTGCTGTGACTTTGCACCTGTGTATGGATTCTGCACAAGAGTAATCTTACCAGTTTCTTCATTCTTTTCAATATCAAGGAACAAGCCAGTATCCTTGCTCATAATGCGTGACAATCCATTTCCTATAGGCATAACAATCCACTTCTGATTGTCACCATTCAAGTATTTATATTGGCTAATAGGCGCTCCTGCATTTGTTCTGATATATTGCACCTCCATACACAGGTCGATAGTGTCTGTCTTGAAAGCAGATATTGTCCAGCAAGCTCGACCAAGGTAATCCATTCGTACCATCTGAGTACTATCATTCTTCTGCAAAGGCTTTAACTCCATAATGTTTAGAAGAGATGCCTGAAGCGTGTCGAATGTCACATAGTAACCATTCTGTGCATTCTTAATCATGCAATATGACTTGGAATAGTCATCTATCTTTCTTTCATCACATTCCTCTATGGCACAAATCTGCACATAATCGAGTCCGATGGTGTCACCAACAAAGCAAATGCTTACATTATTCTGTCCATTCTTCAATTCCAATTCATAACCAATCCTACTCATACGGAATGTATTAACATCATTCGTAGGAGCAAGACGAAGAGTATCAACAGCATTACCATTAACCTTCACAGCAAGCCTTGTATTCCTCTTTGTTGCAGAATAACGGAAAGTCATATTCTTAAAACAATCAGAGGCTACATCCACGCCGAACGAAACAGTTGCACCCTTACGGTCAAGCAACA
>CAMOVB010000122.1:0-9245 GCA_946626925.1 uncultured Prevotellaceae bacterium
ATGCCTTTTTTGTACCTATTTATTCACGTTTTTATTAACATCCGAAACTTCAATCTTTTTTAGATGTTGTTGAGACTGTGACGGTTTTTAACAACAATGTACTTAACTGTTAATGTGGCGTTTAGCTTTGACGTATAGTCTCAGTCTCAGAGTCTCAACTGTTTTTTAAATACATGCTTGTCCTCATCTATTTCTATTTCACACATTATATGCATCTAATATATAATAAGTTACAAGCCACACAAAGAGAAAAAGACGGATGTGCATACCCTTAAAAAAATGATTGAGATTTGAGACTGAGACTGAAACGCACATACTGAAACAGTATATCTAATTCTCTATCTGGCAATTAACACGAAAGCGTTTCAGCGTTTCAGCGTTTCAGTATAGGGTATGCAGGGTGCATATTTATCCTTTATTATATATAACTATATTATATATAGATAGTTATAATCTATAAAGAGAGAAAAATAAGATATCTTTCCCCCAACTGAAACACTGAAACGCTGAAACGCAAAGACCCTCTCCCCCCCATCCCCTCTCCTTGACCTCCGTCGAGCATGACACTGCTCTCCCCTTATTTCGGGGCAGAGAGACATTTAGTATCTCTTCTGCGTCCTCATTCGCCCTGAGGGAGGAGACAGACCCACCCTAACAGAACACATGAAGAAAAATAACAATTAATAACTTAGCGAAGCGATCTCACTGACCGTAAGGACGTAATTAACATGCAGGTCTGATGCTTTCTTTGTGCCCTTTGTGTTCTCTGTGTTGAGAAGAATGTTAAGATTAAAAAAGATGCGTAGATTACCTTCGGTGAGAAAAGTTGGGCAGATTACCTCCCCTTCGGTCGGTGAGAAAAGTTGGTAATTTAGCCGCCACAAGACGGTGGGTTCAGTCAAAAAACGCGACCAAGCGTGATATTTCAGTTTTGCACTAAACAAGGGCGTTTCTGTTTTTCGTGTAAATATTTCGAGGAAACAGAGTCATTTCATGCCTAAAAGAGCCGGAAAAGACACGTTTTTCGCCTGCTGAAAGTGACGGAGCAATAAGAAGCGCAAGTCTGCTTCCCCCACTGGCATTATCCGCCTTGGAGAGATTCATCCTTCATAATATTCCTAATATCAAGCATCCTTATTCCGTGCCCTGCGCCAAAGACAACCCGTATCTTATCCATATCAATCATATTGGAGAATACATTTCTTTCTGCCTCTTGCGGTATATCCACCTTAAAAACAAGATACACAAGTGCACCATTCTTTGTATTCAGCATACTCTGACATTCTGCTCCACTGAGAAACAAAGGTTTTTCTTTTATAAAGAAAGTCTTTGTCTCCCTTTTGTTCGTAACAATAAGATATGCAATTGAAGCAATCCCTTCTTCTATATGCAAGACGTTATGTCCCTCTTCTGACTGAATAGCCACACCAAATCTGCCATCAGCCCTGAGTTTGTCTTCACAATTTGTGTATTGCTCACCAAGTAAGTTAAAGAGAAGACATTTCTGTCCTGATTCTCCTCCGTACAAATACGCCCCGCCCTCTTTCTGCATTCTTGCTTCCAGCGGTTCTGTCGGGTCTGTGCCCATATCACATTTCTCTACAAAGAAATGCTTCCTAAGTTCTGCAAGCAATTTTTCGTTGTCAGCCTCTGGGTCTTTCTTGTCAAGCGCAAGTGAGAAATACTCCTTGTTGTCGAATGGAGTATAAATCTTTCCAAGTACTTCCTGAAAATGCTCTTTGATGTAGGTACGTGCATTTACATTAGGATGAGCAGTCATGGCGTAGAAGTCATAGTCTTCCTGTAACCAAGTTTGTATCTCTTTGCGGAAACGATTGCGCATCTTTTGTTTCCATTCCGCTTTTTGTAGAGTATTATTTCGTGCATATAACGAAAGAACGTACAAGAAGTTTACATCATAATGGAACAGTAAGAGAGTGTCACGATCAAACAAACGGTTCTTAAACTGTACCTGACGATGTCTTTGTTTCTCCCTGTCAGTCTTTTCTATTCCGTCTTTTGAATAATCCAAGTTTTCATCCATCTTTGCAGAGATGAAGAAATTTGGAATAATGTTGTAACCTTCGGTCACATCGTCCCTCAACTTTACGTTTGAGGTATGCACTCCATTGTTCTCGCCATTGAATATATCAAGATTCCATTGTATGACATTTCTTGCGTATGTATATTGCTTATAGATGGATTCTTTGCCCAATTCGTGCCCCATCTTATAATACTTAGAATCGCCAATATAGTATGTCTGGCTTGCCTCACTCTCTAAGAGGCTTTTGGCTGTATAAAGATGGTCAACAATTTTGCCGTCCTCTTGTTTCTTGTCCATGCCATCAGGGAGAGGATTGTCGCCAATCAGTTCATCTATGATGGCTTCAAATACGATGTGGAAACTCTTTACCAGCAAATATTCCTTCTTCTCTGTGCAAACAGCCACCTGCCTTGCTTCGTCAAAGAAGGCGTAGCAAAGATTCCATAACTCCAAAGCCTTGTCGGAAAAGTATTTATATTTAATCTGACGTAATCGAGTACGACCATATCCCTTGAGATACGTTTGGAACTGAGCGCCCTTGATTAGTTGGAACTGACACTTTATCTCCGGTGCAAATCCATATGTATCACAGATATAATTTAAGATAGAGAAAAATATGACAAGCAATTCTTCATCAAAGTTAACTTGTTTTTTCTTGTTAACAAGTTTCAGATATACAGGCTGCCCACTTTGGATGATGGCTTTCTCTTGGCTTATTGTACGTGTCCAGTTTATCTTGTTGTAACCAGAATGTATATTTTTAAGAATGAAGAAAAAGAAACTCTGATTATCCCTATTGAATTGTAGCAACTGCAAGAGAATGTCGAGGTAAGTATTGCTCAACCGCCTACTACCTTTGCCCACTTGTGCAATCTTTATGTGATAGACAATATCTGTATCATTCCGCTTATCATTCTTATACACCACAATGGCACGGTAAATCCACACAGAAAACTTGTAAAGGAAATCCTTATCCCTTACGTCCATGTCCTTATTCTGCTCAGGCGAAACAATATCCTCTGGGGCGTATTTGCCAAAGGCGAGTTCCTTGCCATTCACATCTTTGAGAAGCACCTTTGGAAGGATAAACACACAATCCCTAAGTCGGGTATTGTAATAATATCCGACATAGTGAATGGACACGCGTCCTTCCACATTCTCCAAGGCATCTATGCCATAAAGGATATCCTTTACCTTGGTAACATCATATTGATACCCTTCGATGAGAATGCGCATAATTAGATAATCTCTTCCGTTATTTGTATACCTAAACCAGATTTATTTACTGCTTCTATAAACTCTTTTACAGTATCTCTCAGATCTTTATTTTTTGGATAATGTGTCCATCCATTTGTATTAACCCAAAGACAAGTTCCGTCAGCGCAATTTACCTTATGAGTTTTTTGTTTATCTCTATCACTTAAATTATTATACGTTTCTTGATTAGCTACAATCCAAGAACGATAGGAATACTTTACATACGGTTCCCATATGTCTATAATATCTTGTGCCGTTTTAGTATTGTTCAACCTAACATACTCTTCTATTGTGGTATATGGCACAGCGTTAATATACTTCCCGACATCTTTTCCATTTACCTTGATTAGAGATGAAACAGAACTCACTTCCATAGATGTTGTATCCTCCTCCATAGGCTCTACGCCAAGATTTTGCAAGAAGCGTTCTACCTTATCTTCACGAACCTTCGTTTTGCCATCATCCCCTACGGTATAGAATTTATGGAAAGAAAGTAATCCATCGTCATCTTTAAACAAGTCACCAGCCTCTTCCGCAAAGTCCTTGAATACATCATTCCAGACATAGAATACAACCTTGCCAACAAATGTCTCAGCATTTACTACTCCATCCTTTGCCTTGCAGAAGAAATAGCCAAGTTTCTTATCTTCCGAATTGGTTGTAGAACCAATTTTGTCGTTCATCTTCTGGAGGAATTGCCACCAATCATAACGCTTTCCATTCGCTTCTATCTGCCAACCCTTCTTGGCATCAGAAATAGGCATATACTGCCAGTCCCAGCGACGTTTGAAAGCTGAGTCAATTGGGAAAAGCGATTGGTCGCTCGTGTTCATAGTTGCCCAAATATAAAAGTTCTTGGGGAGAATCATCAATTCGCCCGACAACACGTCTTCAGGTATTGAAGCTTTCTGTTCCTCCGTCAATACGGCAAAACCATATTTCTTGTCTGTCAGCAAAAACTTCCGGATATCTTCGTCTGGTGATATTGGATAGCATGAAACTCCCGTCTCGTCGTTTCTGTCAAGGAGTTGGAACAAGTCCCCAAATATCTGGGCACAGTTTCCACGGTTAATTTCTTCGATAATCAAGAAGAATGGCTCGTCTTGATTTTTCCATGCTCCCGTATAAGCTTTCAAAAATGCTTGTGGTACAAACTCATAGACAATTTTCTTCTCCATTCGTGGTGTCCCATCTGGGTTTTCTACAGGAACAGCTTTTGTGCCTATCTTTGTCATCTCGGGAACTTCCACCGATGTTGGCTTATATGCACCTACAAAAGTAGAATAATCACTATCAGGATGGAACGTGGTACGGATAACCTTTTTCCCCTCCGTCATAGCCTTTACCCCATGCGATTTACCAGTACCTGGAGCACCGTAGAATATTTGTTGGAGAGTGATATCTTTTAGTGAAGTTTTATCTAATTCCTCCAACCCATCTTCTTTATCATCGAAGTATGCTTCCTGTACATTTGTCACCCAAACATCGAAAATTCCATCTTCTGCTTTTTTAATATGTAAATCAGAATATCCACCCGCAAGATAATTGCGTATGGTAAATTTTGCAGACGTATGTTCTCCCTTGCTATTTACATATTCAACGTCTTTAAGAAGTCCATTAAAATAGAAACGATGATCTATTTCACCATTACCTTTTTGAACATCCTTCCGAGGATACCATTCCTGTGTTTTATGAGCGACAGGAAGGCCATTTTCTTTGAAATAACAATCAAGAAAAACCAACTGGTCATAAACAAATTCTGGAGAATATGACACATACTTGTGTATTGCGGAATTATCATACTTTCTCGGGAGTATGGACGCAATGAAGAGAATCGCCTTGGAAAGGTTTTCTTTACTAAAGCGAACGGTTATTTGTTCGCCTGCATCTTTAAACAATTCATAATGCTCGTTATCCAAAAATAAATCGGTATTTTTTGCATTACCGGCTTTTGTATTACGATAACTTGCGTTGGTATCGTTAATATGTTTTACGATTTCTTCCATACTAATCGTGAATTATATTATTCGTTATCAAATAGTAAAGCACTGCATATATAACATTCACGCTTACGGCATTTCCGGCTTGTTTGTATAAAGCTCCATTTGAAACACCAGCATTCTGACTATTAGTTGCAAATTGAGCAGGGAATCCTTGTAGCATAAACGCTTCTTGTGGTGTCAGTTTTCGAATATCGAGTTGCGCAAGTTGTTCTTTTGTATAGTCAAGTACATGGTTGATTTCGCCATTAGACTCAATAAAGTCTTGACTATAATAATTGTCTTGACATGCTCTATGCATTTTGTGCATGGAGGCAGTTAATGTTCTTGCAATCAACTGATTTATGTCTGAATGCGATTTAAAATTGGCTGAGCCATCTGCCAAGATTGTTGGTTTCAATCTTTCAGATAAAAAATATCGTTGTTCAACATTTCGTTCCAATACATCCAAAGTGGTGTCGTAGTGAGATACCCCAAGATGGTTATAGTTCTCATCAAACAAGATTTGAACATTTTCTGGAGTGAACCTATCTGCAAAATCCTCTGGAACAAACTCTGTTGTGGCAAAAATGAGTACTCGACTACGTTTCTGTGGAAGATGGAAGTCTGCAGTATTAAATATGTTAGGGAATACATGATACCCCTCATTTTGTAACTCATGTTCTATGAGAGCGTAGGTATTACCATTATCATGACGGTATAGGTTCTTGACATTCTCCAACAAAACATATCTTGGATGTCTTGCTTGAATAATGTCCATAATTCTGAAGAACATTTGCCCGCGGTCTTCGTTGAAACCAGCCTGCCCACCCATGACGCTGAAAGTTTGGCAAGGAAATCCTCCTGTCAACAAATCAAAATCAGGAAGCCTTTCTATGTTATCTGGATTGGCTGTAAACGCAACAATATCCCCCATATCAACCTCTCCCTCAACATTGTAGTTTGTTTTATATGTAAGTTTTGCTTTTGAGTCTATTTCTGAATATCCGACACACTCAAAAGGCATTATTCCATCTTGCGTAAGAAGGTCTAATGCACGGCGAAATCCACCTATACCCGAAAATAATTCTAAGTGTGTCATATTATTTGATAAATTTCATTATACCGTCACCTATAGCTTTAGCGAGCTTTACGGGAACTGCATTACCGATTTGGGCATACCACATATTTTGAGCACCAGTTATAACATAATCGTCTGGAAATGTCTGTATTCTGGCTGCTTCTCTCGGGCTTAATCCTCTTGATTCCCACGGATGTATATACATATTACAATCAAACTTCATGTGCGAAGTGATTGTTTTGCAAATTTGCTTTTCATCCAATTTGAAGTATTTATCCTTAAATATGTCATTACGACTTTTGTAGGGCATAATATCTGCAATGGATGGATGAAGTGAATTTGCGCCTTGTGGTAATCTCCTGTAAATCTCTATATCACGAGGGTTATTATAACGATTTTTGTGATTGTAAAGTTTTGTTACAATTTTCTCACCATTTATGAAATGATAAAATTCTGTGTCGGGATATGTGAAATCACAAACAGAAAAACCAGATTCTGCATTCTCAACATCTTTTGCACCCTTTTCCTTTCTTGCTTCAAGGTGTGGAAGTCCTTCTAAGGCATCTTTTAAGACAAACGGTTCTCTCTTGTTTTCAAATATTGCTTCGAAAATATCCGATGGTTCAATCCCAAGTCGATTACCAACCATTATGAAACGCTCTCGATTCTGAGGTACGCCAAAATCTTGTGCACGTAATAGACGATAGTCAAACATGTATTCATCTCCAAGGAAGTCCTTGAAGTTCTGCTTGATTTCTGCTATTTTGTTTGACATACCCTTAACATTTTCCATAACAAAAAACTTTGGACGTACTTTGCTTAAGAATGTAAGATATGCTTTATAGAGTTGATTTCTTGGGTCGTCAAGAATCCTTTGACGATTTGCCATAGAGAAGCCTTGACATGGAGGCCCCCCGCATACCAATGTTATATCTGAGATATACTCATTGTATTCATCCAAATGTGTATTCAGATTATTAATATCACCAACATAATAATGATCGTCACTTAGTTGATGATTGGCTTTATATGTATTACAAAATGTTTCGACAATTTCGTTCACGAACCATGGTGTAAAGCCAGCCTGTTCCATGCCAAGACTGAGTCCACCACATCCAGCAAAAAGGTCTACCATTTTGTACTTCTTCTTTGACATAAAAAAAAGCCCTCTCTTCTTTTTTGGAAAAGGGGGCGTGGAAGGGATGTATGTTTAACCAAGGCTTAGCACAAGCCCACATCAGACAATAATCCGACTGTCCACGCCCTTATGAGCGCAAACATCCAATTGCTTGTCCGACTGATGTGTTTCTGAGAGTGCTAATTCTGGTTAATCAGCCAAATCAAGGATGTCAAAGACACTATATTTCCTTATCTGTTAGTTTATAATTTCCTTATTTCTCTAATCGTGTGATAGATAAATCCATCACGTGTTTTCCGCATAAACATCCAAAGCGAACAAATGAAAAAGTATCAGTAAATGACAACATAAAAAAGACGTGGATGCTTTACTTCTGCCTGTTCCACTTCTAAGCCTTCCACAGCTTCGCAAAAAACAGACAGAGTAAACACCCACGTTGAAGTATATATAAACAACCGTAAAGTGTGCATGTGAGGACACACAATCCTCGCAGCACACTTACGGAAAAGTATATATAACACCTCCGTGAGGTCACTTCTGCATTTGTTTTTGCTTGCTATCAAAAGTGGAAGTTCAGAAGTACAAAAACAAAGCGTCAGTAACGCCTTTCAATATGTAGTACATTACCTCAGTCAGATTGTCATGTGACAGACGAACGGTAATGTAGCCACAAAGTTACAAAGATTTTTTGAATTCCACCCCTATTTGGTGGCTAAATTTCCACCTTTCCCACCTACTAAAAGTGAAGGAGCAATAAGAGGCGTAAGTCCATCAGTATCGTATATTATTATAAATCTGCCTCATAAAGAGAAGCAAAACTATAATCTTACAGTTCTTACAGTCTTACAGTTGCTTTTTCTGATACCCTGTTTTTTACTCAAATTTTGGAAGTACTTCTCTTGTAGTAATGTGGAGTAAAGAGAAGTTAAAAGGAGTAAAGAGACGTTACCATGTCAGACAACACAAATTAAAGGGACATTTGCACTTGTGCAGATATCCCTTCTTTAATGCGCTTAAATGATTACGCTACAAGCGCTTGCACCGATATCACCAGCAATGGCGCTGAGGATAGCAATGGCAAGCTTGATGATGGTGTCCCACTTTGACTTTGTTTCTGGTTTCATAAGTTTTTGAGTTTTTAAGTTTGTAAGTTTTTAAGTTCTCGCGTGATGAGTGTTTTCAACACAGAGAGAGAGCAGAGTTGTTCAAACCATTTTTTTGCACTCTAAGTTATGCCTTCAAGTAAAATTTTTATTGGAACAATTATTGGTAATTGTTGGTAATTATTGTCATCACTTCAGCCAAAGGCTGAAACAAATAAAATAACTATCAACACGTTAAAATTATTGTTGCACACAGTGTGTGCTGGAGGGACAATAATTACCAATCTTACCAATCTTAATCCAAAATAATTTTGCACACCTACTTAAAATTTAACTTCGGATTTACTTCTACAAGATTTCGTGTAGAAGTAAAAAGACAATAGTCTGTCGACAAAATGTCAGTTCATGTTCCTCCGATATTCCTTCGTTAAGGGTTCGGTAACCCTTCGTAATTTTCTCGTGAGAATGCAAGTGACAAAAAGAAAGTGGATGCTCGTTAGCAAATAGCATTATGACAAAGCCAATATTTGTATGTGCGAAGAAAGAAAATTTTCTGCATCACGCAGAAAAATAATATTGTACGCGTACAAAATTTTTCGACCTGTACGGTTGGAAGCGTCATGCTGCTGCCATGGTGAAAGAT
>CAMOVB010000123.1:0-9233 GCA_946626925.1 uncultured Prevotellaceae bacterium
CAGGAACGGGACCGCAGGGAAAAGGCCGAGCAGAAGCGGAAAGCGGCGGCAGAACAGGCAAAGGCAGAAGCACACAATGATGCGCAGTCTGGTTCTGACATTGACTACTCTGATTTCATTCCTGAGGCAGGCTACACAGACGATAACGAACCAAAGGAAGTTATCATTAAAAACAATTCATTCGTACCACCAACAGATGGTACTGACTTCATCATCGTTGAGGATATCCCTTCAATGAGGGATATATTCGGAGAGCCAAGCCCAATGGAGTACTTCCATGAGCCACGCAACAACGACTACGCACAATATATGCCTGCTGGCAATGGCCAGATGCAACAGCCAATGCACTATGATGACGAGGCTGACAAGACCGTATTCAAACACAAGGAGTATAACTTCGACAGCATCCTTGAAGCATCTGGTGTACTTGAGACTGTAGATAACTTCGGTTTCCTCCGTAGTGCTGACTACAACTATCTTCCATCTCCTGATGACATATATGTAAGTCAGCAGCAGATCAAGCACTTTGGTCTCAAGACTGGTGATGTTGTTCACGGAACAATCCGTCCACCAAGAGATGGCGAGAAGTTCTTCCCTCTCACAGACATCATCTCTATCAACGGACGTGAGCCATCATTCGTGCGCAATCGTGCTGCATTTGAGTTCCTCACACCTCTCTTTCCAGAGGAGAAATTCAAGCTCTGTAGTGGTGTCAAGGATTCGCCATCGTCACGTATCGTTGACCTCTTCTCACCAATCGGTAAGGGACAGCGTGCGCTTATCGTGGCGCAGCCAAAGACTGGTAAGACACTCCTCATGAAGGATATTGCCAACAGTATAGCACGTAACCATCCAGATGCTTACCTCATCATGCTTCTCATTGATGAGCGTCCTGAGGAAGTAACGGATATGTCACGTACAGTTAATGCCGAGGTTATTGCATCTACATTTGATGCACCGGCAGAGAACCACGTGAAGATTGCAGGTCTCGTACTCGAAAAGGCAAAGCGTATGGTAGAGTGTGGACACGATGTCGTCATCTTCCTCGACTCAATCACTCGTCTTGCACGTGCTTACAACACCGTCAGCCCTGCATCAGGTAAGGTGCTCTCCGGAGGTGTTGACGCCAATGCACTCCAGAAGCCAAAGCGTTTCTTCGGTGCTGCACGTAACATTGAGGGACAAGGTTCACTTACCATCATCGCAACTGCGCTTATCGACACAGGTTCAAAGATGGACGAAGTAATCTTTGAGGAATTCAAGGGTACAGGTAACATGGAACTTCAGCTTGACCGCACACTTGCCAACAAGCGTATCTTCCCAGCTGTCAACCTTGTTGCTTCATCTACTCGTCGTGATGACCTCCTCCTCGACCCAATGACTCTCAACCGTATGTGGGTACTCCGCAAGCATATTGCAGATATGACATCTGTCGAGGCAATGGAGTTTGTCCTCAAGCAGGTTCAGAACACAAAGAACAACGAGGAGCTTATCGTAAGCATGAACCGATAAGGTTAGTTATAACAACACAAAGGGCTTGCATCAATCGATGCAAGCCCTTTTGTTATGCCTTACTTTTTGTAAGATTGCAAGATGTTATATGCAAGAACTAAAAAACTCAAAAACTTACAAACTCACAAACTAAAAACTTATTTGTTTGCCGAATCCATATAATTCTTAATCATTGGATTCTCTCGGAAGTCGTCAGGTGCAAGGCTGTAGATTTCCTCTATCTGGCTGTTGGTCATCGGACGACCATACTTGCTGTATTCCAAGTCACACAACTGGAGGAACCATGTGACGCCAAGCACGTTGTCAAAATTGTCGGTGATGAACTTCGTCTCCAACTTATCAAGTGCCACTCGAAGCTCAGCCTCGTCTTCACCAAGCTGACGGAGTATCTCGTCGTGATCAACACCGCTGAGGATAAGCTCCGACTCCCTGTGAGGCAACTCTGCCAACTGCATTGTGAGCGAATCACGGGAATTAAGGAAAACATACAACTTATCATTAAGAGGAGTGCCCTCTACCTTCATCAGTGAGTTCTGAAGATTAACCTTGATGTCACCCTTCTCAATCACAACTGGCAACTGGCACACGCCAAGGTTAAGCATCACGCACATAACGGAGTCAACAGTACCCGACATAGAGAACTTGCCGTGCATAATCTCGCATGAGTCAATCTTCACCATGTCTGAACCTTTGGTGTATTCCAGATAAGCCGTATTCGACTCCAGTACAGTCTGCAACGACGTACCGCTTATGGTATAAGTATCAGCACATGAGGTGAAGGACAACATTAAAACCACTGATGCAAACAAGCATCTGTATATCTCTTTTACCATATTATAATCAGAATCAATTTTGAAAAACAAAGCAAATATACAATTATACGAGGAGGTAACAAAATAATATGCTATACGAGCCATGGAAATTAAATTTTATTAACAATTTGCACACACAATCTTCCCAACACATTTAGATACAGCATAGTTGCCATTGAGGAAAATAATCCGTAAAACATTTGGATAATTGCACACAACTCCTTACCTTTGCACCGCAATTGAGAAACAGAGAGTCTCAGTCATCGGGCGTTTAGCTCAGCTGGTTCAGAGCATCTGCCTTACAAGCAGAGGGTCGGCGGTTCGAATCCGTCAACGCCCACGAAGTAACGATGACGGTTCGTCAACAAGACAATCCGTCAACGCCCACATCCATTAACAAAAAAGAGAAAACTTAGGTTTTCTCTTTTTTGTTTTACTTATTCATCTAATATTGCTTTAAGGATTAATTATCATATATTGTATTTCCTCAATACCACGTCAGGCTTACCAGAAAGTAGTGGATGGATCAGACGATAGCGGAAACCATGACTCCATAGGTAACGACGAACAACAATCTCAGGCTTTGTATCTTTGCTACGTATTGCTGCCATGTTTTTGTGCCGTTGCTGGAAAGTATGATTGTCTGGCATTATTTATGAATATGCTGTTTAACAATTATGAAAATGTAGTACGGTTTCTGACCAAAGTCATTCACAAACGATATAGGGGGATATAATCATCATTTCCCCTTTCTGAACATGTGTGTGAATTTACTATCATATAGTTTGCTGAGACCTTCGCGGTTGTCAATGGCATCTCCAACGATAATCATGGTGGTGAGATTCAGTTTTTCTTTCTTCATTATCGTGGCAAGGTCCTTGAGCTTGCCGCGGAATATCTTCTGTTCTTTCCACGTCAACTTGTAGCAACAGGCAACAGGTGTCTCAGGTGAGTAGCCACCGAGGAGAAGCTCATCCTGAACCTGCTGAGCTATGCCTGCAGAGAGGAAGATACACATCGTGCTTTGGCTCTGGGCAAGCAGATGCAGTTTCTCCTTTTCAGGCATAGGTGTACGTCCTTCACCACGAGTGAGGATGATGCTCTGCACCTTCTCAGGTATGGTGAACTGTGAGCGAAGTTCGGCTGCTGCTGCAAGGAATGAACTGATGCCTGGAGTGATATGGTAGTCCATACCATAGTGGTCGAAGAAGTTCATCTGTTCCTGTATTGCACCGTATATACATGGGTCGCCAGTATGGAGGCGTACAACAAGACCTCCCTTGTCATAGAACTTCTTCATGAGTTCAAATTGTTCATCAAGATCCATATTGGCAGAAGAGCGAACCGTTGCACCCGGCTTGGCACAGAAAGTAAGTTCACGAGGAACGAGGCTTCCAGCATAGAGAATGAGGTCTGCCTCT
The DNA here is from genome assembly GCA_946626925.1 of uncultured Prevotellaceae bacterium. GTDB lineage: Bacteria > Bacteroidota > Bacteroidia > Bacteroidales > Bacteroidaceae > Minthosoma. The sequence continues at coordinate 3,746 of CAMOVB010000123.1, forward strand.
TTAATGAATTTACGACCACGCACGCTAACAAGGTCTGGGTCACCAGGTCCTGCACCGACGATTTCAATGTGTCCCTGACGTTGTATGCCTTCGTCACAAGCAAGGGCGTATGTGTAATGTGAAATCTTACCATCGATATTCATACTGCCTTTCTGCTTCTCGATGACAAGGACAGAGTGTTTGTTTGGGCACTTGGCACTTGCCTCAGCTACACCGTAGCAACCAGTAACCTCAAACACCTTCTCCGATGGATTTGGAATCTTCACGGTCTTGAGTTCGTCAGCAGAATATATCTTTAGCTCGGCACGAGGTAAAAGCTTACATAACTCTGCAAGCAGTGGTTCGTTCCTCTTGAGTTCAATGCTTCCAATGGTAGCTATGGATTCGGCTGCATAGCCAGCTGCGCCAATCTCGTTGAGCAACTGAGGCGCAATCTCCACTGGTGCCATGAGCTGACAGCCCACACCGAGATGAAGACACATAGGATAGTATTGGATACAAGGTATGTCGGTCGTAGGATACTTCTTTGGGCTGACGATGATGAGCAACTCGAAAGGCCTGTCCTTAGTACCAGGTTTGCTCATCTCACGGCGCTCATATAGTGTGTAGTCATTGAAACTACGGAATATTTTAACGTGCTCAGGGCGTGACTGTTCCATGTACTTCGTACCTTCATCCTCTGTCTCAATGACAAGCGCAGTCCTGTGTTTATTGACAAAGAGGGTGATGGCATTGTTCATACGCTGTGCAGCAAGTCTTTTGCCTCCTGCAATGGCAAGTGTCCATCCATATTCCTGAGCAATGGTGTCAAGAGCCCATAGACCGGTGTTGTCGCTCTGAGTTGTTACCACAGCCTCGCCACCAGTGACAGCTGCTATGGTAGTAGCAAGTTTGTTTGCCCCACCAACATGACCGCTGAGAACACTCACCACATACTTACCTGTGGAATCAACGCACACCACGGCTGGATCTTCATGCTTGTCGCTGATGCAAGGTGCTATGCTACGCACACAGATGCCCATCGCTCCGATAAAGACGAGTGCATCGGAGGTATTGAACTGTTCCTTTGTGGCTTCAGATACGGACTCTATGTTGGTGCAACCATCAAGCGCACCTTTGTGGTAGATGTTGATTGTTGCATCATTATGTATCTCGCTCAGTTCTGCTTTCAGCGTATTTGCAAGAGATAGAGAGTTCTCAGAAACAAGAATTATTGATATGGTCATTTGTGGAATAATTGTGTATGGAGTAAAATATAGTAAAACTAATTCATCTCCAGTCCGAAGACTTGCTGAAGCTTAACAAGAGGTTCGTACTCCTTATAGAGTTCCTGCAACTGCTCATACTTACTCAGTATCTTCTTGTGTTCGGTCGCCTCGGTGAGACGAACAGTCATTCGGATATTTGGATTACCGAAAGCCTGCTGAATGAACACTTGTACTTTCGGGATGAACTTTATGTAACGCGACTGAATGACTGGGTTCTCGGCAAGAATCTCGAACGTCACGCCGTCGTCAAGTATCTTTGGTTCGATGGAATTGAACCTACCAGCCATGTCTGTTTCTTCTCGTGGCAACGTAAGGGCAAACCTCTTAAGTTCAATCGTAAGGTCCGTAACGGTGAACTCCCTTGCCTTAGCCGTCGTACCGTCATACTGTGGTACGTTCTGCATCCTCTTCTTTGCTTCCTCTGCCTCCTGCTTTTTCTTGTCATTAACGGCATTGTTGATGGAGAACCCTGTCAGAGTTTTCCTCAAGCCAACATGAGGAGAAGCAGGCATCGTCAGACGAGGAATGTCTGGTTGCAGTGGAGCCGTGGCTGCTGGAGTGACATGAGTAGATGTCAGCGTTGTCGCTGCTGGTTGCGATACAACGGTTGTAGGCATCGCAACAGAGGCTGAATTACTCTGAGTAATCAGCCTGAATATAGGTTTAAGTATCTTTCGGGGGCTACGCCCCGAACCAGGTACGTCCTCCCCCTGAGCCACCTGTGCCACCTGTATGAGCGTAAGCTCCACAAGGAGACGACGGTTTTGACTCTGTTTGTAGCTGAGGTCGCAGTCATTACACAACTTCATGGCAGAGAAGATGAACTTAGGCTCGCACTTCTGTGCCTGTGCGCGATACTGCTGGCGTACCTCATCGCTTGCCTCGATAAGTTTTACGGTTTGTTCGTCACGGCTCATCAATAGATTACGGAAATGACTTGACAATCCATTGATGAAATGCTGTCCGTCGAATCCCTTGCTCAGAATCTCGTTGAAGGTGAGCATGCACTCCGTTATCTTGTTTTCAAGACAGAAGTCAACAATCTTGAAGTAATAGTCATGATCAAGCACATTGAGTGTCTCGATGGTACGCTGGTACGTGATGTTACCGCCACAGAAACTTGCCACCTGATCAAAGATGCTGAGGGCATCACGCATTCCACCGTCTGCCTTCTGGGCAATGACGTTGAGTGCCGAAGGTTCGCTTTTTATTCCTTCCCTGGCAGCAACAGAAGCAAGATGAGCAACGATATCCTCAACCTTCATACGGTTGAAGTCATATATCTGACAACGACTGAGGATTGTTGGGAGGAGCTTGTGCTTCTCTGTAGTGGCAAGAATGAATATTGCGTGATGAGGTGGTTCCTCAAGAGTCTTCAGAAATGCGTTGAAGGCTGCTGTTGAGAGCATGTGAACCTCGTCAATGATGAACACCTTGTACTTACCAATCTGCGGTGGTATGCGTACCTGTTCGATGAGCTGACGTATATCCTCCACTGAGTTGTTGCTGGCAGCATCAAGCTCGTGGATGTTATAAGAGCGTTGCTCGTTGAAAGCCTTGCACGACTCACACTCGTTACATGCCTCGCCGTCCTCCTTTGGATTGAGGCAGTTGATTGTCTTGGCAAAGATACGTGCGCATGTAGTCTTACCGACACCTCGGGGGCCACAGAATAGGTAGGCATGAGCCAGCTTACCATTCTTAATGGCATTCTTCAGTGTCACAGTAAGCGAAGACTGACCCACGACCGTATCAAACGTCGCAGGACGATACTTACGCGCTGAAACTATATAGTTCTCCATAATCTATTCTTGATTGTTTTCGGCAAATATAGTCAAAATTGACGATATACACTCTATGCTTCCACAATTTTTCCTTGTTAATGCCTCGTTACCTCTACCCTCTTTGTAGCTTCAAGTTCCACGTTGCGCTTGTCAACCTGAGTGACAACCTTGGCAGCGAGTTGCATGTATGCCATGCCATCTGGTGAGGCTGGGTCAAGTACTGAAGGTGTTCCTTTGTCGCCATTCTCGCATATACCCTGAACAAGTGGAACCTGTGCAAGCAGCGGTACATTAAGACTCTCGGCAAGTTCCTTTGCTCCGTCCTTGCCAAAGATGTAGTACTTCTCGTCAGGATGTTCTGCTGGAGTGAACCACGCCATGTTCTCTACGAGTCCGAGGATAGGTACGTTTACCTTATCGTTCATGTACATGTTTATACCCTTACGTGCATCTGCAAGTGCAACCTGCTGTGGAGTGGATACGATGATGGCTCCTGTGATGGCAAGCGTCTGAAGGAGCGTGAGATGTATGTCGCTTGTGCCTGGAGGCGTATCGAGAATGAAGTAGTCGAGGTCGCCCCACATGGCATCGCTGATGAGCTGTTTGAGGGCATTGCAGGCCATTCCTCCACGCCATAGTGTAGCCTCGTCAGGATTGACGAAGAAGCCGATGGAGAGGAGCTTGACGCCATACTTTTCTATAGGTACAATGAGGTCACGTCCATCCACCTGTTCGGCGTATGGACGTTCGTTCTCCACCTGAAACATCTTTGGCATACTTGGACCGAATATGTCGGTGTCGAGAAGTCCTACCTTGTAGCCGAGCTTTGCAAGTCCCACTGCAAGGTTGGCTGTGACGGTACTCTTGCCTACACCACCCTTGCCTGAGCTGACGGCAATGATGTTCTTCACGTTAGGGAGAAGCTTGTCTGGCTCAGGAGGAAGTGCTGTTGCTGACTTCTCGTTGATTGTTACTTCACAGTCCTTGTCCACATACATCTTGATGGCTGCCTCGGCTGCCTTGATTACTGACTTGCGGAACGGATCTGTCGGTTTAGGGAAGATGAGTGAGAAGCTGACCTTCATACCGTCGATGCGGAGGTCGTCCTCAAGCATCTCATTCTCCATGATGCTCTTGCCATTGCCTGGATAGCGAACTGTGGCAAGTGCCTGATGTATAAGTGCTGGATAAATTGTTGTCACGTTAAAAATTAAAAATTAGAAATGTAAAATTATAACCACCCTTAAATAATTCACAATTCATATATAAATGCTAAAACATTATGGCATGCCTGCAATTATGAATTTTGAATTAGGAATTCTTAATTGTCTTTACTTTCCCGTTGTCCTTGTGCTCAGTACCTCGTGGTTGTATGAACGATATCCGTCAACAGGAATCTCGATGTTAGGTTCCTCAAGTGATCCCTGTTTAGGCAGGCGGAACTTGATGTACTTGATAGGAATACCCCTTTCGAGCCACATACCTTCATAGTAGGTTTGTATTGACGTCAAGGCGTCATCCACACCTTCCGTGTTATAAAGGTCTTCTGTGAAGAACTCCATCTTGAGGTTATTCTTCTCCACCATATATTTAGTATAGGTGGCGAGGAAGTTACTGTCAGTCTTCACATTTATTATGCCCTCATCCACAAGGAACCTGCGATAGCGTTCCATGAAGTATGTTGACGTGAGACGCTTGGTTGCCTTCTTCATCTGTGGGTCAGAGAATGTGAGCCATATCTCAGCCACCTCGTCTTCGGCAAAGAGTCCGTCGATACACTCTATATTGGTACGCAGGAATGCTACGTTCTTCATACCCTTTTCGAGTGCTTCCTTGGCACCATGCCACATACGGCTTCCCTTGATGTCCACGCCAATGAAGTTGATGTCGGGGAAACGCTTTGCGAGTCCCACCGTATATTCACCACGTCCGCATCCGAGTTCGAGAACTATCGGATTGTCGTTGTGAAAGAAATCAGAATGCCATTTGCCTTTAAGAGCAAAGCCCTCGTTCTGAAGTTTCCAGAAAGGACACTCCACAACGAGGGGGTTCTCTGCCATGTCTGCAAATTTGGCAAGTTTACCTTTACCCATTAATGTTTTTAGTTTCGCAAGTGCTCAGCTTGAGCATGCGAGAGTTTTTGATTATTCTATTACTACTCGTGTCCAGCCGTGCTTGTCTGGCTCGATGCCATACTGGATGCCACGTAGCAGATTGTACAATTTTGTTGACACAGGTCCTGGCTTGTCACCGAATACGTATGACTTGCCGGTCTCAAGGTCATCAATCTTTGAGATTGGTGAAATAACTGCTGCTGTACCACATGCTCCTGCCTCCTCGAACTCTGCAAGTTCCTCTTCAGGAATCTGGCGACGCTCAACCTTAATACCGAGGTCTTCGGCAAGCTGCATGAGCGACTTGTTGGTGATTGAAGGG
>CAMOVB010000124.1:0-9163 GCA_946626925.1 uncultured Prevotellaceae bacterium
ATGAACATCAGGGTAATGACTGTCGTAAGGAGACAGTAGTATGCAAATCCTTCTTTGATGGTTGTACCCAGTTGTTTGAAATAGTTCATATTTGTTTATTGTTCTTTTGCTCTTCTTGTTATAGATATGCTCTTCGATTATCGCATTAGTACCTTTCCTGTCTTTGGGTCAACCATCTTGAGCCATTCTTCGCGGGTACGCTTCCAGCGGTTGTGTGTCCACAACCAGTATTGTGGTGCTCTCTGGATGCTCTTTTCCAAGGCACGTGTGAAGGCCTCCGTTATCTCCCAGTCAGGAATATTCTTGCTCTCGTCTGCGAGGAGCTGGAGGTCGATGTGATAATATCCACGGCGTGGACGTGAGATGTTAAGATATATGGCACGGTCATTGAAACGCTTGGTTATCGTTTCTGCACCTGTAAGTACTGGGGTATCATGATTGAGAAAATCTGTCCAGTAGTGGATGTTGTTCCAGAAAGGTACTTGGTCAGCAATATATCCCATAACCATAACACGACCGTCACGATGACATTCTACTCGGCGACGGAGAATCTCGGACATAGGTACGCACTTAGGTCCCATGCGCTCACGCAGGATGAGGAAAAACTTGTCCATAACCTTATTCTCAAGAATATGGTAAATCTGTCCACCGAATGTCTTCTTGTCTATGAACATACCTATTGTGGTGACCCATTCCCAGTTGCAGTAATGACCAAGGAGTATGGTTACAGATTGTCCCTTTGCCTCAGCATCGTTCATATAGTGTAGGTTGCTGTATGTCACACGTCTTCTCATCTCCTTCTTACTTACGGAAAGAAGCTTGAGTGTCTCAACCACGTAGTCGGCAAGAAAATGGTAGAATTTCTTCTCTATGTCGATTATCTCCTTCTGGCTCTTGTCAGGAAAGGAGTCGGTAAGATTCTTGCGCACAAGTTTCTTTCTATAGCCGACAACCTTGTAAACCAAAAGATAAATTCCGTCTGCAATAATATATAGAACGCACAATGGCAGGAGAGATAAGAGGTATGTCAATCCGTAAATTATACCAAAGAGTATCTTCTCGCCAAAATTGAGTGTATATACAGATGTCTTGTTTGCCATTATCTTATTGTTCTGCTGTTAACTTATCTTCCGTCATACGTTCCATGTATGACTGTATGATTGCTTTGAGTTCCTTCTCCATTGTCTTGAAACGAGCGTCATGCTGACTCACGAGGTTCTTTGTGAGCATCCAATCGTCCTTAATGTTGTATATTGCCTTGACATTTGTTCCGTCAAACTGGAGGAGATAGTCATCCTTAACATACTGGTAGATGCCGTTGTTGTAGTTGACTGCCCATGTGTCCTTGTCGCTTGTGGCAAGAAGATTCTTGCCGAATGCCACGAATGGCTTGTCATATCCGAGGTAACTGAGGACGGTAGGCATGATGTCTATCTGCTGTGCGATACAATGGCGACGCTCAGGCTTTATCGTACCTGATGGATCGTAGAAGAGTATCGGTGAGCCAAATCCACCGAGGTCGGTCATATACTCAGGATGATCAGATAGATTGGTATGGTCGGACGTAAATACGAAGAGCGTATTCTTGAACCAAGGCTGCTTGCTGGCTGTCTCGAAGAAACGCTTCAAGGCATGGTCGGTATAGCGAATGCACTTGTGTATTACGTTGTTGCCTTCCTCCTTATATATATTCTTGTATTCGTCAGGCACGACGTAAGGGTGATGGCTACTTGCCGTGAATACTGCCGTGATGAATGGTTCCTTCATCTCGCTCATCTTGGTTGCGTAGAACTGGAGGAACGGCTCGTCCCATATTGCCCATGTTCCGTCAAAGTCCTTGTCTCCGTCAAAGCGTTTGTCTTGATTATACTCCGTTCTACCAAAGTAATCCTTGAATCCTGTTGCACGTGCAAATGCCTGAAATCCCATGCTTCCATTCTCTGCTCCGTGGAAGAATGCTGAATAGTAGCCTTCCTTGCCAAGCTCTCCTGCCAATCCGCTCACATTGTTCATGGAAGAAGGAGTAAGGAAGAATGGCTCTACGAACATTGGGATGCTTGAAAGTATTGACGGCATTCCGTCTATGCTCTTTCGTCCATTGCAGAAAGTGTAGTCAAAGCTGAGGCTCTTCTCGTAGAGCGAATCTATGAATGGAGCGTAGCCCTTGTACTTGCCACCTTCAAGTCTTTCGTTGTATTTGCCTATGTATTCGCGACCAAAACTCTCTACGATGAGAACAACAACGTTGTGACCTTTGAGGGAAGCATGAAGAGACGAGTCGCATTTCTCGTCATAGATATGAACAGGAGAATAAATCCTGTCAAGCTCTTCCTTTGTGAAATATTGTGGGTTAACGAATGTCTTCTTTGTCAAAGTACGAATAAGCGAGAATGGCGTGTTGAGTATGACGGCTGCCTCAGCAGGACGATTGACATACTGGTTTGCGTTGCTTATCGTTATCGGGCGTACGGCTGTGGTTGCCCCGCCTCTCATTCCGCATATCGTGAGCGGTATGTACAGGAGGAAACAAGCAAAGTGAATGGCGTAATATTGAGATAGTCTCTTCCAATCTGGGAAGAATATGTTTCCCTTTGGAGTCACATATAGCTTGTATAATCCGTAGAAAAGTACGCCAGCAAAGATTACCAGATACCAATGGCGCAGGAACTCGGTTCCCATGATGCTGAGCATGTTACCCTCGTTGCTAAATTCACTAAAGACGGACATGGTTGTGCGTCTTCCCGTATATTGGAAATAAACGGAGTCAACTATATTTATCGCAATAAAGATAGAGTTGAGGATGACGAACATCCACTTGCAGATGCTTGTCCACAGCTTTGATTCCTTGAAATGCAGAGGGAAAAGCATGAATGCTGCATAAATGACATTGGTATAAAGGATTGCAGAGGTGTCAAACATCCAGCATCCTGTGAGGATGTCTGTCCACGAGTTGCGGAAGAATGATTCGGAGAAAAGGCTCCAGTTCTCCAACAGGTACTCAATACGGCAGATGGCGTATGCCACATACACGAGTGCGATATTGCACACGAATGCTACGATGTTGGATGTATAATTCCTCTTTATTTCCATGTCTATTACGTCAAGTTCTTTATTGTTGAGAGTCTATAGTGAGTCAGTACTGAGTCTATACTTAGTCAATACTTTGTCTCAACCTGGCAAGTTAATTTTTAACTTTTAATTTTTAACTTTTAACTCCGCAGAATGGCAGCTGCTTTCTCGGCTATTGTCCTTGGTTCAATCTGGTTCATGCAACGAAGGTCACCAAACTGGCAAGGCTTATTTCCGTATATTGAGCATGGGCGACAAGGCATGTCGATGTCTATTATGTTGTCACGTCCTTGGCCGTATGCCGTAAATCCTGCCTTAGGATGAGTTGCGCCCCAGATGCTGAGTGTCTTTGTTCCCACCATGGCAGCCATGTGCATATTGGCTGAATCCATGCTAATCATGAGGTCAAGCTGAGTCATGAGGAGAAGCTCGTCACGAAGTCCGTTCAACTTGCCACATGTTGACTTTATTCCGTCACATTCCCAAGTCTTGAGTTCCTCACTCTCCTCCTTACCTGCTCCAAAGAGGAACACCTTGTACCCCTTCTCCAACAAGAGCTGAGCGGCAAGGCGCATCTTGTCAAGCGGATAGACTTTCTGGGCATGTGCTGCAAAAGGAGCGATACCTATCCACTTCTCTCCTTCTGCCTTTGTTCCCGTAAACTTACGGATTTCAACGAGAGACGACTGAAGAACAAAGCGTTCCATGACAGCCCTGCGTCCGTTATAGTCAACCTTGAAGTCAATATTGAGGAGTTTGCGGAACACGTCAGCATAACGCTCTGTCATGAGAGGAAGTTCCTTGGCATCCTGACTATGACCGATAAGAGCCTTCTTGTCGTCACGTCCCTTGTCAATCACTCCTACCTTTACTCCTGCCATACGGAAACAGAATCTCACATACTTGGTGCGAAGAACGTCGTGGATGTCAGCCACAGCGTTGAACTCATGCTTTCGGAGTTCCTTATAGAGCTTTGTCAACCCCGTTATTCCCTTGTAGTCGTCGAGGTCTATGCCAATCACGTTCACGTTGGCTGGCATCCACTCGTACATAGGTACAAAACGCTTGCGTGTCACTACCGTAATACGTATGTTGCTGTTTTGTGATGCAAGGCTGTGGATTACCGGTACGGTCATGGCTACATCTCCCATGGCTGAGAAACGCATCACCAGAAGCCTTGTGAGTTCAGATTCTTTCTTGCAGAATAATGACATAAATGGTTGTTTTTGTGTTGTTGCAAAATGGGCGATTTTACAAACATTTTGATAATGCATGAGGGTTCGCAAATCCTTCGTTAATGGTTCGTCAACCCTTCGTAATTCTTTTGAGAATTTTCAAGAGTCAAAGTGTAAGCACTCTTTAGAAGGATGCGTATCAAAATATCAAAAATCACCAGAACTTGTTGTGCTCCTTGGAATATTCCATTCCGATGGTCGCAAGCTTTGCACAGATGACTTCCTTGTCAACGTCCTCTTTCATGCAGAAGTCGTCAAGGTCCTTGTAGAAGTCACGCAATTTCATATTCACGATGCTGAAGAGCATCATTGGGTCTTCTGGAAGCTCCATCATGAAAATTATAAATTAAAAATTCAGAATTCAAAATTGATTGTGATTAGCGGCCCTAGAAGGGCTAGATTATATAGAAAGACTAGATTAACTATAACATCTAGCTTAACTAGCTAGCCTTGCTCTCTCCCCCTCCCCACGGGAGGGCCGGGGTGGGGCCAAAAATTAAGCCACAGCATCCCTGTGGGAAACTGTGGCGAACATTTTCGTATTCCTTGTTCACAGGATTACTTACGAAGACCGAGAGCCTTAACGATAGCACGGTAACGCTCGATGTCCTTACGCTTGAGGTAAGCGAGGAGTGAACGACGCTGACCTACGAGCTTCACGAGGGCACGGTTTGTGCTGTAGTCCTTGTGGTTAGCCTTTACATGCTCTGTAAGGTGCTGGATACGATAAGTAAGGAGAGCAACCTGGCTCTCGCATGAACCTGTGTTAGTAGCAGAACCACCGTACTGTGCGAAGATTTCTGCCTTCTTTGCTGAATCAAGATACATAATTGTATTTGTATTAAATAATTAATAAATAGTTGTTGTCTGCCGAGCCTCAATTATCAGCAATAATAGTCGGCTCGTTCAGAAATCGTGCGCAAAGGTACGAAAAAGAATTAAGAATTGAGAATTAAGAATTAAGAATTTAACGAGTTATAGTGTTTTTTCTATCTTTTTACGGTTTATTTCCAATTTTATGCGTAACTTTGCACCTGAAATTATAATTTTTAAGGTTTAAGAAAAATAAAGATTGTTTGTCATCGTCAGGAATATTTATTTTCATATTGTGACCATGCTTAATCTTAATTCTTAAATCTTAATTCTCAATTTGAATATGCAGGACATAAGAAACATCGCTATCATAGCGCACGTTGACCACGGAAAGACAACCCTGGTTGACAAGATGCTGCTTGCAGGAAACCTTTTCCGCGAGAATCAGCAGACAGGAGATTTGATTTTGGATAACAATGAGCTCGAGCGTGAGCGTGGTATAACAATTCTCTCAAAGAATGTATCAATCAACTATAAGGGAGTAAAAATCAACGTTATTGATACTCCGGGACACAGCGACTTCGGTGGCGAGGTAGAGCGTGTGCTCAATATGGCTGACGGATGTATCCTTCTCGTGGATGCGTTCGAGGGTCCTATGCCTCAGACACGTTTCGTACTCCAGAAGGCACTCGAAATAGGTCTCAAGCCAGTTGTCGTTGTCAACAAGGTTGATAAGCCTAACTGTCGTCCAGAAGAGGTTTACGAGATGGTGTTCGACCTTATGTTCTCACTCAACGCTACTGAGGACCAGCTCAACTTCCCAGTCGTTTACGGTTCTGCCAAGAACGGATGGATGGGTCCTGACTACTCTAAGCCAACAAATGACATCACTTATCTTCTTGATGTCATTCTCGATACAATTCCTGCTCCTGAGCGTCTTCAGGGAACATCACAGATGCTCATCACAAGTCTTGACTACTCAACTTACACAGGTCGTATTGCTGTAGGTCGTGTACATCGTGGTACCCTCAAGGCAGGTCAGCAGATTACAATCTGCCACCGTGACGGAAGTCAGGAGAAGACAAAGATTAAGGAGCTTCACACATTCGAGGGTATGGGTCACCGTACAACAGAGGAGGTTCAGTCAGGTGACATCTGTGCCGTTATCGGTCTTACAAACTTTGAAATCGGAGACTCAATCTGCGACTTCGAGGCACCAGAGGCACTCCCAACAATCAGCATCGACGAACCAACAATGTCCATGCTCTTTACAATCAACAACTCTCCATTCTTCGGTAAGGAAGGTAAGTTCTGTACAAGCCGCCACATCAACGAGCGTCTTGCAAAGGAACTTGAGAAGAACCTTGCACTCCGTGTTGCTCCAAAGGGCGACTCAACAGACAGTTGGATTGTAAGCGGCCGTGGTGTGCTCCACCTTTCTGTCCTCATCGAGACAATGCGTCGTGAGGGTTACGAGCTTCAGGTTGGTCAGCCACAGGTTATCTATAAGGAAATCAATGGCGAGAAGTGCGAGCCAATCGAGGAACTCACAATCAACGTGCCTGAGGAGTTCGCAAGCAAGATGATTGATATGGTTACTCGTCGTAAGGGTGAGATGCTCTCAATGGAGGCACAGGGCGACCGTGTAAATATCGAGTTCGAGATTCCATCACGTGGAATCATCGGTCTTCGTACCAACGTGCTCACAGCCAGCCAGGGAGAAGCTATCATGGCTCACCGTTTCAAGGATTACCAGCCATACAAGGGCGAGATGCAGCGCCGCGTCAACGGCTCTATGATTGCCATGGAGTCAGGAACAGCCGTAGCATTTGCCATCGACCACCTTCAGGACCGTGGTAAGTTCTTCATCTTCCCACAGGACAAGGTCTATGCAGGTCAGGTTGTCGGAGAACACGTTCATGAGAATGACCTCGTTGTAAACGTGACAAAGGCAAAGCAGTTGACAAATACACGTGCCAGCGGTACAGACGAAAAGGCTCGTATCATTCCACCAGTTGTATTCTCACTCGAAGAGGCACTTGAATACATCAAGGAGGACGAATACGTAGAGGTAACTCCAAAGAGCATGCGTATCCGTAAGATTATTCTTGACCATTTGGAGCGTAAACGTGCAAATAAGGAGTAAATAGCGCGAAAAAACAGCACACTTGCATGTGGTTTGTGCAAAAAACGTCATTTTTAATGAATATTATTGTGCTGTTTAGAGATATTTTCCTACCTTTGTCACGTAAAAACATAACTTGAATAAGAAAATTAATTCATTAACATTAAATTAAAAACAAAATTATGTCAGAAATTGAATCAAGAGTAAAGTCAATTATCGTTGACAAGCTCAATGTAGATGAGGCTGAAGTAAAGCCAGAAGCATCTTTCACTAACGATCTCGGTGCAGACTCTCTCGATACTGTAGAGCTCATCATGGAATTTGAGAAGGCATTTGGTATCAGCATTCCAGACGATCAGGCTGAGAAGATCGCTACTGTAGGTGACGCTATCGCTTACATCGAGGCAAACGGTAAGTAAGACAAGTTTATAGGTTTTTGAGTTTTTGGGAGATTTTGCACCTTATATATAATATAGGTCAAAATGTGTCAACAACTCAAAAACTTTTTTTTGTTTTAGAGAATATGACATTCATGTGAGCACATGTGTTTGAGTTCTTAAACACATTAGAACTTAAAAAATAATAAGCTCACAAACTCAAAAACTTACAAACTTAAAAGACTTAAAAACCCAAAAACTCATAAACTTAAAAACTCAAAAACTTAATAATATGGAATTAAAAAGAGTTGTCGTAACAGGTATTGGTGCTGTAACTCCACTTGGAAATACTGCTGAGGAAACTTGGGAGAATATCAAGGCTGGAAAGAGTGGTGCTGCTCCTATTACACACTTCGACGCTTCTGAGTTTAAGACTCAGTTCGCTTGTGAGGTGAAGAACTTCAAGGCAGAGGACTATATCGACCGCAAGGAAGCTCGTAAGATGGATATCTATTGTCACTATGCTCTCGCTGCTGCTAAGATGGCTATCAAGGATTCTGCTATTCTTGACTACGAGAATCTTGACCGCAACGAGGTAGGTGTGGTAATGGGTGTCGGAATCGGCGGTATGCACACTTTCGAGGAAGAGGCAGGTAACTATGCTCTCAATGGTCCTACACTCGGTCCTAAGTATAATCCATTCTTTATCCCTAAGATGATTGCAGATATCGCAGCTGGTTACATCTCTATAGAGAACGGTTTCCGTGGACCTAACTACGTTACTACATCTGCATGTGCATCTTCATCAAACGCACTTGCTGACGCATTCAACCTTATCCGTCTCGGAAAGGCATCAGCTATCGTAACTGGTGGTGCTGAGTCAGCAATATGGCCAGCAGGTCTTGGTGGCTTCAACGCCATGAAGGCTCTCTCTACTCGTAACGATGAGCCTGAGAAGGCAAGCCGTCCATTCAGCGCAAGCCGTGACGGATTCGTTATGGGTGAAGGTGCTGGTATCCTCGTTCTTGAGGAACTTGAGCATGCAAAGGCTCGTGGTGCTAAGATTTATGCTGAGATGGCTGGTGCAGGTATGTCTGCCGATGCTTATCACATCACAGCTTCTCACCCAGAGGGTCTTGGTGCTAAGCTCGTTATGGAGCGTGCGCTCAGGGATGCAGAACTCAAGCCAGAAGATATCGACTACATCAACGTACATGGTACATCTACTCACGTGGGTGACATCTCTGAGTCAAAGGCTATCAAGGACGTATTCGGTGATGCAGCTTACAAGCTCAACATCAGTTCTACTAAGTCTATGACAGGTCACCTTCTCGGTGCTGCTGGTGCTGTTGAGGCTATGTTTACAATCCTTTCTGTAAAGGAAGACATCGTTCCTCCAACAATCAACCACGACCCTGAGGATAAGGATGAGGAGATTGACTACAATCTTAACTTCACATTCAATAAGGCTCAGAAGCGCGAGGTACGTGCTGGACTCAGCAACACCTTCGGCTTTGGCGGTCACAATGCATGTGTTATCTTCA
>CAMOVB010000125.1:0-9143 GCA_946626925.1 uncultured Prevotellaceae bacterium
ATACCGATGTGGATAATGGAGTGGACGTTCAGAATCATCTGTACAACGGCAAGGAGCTTGACCGTATGCACGGACTGAATCTGTATGACTATTCTGCACGTCAGTACGATGCCGCAATCGGTCAGTTCACGAGCATGGACCCACTATGTGAAAAGTACTACCACATCAGTCCATATGCTTATTGCGCTGGTAATCCTGTGAAGTATACAGACCCAACGGGAGATACGATTCGAGTAGATGAACTATATAGAGCACAGTTTATTAATTCGTTAGTTGATGTTTTTGGAGAACAGACCTCTAACTCTTTTGGGTTTGATGATAGGGGAAATTTAACATTTAATGGAAGTCGAAATGGCTTATCAAAAGAACAAAAGAAGGCGTTAAAAGGACTCCAGAAAACTATGGAAAGTAAAGATGTTACTAACGTGGTTTTTGGTAAAAGTTATGATAATAATGATGCAAATGTTCATGTTAGTGAAAAAAATATGATAGAAAATAGTGGTGCTATAACAATTCTTGCTTCTGAAAATCCAAATACTTCTGAAAATTTTATCGTTGTAGATCCGAACGCATCAAATACGTTTCCTGTGGATATTGTTACTGCTGATTATTATAGATTAGATGGAAAATCCAAGTATGCTAAGTCTGGTGATGTCTTGTTTAGAGGAAGTCGTTGTGAGACAAGTACGACAGATAGGTTGTTCCATGAGCTTGGACACGTTTTGTATGATGGAAAAATCCAAAGTGGGGTGATTAATTATAATAATTATATTCGTAAAATTATAGGTCTGCCAGATAGGAAATACGATTCTAATCATAATAGACTAATAAAAAAATGAGACAAATAATATTTCTGTTTTTTTTGACTTGTTGTGTAGTTGAACTTTGTGCTGATAATGCCGATTCAATTAGAATTAATTTGCATGATGAAACTCATGATGAATATATATTTTGTATCAGCAACAAGTCGAGTGATACCATATATCTTTTTAATGGGTATTTGGGTATGTGCTCAGATGGTTATATATATTCATCAAAGTATTTCTATAGATATGATAAACGTAATAAATCATATAAGCTCTCATTATTGCCTCTTCTTCCAGAATTAAGGCTTAGAGGATGTGTAAATAATGTGATAACGTATTATAAGGATAGAATAATCCAAAATGGTCGTTTAACTTTTACATTTACTAATGTTGCCCCTGGTGATTCTTTGATGGTGCCAATTAAGAAAGACGCTTTCAAATCATCTGTGTGTATAAAAGATTTTTATGCTGAAAAATTATCTTGTTTTCATCATGTGCTTATGCTACCAAAAATGAAGGAGCGAAAAATTAAAAGAAAACCAAAATGTGTTATCATTGAGTTTGGTGTATATGAAAAAGTGGATAAATTGTTGGAGTTTTGTGGAAATGTTAGTTATGATGATGTTGAAAGTCAAGCAAAGTCCATGATAGTTCTTTCTGTACCAGTTAGTGTAAGATAAACTGAATCGTGTATGCTAAAATAAGTGTACTCCAATATGACACATTATCGCATTCGATTATGAAAATTCTGTTGAAGTAATCTTATTTGCGATGTTGTACCACCTTATGTGATACAACATCGCTTTATGTGATAGGTATGATACTTACGCTACATTAACTGCCACTTTCCGCTTTGTAACTATCATGTTTACGAGTGTAAAGTGGCATACTTATTTTGAAGTAAAAGATGCTAATGTTTTTGCTATGCCATCTTTTTACTTTATCTTTGCGTGTAGAATCTAACATCAACACATTATGCGTTTAACTTGTAATGACATAATCCAGAAGGTAAGAGAAGATCATAATGGAGTTTTTTTTATCCTGTAAATATTTTTTTGGAAAGATGAGTATGAATAGGATTTTTTTTATTTTGGTTTTTCTTTCGGTGATGATATCTTGTCGTGATAATTCTGTATCAACTTCTTCTTTTCCCAAAGTTGAATTCTATTATTTGGAAAAGAGTTTAGAAACGATGAATTCAATTAATACTCCTGAAAAGTTTTTGTCTCATGACTGCTTGGATACTGTTGTCACTGATTCGTGTAGTGTTGATAGCTTTATTCGTATTGTTGATATGCTAATAGATGACTCTGTCAACGATAATTGTGATATCAGGGTATTGGCTCGCATCTTTTACTCGGATAGTGTGGATAAAGTTGTATGTCTTGGTGGCTATCATGGGATAAAAGTTGACAATGTGCCCAAAAAACATAGTCCAGAATTATATGAATATATCAATAAATTACTCTTTGATGAAGATGGATGGCGAAAGATAATAATTCATTATCTTCGTCAAGATGGATTTGGCGATGATATCGATACTCCGGAAATGCAGACAATGATAGATGAATGTATGGAAAGAGTGAGAAAATCTGGTGACGTATATCCTAAGTGATAGATAATATGTACATGAATCTTAATTTTATGTATATGGACTGTTTTGCAATGTTGTACCGCCTTGATACAACATCGCTTTTCTTTTGACCTTTCTTTTGTGTGAATATGCTGAAAGGCATAAATTGATATGCCCAAAGCTTTCGTTTACTTTCGTGAAAGCTTTAGAATGATTCAACGAAAGATTTGGATGAAATGGATTAAAGGTGTGGCTTTCGCAATTCTACTGTCGTCTTTTCCTTGGGGTATGGTTACTATGCTAACTCAAAAGTACTATGGGAAAACAAAACCTGCACCCTGTCTGACGACAGAATGCAGGCGCAATAGTTAGATTCTTAGCGATATAACGAACTTATTTTACCAATTTTTTAATTGTACCATCATTAAACCTTACAATCTTTATGCTCTTGAATCCTGAGTTTGTACCACGAACGCCATTTAAGTTATATGAACTAACTTCTTCGCGTGAGCCATTAACAGCTTCAACTGATGTTACGTCAGCATATTTTGCGTTGATAGTTTCCTTGGCAAGTTCTTCTGTTGTGTTAAATGCAACAGTGATTATAGTTGCCTGTGAGAGTGTGAGTACAAACACTGGTGCAGTGTCAGCTGAAGCCTGTTCGCCACGGAGCGATGCTGAGTATATAAGGCTCATTGCTCCAGATTGGAATGAAACAGATACTGGCTCAGTTGTTGCGTAGATAATCTTGCCGTTATCCTCGCTCACTGTTACTGGAATTGTGAGGTTCTCTATGGTCAGTGGTGGCACTGTCACGTTGAATCCTGAGAATGTCACTTCTGCCTTTCCATCTGCATCTGCTTGTGTCACGCTGACTGTCTGTGCTGATGTCGCAACACCTGCCAATGGTGTGCCTGGCTGTGCAGGAATAGATGTTCCAAGTGCTATGACTCCTTCGTAATTCTTGCTTGCACTCTTGAGTTTTGCATACTCTTCCTGGCTAACGAAGTGGAGCGTTGCGTTAATGAGTACATACTTCTTATTGGCAATAACGACGTAGCTTGCCTTGTAGTCAGTACCCTCATCCACACGGAATGAACGGTTGTATTTAGTGGTTGTTCCGTCGCCATTGTCCCATTCCCATATGATAGAGTGGAATGAGGTTGTTGCACGTTTGCGAACACCATTGAGTGTGGAACCACCTGTCTCAGTTGGCACATCCTCTTGGTACTCTGTCCAGTAGTCATAGAAGTAATAGAAGAGTGAATCTGCCTTGTCGCTAATCTTGATGCTATAAACTGCAGGTGTTGCATTGCGACCTGCACGTGCGTCCCATCCACCTGAGTATGTAGTATATTCACCATTTACATCACGCCAACCGTCATACCAGTCCTGACCGAAATAGGCATTGTATGAGCCGTTAGGATTGAGGCCGTAGATTTTAGCCTCGCTGATTGACTTGATGCCAAGAGCATTGATAATCTCTGTAGTGTCAATGGCTGAATATGTGATTTCCTCGTTTTGGTCGATGATGCTTAATGACTGATAAGCCTCTACGTCAAACGTCTTGACAAGCTCTGGACCTTTGACTGTGAAACTGATTGAGTAAGAAGTGGCATCTTCTGCGAGGATATCGGCAGAAAATGTAGCGAGGTTCACTTGTGCAAGTGATGTCTTTTTAGTCACAATCTTATATTTATGTCCCTCGACGAATGGGTAGTTGAATGTTACTGCCACGCTTCCTCGTGTAGAAGTCTCTTCAACAAGAGGTTCGACTGCATCGTCGATGTACAATTCGTAGTCGATTGACGTTACGTTTAAGGGTGTAAGAGCGTAATCATTTGGATTTGTGTATGTGAGTATTATTCCCTCGGCATTTAAGTCTTCAATACCGTCATACACCTTGCCATCCTCGATGTTCCAAGAAGCCGTGCCCCATTCAAATGTTTGTGCATTAAGTCCTAAAGCCAGCAATACTGCTGATAATGTTAGTAATAGTTTCTTCATAATCATTTTTTTTCAAATAAGTAAGTTTATAAATCCGTTGTTTTATCCTTGTTTGTTGGTGCAAAGGTACGAGTTTTTTAAAAGTCTCGCAATACCATTTTCATGGTAGATGATTGGTTAGTAACTCATTAATCGAATAGAAAAATGCAAAAGATTGCCTTTGATAATCGTGTTTTGACGACAATAAAGGCAATCCCTGCATTTCTTTTATTTTATGACAAAGTGTTTCTGAAGTTCTTTCTCAGCATATATTATATATGTTCCTTTGGCAAGAAAAACAGACATGTTTCCTTTGCCACTTGCAATAAGATTTCCATTTGTTGAGTATATGAAGAAGTTTGTGTTGTCGTTTAATCCTTGTGTTTCTATAGAATTTCCTGTAACGATAAACTTCTTTTTACTTTCGTTTTCTATATCTTTAATAGAGTTAGTAGCGTTTTTCTCTATCATGTTATTGCGGAAGATTGCCCATCCTCCTTTTCCGTAATATGATTTCTTTGTTCCTGCTGGTATATACAATTTACAAGTTGTATAATCTACTTCGCCAAAGGAATCATAACCAGGGAAAGGCGGTATTTCCCAGTTTACGTCTATATCTTGTAGTTTTGCACATCCATAGAAACAGCAATCCCCCATCTTTTTAATGGATTTAGGTAGTGATAGCTTTGTTAAGCTTCTACAAACTGCAAAAGCGTTTGGTTCTATTATCTCTGTACCTTCAGGAATTGTTAACTCTTGCAGACTATTACATCCACTAAATGCATCGAATCCAATGGCTATAATAGAATTTGGAAATTCAATGCTTGCTAAGTTCCTGTGACAATTGAATGCGTAGTCACAGATATACTTTGTACCTTCCTTAATTGTGTATGTTGTGTTATCGCCCAATGCTTTTACGAGATATGTGTCAGCATATCTAATATCGTCAATGACAGGAAGAGAAGTACACCCTTCAAATAAATCATATCTTGTGTATGATATTGCATCTGGCATCTTTACAGAAGATAGTGATTTACAATAACTAAAAGCGCCATAATATATTGAGTCCATAATAGAAGGTAGTATAATCTCCTTTAGAGACAAACAGCCGTAGAATGTGTATGGTTCTATGTATTTTAGTCCTTCCATTCCTGTTATTTTTCTGAGATTTTCACATTGTTGAAATGCAGAAGTGCCAAGTCTTGTTACAGAACTTGGTATATTTATGTTTTTAAGAGCATGGTTCCTGAAAAAAGCACATGAACCTATATCTCTTAAAGATTCTGATAGTGTTACTTCACTAAGGTTAGAGCACCAAGCGAAAGCTTGATCACCAATGATTGTAACGGAATTCGGTAATGTTACGGAATTGAGAGCATTACAAAATCCCAAGGCATTGTTACCTATTTTTGTTGTACCTTCAGGGAATGTATAATCACCAGAAATTTCTTCTCCTTTGTATATGAATTTGAATCCACATGAAAGATAATCATATTGTGCATAATATTTTGCAACATTATTGTCATCTGCCCAATTGTCTATTAGTATTGTGATGTAATCTAAGTTTGGACATTCGTTGTAAGGCTCAAAACTTATGGATTTAACTGTGTTTGGAATCTTAAATGTTGTTACGCCAATGCACTCTTTAAACGCATCTGTAAATTTTTCAACGGATGGAGTTAATTCTACGGAACTAATGTTGATGCAATTGCCAAATGCACCAGAAAGAATTTCTTTTGTTGTGTTTGATGTTTTTAATGCTGTTATATTTTCACATCCTGCAAGTAAGTTTTCTCCTATTGTCGTTATCCCTTCTGGAATGACATAGTCACCGCAAATTTCTTCTCCATTGTATGTATATCTGTGTTTGAATTTATATGTCGCAAGGTATGTGTAGTTTTTGTTAGCCCAGTTTGTTATGTTGATTGTTACTTCTTGAATATTACTATTACTCCAAGTAAATACGCTTGTTTTTTTGATTGTTTGTGGGAGTGCAATTTCGTAAAGTGATGTGCATCCTGAGAAAATACTATCTTGGAATTCTGTCGAAGCACTATCTAAAACAATGAATGAACTGAGTTTCGTACAACCGGCAAATGCATAGCTTTCTATAGAGTTGACATTTTCTCCAATAATGATTTTATCGAGACTTGTGCAGTTCAGAAATGCTTCTTTCCTTATTTCTTTTATGCTTTTGGGGATATTTACGTGCTTGAGATTAGAACATCCATCGAATGTGTTTCTAAGAATCATTTTAACTTTTTCTGGGATATTAATAGAATCCATAGATACACATCCTGCAAAAGTCCTAATGCCAAGACGGGTGAGCGTGTTAGGCAGTGATATCGAAGTTAGTTTAGTGCATCCTTTGAATGCGTTGTCGCACAATTCTGTAACACCAGAGTCGATGTCACATGTAATAATTTGCTCTTTGTATTGAAGCCATGGACATTCTTCTTTGGGTTTAAGAGTCATTTTGCCTTTTCCGAAAATGTGCAAATTTCCTGTTTGGGTATTAAGCTCCCATTTAATGTTTTTGTTTGAAAGGAAATCTCCGGAATAAGTGGCAGCATTTATTGTGTTGAAAGAAACTAAGGTTAGAACAAATGCTAAGAGGATTTGTTTTGTTTTCATTAATTTGTTATTTTATGGTTATAGT
The DNA here is from genome assembly GCA_946626925.1 of uncultured Prevotellaceae bacterium. Lineage (GTDB taxonomy): Bacteria > Bacteroidota > Bacteroidia > Bacteroidales > Bacteroidaceae > Minthosoma. Next base: position 7,025 of record CAMOVB010000125.1, read on the forward strand.
TCGTATTTCTTGCCGTTCCACTTTAGCGTTATGCTTTCGCGTGGCTTAGCCTTTTCATCTAATTCAAGAGGATTGATGAAACGGATAAGGAGAGACGTGTCGTCAGGACTCTGGATGAAATGAGAGAAGTTGGTGTCGTCCTTGAATGTGAAATAGTCGGATGTGTTCAGCTTCTTCCAATCTGTGGTGTAGAACTCAATCTGTGAGTCTGTTTTGGTGCTGTCGCATGACACGGAACGTATGATTGATATGATGTTGGCGTCGTCAAGCGGAAGGAGCTTTATCTGCACATCGCTATTGGACGATGTACGGATAAAAGCATAGTCAGCCGTGAGAGTCGTCATTTCACTCTTGTAGCCAAGGTTATTGGTTACGACAGCCTTCATATTGCTGTCCATATAATCCACGAAGTCGAGGATGTTGTTCTTAGACAGTGTAGGAAGGATGCTGTCAGGCATCTGACGGATAATCGTCTTAAAGTCCTGGGCGGAAGACGATGTTGGTATGAGGAGACTCACGAGGAGTGCAAGTATGTTATTCTTCATTGTAGATGTGTTGTTTTATCGGTTGCAAAGTTAATAATAAAAGGAGAATGTAGAATGAAGAAAGCGATATTTTTTCTATCTTTGCACAATGATTTGTCAGAAAATGAATATACGATTATATTTGGCACTCATTGTGTCAATGTGCTGTACTAAGGCGGTGGCTCAAGAACCTGAACCTCTTGATTCTGCTTTTATCAACTCAATAGATAGTCTTATTGAAGAATATGAGGCTACGACGAGCAAGGATAAATGGAAACAGCTCGAGTTGGTGATGCAGGATGAGGAACGTTGGCATCGTTTCCGCTTAAAGGAAGAGATGTCAATGGATTATGTTGGATGGAACTACCTTCTGAAAGGTGTTGTCCACACCTGTACTCAGCATAAGTATATCTCTGAGCCGGTGCTGTTCCAGAACCGTCATTACGGCAAGCAGGATTATGCAGTTGCACTAACTCCTCTCGCTGCCACGTGGGCATTGAAGGTTGCTGGCGTGAAGAGTACAAGTAGCTGGAATCGTCTCTTGCTTGCCAATTCCATGGCTCTTGCCTTGCACGTAGGTGTTACGCAAGGCTTCAAGTCTGCCGTAAAGGAGACTCGCCCTAATGGCGAGGATGACAAGTCTTTTCCTTCAGGGCATACTTCGTTGGCTTTCCTCTCGGCTACTGTCCTCAGTCGTGAGTACGGACACCTCAGTCCTTGGGTGAGCATCGGAGGATACGGATGTGCAACGGCTACGCAGTTCCTTCGTATGCGTCATAATAATCATTGGATAAACGATACTTTCGTAGGCGCGGGCATCGGTATGATGTCTGCTAACTTTGCCTATTTCCTTACGGACAAGATGCTTGGTGAGGATGAGATACAGACGCTTGAGAGCCGTACCCGTTACAGGGAACGTCTTGCAAAGATGCAAAGTAGCCCTTCGGGTTTCAAGTATATGATGGGAACGGAGTGGGGCAATAAGCAAGTGGAGATGAAAGACCTTGACGTGCTTGCCGACTTTGAAGGTGATGCTACCGTGAAGATTTCCACTCCTTATGCGGTGGGCATGGATCTGAGTTGGTACTTGTCTCCTAACTTTGCTGTCGAGGCTCTTGCACGTATGTCCACTGCTCATGCACACGTTGAGGCAACAAGCCATAATGGTGTATCGCCTCAGACCATGGGACGCAGTATGTCTATGTACCATCTTGACCTTGCAGCCAGCTACAGTATTCCTCATAAACTGACCCAACGCATAGGCTATCGCGCCATGGTGGGTGTACGTCATAGCCAGCAACTTACACTCGACTCATATACCCGTGGTGCTGATGGCGAAATAATCAACACTCCTTTCGTTCGCATCCCAAGCCAGACACGCTTTGAAGTCGGAGCAGGAATGACGCTTGATATCCTTCATTCACGCAACCACTCAGCTGGTTTTGTCCTCGACTATTACCACACCTTCTCACGCCTTATGCCTAACCGTCTTGTCGTGGCATCTGCTTGGAAGGCATACTTCTAAGGTAAAATTCTATAGATAAGTAGGTGTGCATAATTATTTTTACAATCCTTGCACCGCCTACTGCGCATCT
>CAMOVB010000126.1:0-9122 GCA_946626925.1 uncultured Prevotellaceae bacterium
GTCCTCTATCGCCTCCCGTCCTCATCCCGGGCCTATCCCCTATCCTTAGACAAGAAAGCCGCCTACTACAAATCCATGTTCCACTTTGTCGGAATATTGTGAATCGTTATGATTTATTTCTTGCACTCCTGTACGCTTGTCACGGTTGCCTTGCCCTGATTAGGCAGAGGCTTGTAGATGACAACCTCGTAGGTGTGTGACTGCTTGTCCTTGCAGCGGAACTTGTAATTCATACCTGCAACCACTTGTGTTGCCACCTTGTTAGGCGTTAGCAAGGTGTCACTCTTGTAAGTATTTATGAACAAAGTTCTCTCCTCAGTCGTAGGTTTGCGGAAATCCGTGTAACCACCACAAAGCATCTCTCTCTTTGTCGTATTCGGGCTTGTGCATCCTACGATTACAAGTGTGGATGCAATGGCAAGTATCATTTTCTTCATTTCTTTAAGAGTGAAATACAGAAAACCGTTCGGAACAAGCGTCCGAACGGCTTAATTATTAATTATTAATTGTTAATTGTCGATTGCCGATCAACCTGTGGCTACTTTATGTTTGCACGTATCTTGGTGAGATAACGCTGCATGTGCTCCTCGTCACGGTTGTCAATGATGTCAATAAGCTCCTGCATCTCTTCGCATATCTGTGTGACCTGATCCTTGGTGTAAGGATTGAAGAGAATCTCACGGAGGAGACAATCGTCCTCGCTGAGTACACCTTGTGCAATCTTCATGTGACGCTTGAATGTGGTACCAGGAGCATCCTGATGTTTCATCACCGCTGCAAAGGCAAAGGTGGAGATGAATGGGATGCTGAGTGAGTATGCCACGGTCTTGTCGTGCTCCTCGAAGGTGTATTCGCAGATGTGCAACTCAAGTTTGTTGTACAGTTCCTTGAAGAAGCAACGTCCCATGAAGTCACCCTCGCTGATGATGATGGCGTTCTCTGACGAGAGCTGTCCGAGGTTGGCGAATGTAGGACCGAACATTGGGTGCGTGCTTACGTAGCGCATACCTGTCTTCTCGTAGTACTCCTTGAATCCTGTCTTCACGCTGCTGATGTCGCTCAGGATACATGTAGGTGGGAGGAGAGGAATAATCTGGTCAAAGACGGATAGTGTGTATTTGAGGCTTACGGCATTGAGGACAAGCTCTGGCTGGAACGCCTTTATCTCCTCTGGTGTCGTGAAGCGCTGGCAGTTGTATGTGAAGCGTAGTCGCTTGGCATCTATGTCATATACTGCCACATCGTGGTCGAAGGAAAGCAGGTCGGTAAAGAAACTGCCCATCTTTCCTGCTCCGAGTATAAGTATCTTCATAATGCCCCCCGACCCCCGAAGGGGGCGGCCATTCGGATTGTGGGGGGAATGGTCTTGTTTTCGTGTTAGCCCCGAATTTGCATTTGTCCTTCTGCCGGACGGTTGCCCCCTTCGGGGGTTAGGGGGCTTACTTATTGAGCACCTCCATCTGCTGCTTAACACTCTCCTCGTGGATTGTCTCGAATATCTGCTTGATACACTCTGGGTCGATACCGCAGAGGGCACCCTGTGCTCCACGTTTCTCGAGAATCTCGTTGTAGCGGCTTGTCTGGAGGATAGTCATGCCGTGCTCCTTCTTGTACTGACCAATCTCACGGCTGATGCGCATACGCTTTGCAAGGAGATCCATGAGGTTGTTGTCTATCTCGTCAATCTGCTTGCGGAGGGCTGTGATGTTCTCCGTAGTCACGATTTCGTCACGGATGACGAGGATAGAGAGTATGTAGTCGAGGATGTCTGGTGTAACCTGCTGGCTTGCGTCGCTCCATGCAGCATCAGGATTGCAATGGCTCTCCACGATAAGGCCGTCCATGCCGAGGTCCATTGCCTGCTGGCAGAGTGGTGCGATGAGGTCGCGTCGTCCGCCTATATGGCTTGGGTCGTTGGCGATTGGAAGGTTAGGAATACGGCGGTGAAGCTCGATTGGAATCTGCCACATCGGGAGGTTACGGTATATCTTCTTGTCGTAGCTTGAGAATCCGCGGTGGATGGCTCCAAGACGCTTGACGCCTGCTCCGTTGATACGCTCAAGAGCACCAATCCAGAGTTCGAGATCTGGGTTTACTGGGTTCTTGACGAGTACAGGGTTTTCTATGCCGCGCATTGAGTCGGCAAGTGCCTGCATGGCGAATGGATTGGCGGTAGTGCGTGCTCCTACCCAGAGGATGTCGATGCCATACTTGAGTGCAAGTTCCACGTGCTCAGGAGTGGCAACCTCAGTAGCTGTGAGCATTCCTGTCTCCTGCTTTACTGCCTGCATCCATGGGAGAGCCTTCTCTCCGTTACCTTCGAAGCCTCCTGGTTTTGTGCGTGGTTTCCATATTCCTGCACGGAACATGTGGCAACCCTTTTCGGCGAGCTGTCTTGCTGTTGTTAATACTTGCTCCTCTGTTTCAGCTGAGCATGGTCCTGCGATGACGAACGGACGTTCGTTGTCACTTGGAAGTCCGAGTGGTAAGAGATCTAATTCCATATATTAAAGCCCCCTGCCCCCCAAGGGGGTGTCCATCCTGTTGGGGGTGGATGGTATGTGGTTTATACTTTGTTTCGTTGTGTTGGCAAATATACGTTTTTCTTAGAAACGAAAATTTAGAAAATTAAAGAAAATTATCTATTTTCTTATTTTTCCGCTTGTTGTGAACAATATGTGACGTATTTTGCAAATTGTTAGAATATTTTCTTTATTCTTTCGAGTGCTTCCTGCATCTTCTCATCCTTTGCACAGAGGGAGATGCGAACGAAACGCTTACCGTTGCTGCCGAAGATGAAGCCAGGAGTGATGAACACCCTTCCTTCGTGAAGCACCTTCTCTGTGAGGTCTTCCACGTCGGCATACTTCTCAGGGATGCGTCCCCATAGGAACATTCCTTGCTGCTTAGGGTCGAAGGTGCAGCCGAGGGTTGTCATTATCTCCTCTGCTATCTTGCGACGTGTTGCGTAAGTGTGAATGTTTGCCTGTGTGTGCCAATCCTCTGTGTTGTCGTAAGCTTGTGCAGCTGCAAGCTGAAGAGGACGGAACGTACCTGAGTCGATGTTTGACTTTATCTTCAGAATCCACTGGATGAATGTGCTGTTGGTTGCAATCATACCTACGCGCCATCCTGGCATGTTGTGTGACTTCGACATGGAGTTGAACTCGATGCAGCAATCCTTTGCACCTGGTACCTGAAGGATGGAGAGGTGCTCCTCCTTGTTGAGGATGAATGAGTATGGATTGTCATTCACCACTACGATGTCATGCTTCTTGGCGAAAGCCACAATCTTCTCGTACAGCTCACGTGTTGCACGTCCACCAGTAGGCATGTTTGGATAATTCGTCCACATGAGTTTTACTCCGCTGAGATCCATCTTCTCCAGTTGGTCGAAGTCAGGTTGCCATCCGTTGCTCTCAAGGAGGTCGTAGTTGACAATCTGTTGTCCGAGAATCTTGCTGAGTGAAGTGTATGTAGGATAACCAGGGTTAGGCACGAGTACCTTGTCGCCCGGGTTGCAGAGTGCGAGAGTGACGTGGAGTATTCCTTCCTTGCTTCCGATGAGAGGTTGAATCTCCTTTGCTGGGTCAAGTTCCACTCCGTACCAACGCTTGTAGAAACGTGCCATGGCTGAACGGAGCTCAGGAATACCGATGGTTGGCTGATAGCCGTGAGCATCTGCCTTGCGAGCATTCTCGCAGAGCACGTCGATTGTCTCTGGTGAAGGTGGCATGTCAGGCGAGCCGATGGCAAGCGAGATGATGTCCTTTCCTTCTGCATTTAACTGTGCTACTTCCTTGAGCTTGCGTGAGAAGTAGTATTCTGATACCAATTGAAGTCTTTCTGCTGGCTGTATCATAGGAGAGCCCCCCGACCCCCGAAGGGGGCGGCCGTCCGGTTTAGTGGGGGAGACGGCGGTTTTAATTTATAATTGACAATTGATAATTCTTAATTCAGAATGGATAATTTATAAATCTTAATTTTGAATTATGAATTCTTAATTCTGAATTATATTGTGCTCTTTCCTTCCTTATACTCTCCAAGAATCTTGAGTTGTTTGGTGAGAGGACGGGTGGCGTCTATGCTCTGACGATAGCGTGTGTAGTCGTCGTAGGAGACATCCACGTAGAACATATATTCCCATTCACGTCCGATGATAGGGAGTGACTGTATCTTCGTAAGATTGATGTGATAGAATGAGAAGATGGACAAGACCTGTGAGAGAGAGCCTTCGTTGTCTTCGAGCGTGAAGACGATGCTTGCCTTGTTCGACTGTCGTGGGTTACAGAGAGTGTCCGCCTGCCATGGGTCGGCGAGGATGAGAAAACGGGTGAAGTTGTGTTTGTTCGTTTCTATTCCCTCTTCGAGAATCTTCATTCCGTAGAGTGGTGCTGCAAACTTTGAACATATTGCGGCATGTCCTTGCAGCTGCTTTTCGCTTATTGCCTTGGCTGAACCTGCCGTATCGTCTGTCTCCACAATCTTCATCTCTGGATGACGGTTGAGGAAGTCGCGGCATTGCATGAGTGCCACAGGGTGTGAATTCACCTCCTTGATGTCGTCCCAATCTTGTCCGGGGAGACACATGATGGAGTGTGAGATGCGTAGTTTGTGTTCTCCCACAATCTGCATTCCGCTTTCGCGCAACAGTTCGTAGTTGTGAAGGAGCGAACCTGCTATGGTGTTCTCTATGGCTATTATGCCGACGACACCTGAGTCCTTCTTCATCTCGCTGAACACGTCCTCGAACGTCTTGCAGCAGATAAGCTCGATGTCCTCACCCTCGAAGTAGCGGTGTGTCGCTACGTCGTGGTAACACCCGATTTCTCCTTGTATTGCTATTCTTCTCATTATACCTTTATACTATATACAAAAAAAATCCCGCTCGTATGAGCGGGATGAATTATTTCTTTATTACACCGATGTTGTCTTGTTTTATCGTGCACATAGAATCCCGCTCTTACTTGTTGCTAAAGTAAAAGTAGTAATAAAAGTATGTGCCGTAAAATGATCTCATCTTTGTTCTTTTTTTCTTTGTTTTTGTTTCTTGTTGCAAAAGTAGTCATTCTTTGCTAATTGGCAAATAATTTTGAAAAAAAAGTGCGCAAAAAGCTTAATTTGGTGTTAAACTGTAATGAAAAACGCCCGAAACATAGATGTTTCAAGCGTTTTTGTACTGTTTTGTTGATTTTTGAAACTAAACCGATTTGATGTCAAATCTGTAATTTCAAATTTATGCGTTCCGAATGGCATGTACGTGCCGCCAAGCGGCCAATTAGAAAAACAAAAGAAAACATAGGAAAACAAAAGAAAACATGTTTTTTCTTGTTTTTGTTCTGTTTCTTTTAAGGTTTTTCTAATAGGCACCTTTGTGCACCCCTGCACCCGTGCAGGTTGAATCAAATCTTCTTCTTGTACTGAAGTTTCTTGCTGTCGATGGAATTGAAATTTGTTGTTCCTCTGTGGAAGTTGATGCACTTACCCTTTAGTTCGATTTCGCCAGCTCCCATTACTGTCACGTAGAGGTCGGTGCAATCCACTTCTACCTTGGCGTCGCCGGCTCCTGATATTGTGGTGTTGACTTTCTGTGCCTTCACGTTTGAGTCGATGTCTCCAGCTCCTGATATTGTGAATTCGGCTTTCTTGTTACAAGTAATCTTCTTTGAGATGAAGTCGCCGGCTCCATTGACATTGATGCAGAACTCGTCGCATTCAATCTTCTTGGCTTCCATATCGCCCGCTCCGTTGATGTTGATATTGAGTGCACCTTTTATATTATAATCCTCCTTGAAGTCGATGTCTCCGGCACCATTGATGTGTACGTCGTTTATCTCTGGATGTGAGAGGTTGAGCGTAATCTTAGGAATGGTGAGACGATTGTTGTACTCCTTCTTCCTGCTGATGATGAGTGTGCTGTCCTTCACCTTTATCTCGTATGCCTCGATGGCATTCTCGTTGCCGTGTGCCACAAGGCTTATGCTGTCACTCTGTGTGAAATCGACGTTGCAACCGCCGTTGATAAGGATGGCGTTGAATTGCTGGTCAGTGTTTATTGTCTTGTCGGTCACCTCGCCCCATTTGCCTGAGTCGCGGTAGCCGTCAGCGTCTTCTGAGCCGTTCAATATAAGTTTGATGTCGTGGGACGACATTCCGCATGATGTTGTCATTACAGCGGCTACGGCTATCGTTGCTGCTGAAAGGATTGTCTTGAGTTTCATGATGTCTGTAGTTTTGTGATGTTAATTCTTTGTTGTTAGCTTTTGATTATGTGTTTTTGCCGCCAAGCGGCCAATTAGAAAAACAAAAGAAAACATGTTTTTTCTTTTTTTTGTTCTGTTTACTTCCCGCTGGTCAGTGAGAAAAGTTCTTTAAGGTTTTTCTAATAGGCACATTGTGCAAAAACTATAGTCGTGTCGCTTAAACTCTTAACTCTTAATTATGAATTAAGAATTATGAATTTTCCTGAGTTCTTCCACGAGTTCTTCAGGGCTGATGCTGAGTGTCTGCATCTTGCGGTTCAGCTCAGGTATGAAGTCCTCGAAGAAGTCTTTCTTGCGCATGGCGAGGATTGCCTCCTTTGCGCCTGTAGATACGAAATAGCCGAGTCCTCGCTTGGTGAAGATTATGTCCTGATTCTGTAGCCAGTCGTATGTTCGCATGCAGGTGTTGACATTCACCTCGACGATTGACGCATATTCCCTTACGGATGGGATGCGTTCCTCCTCCAGGTATTTATCTTGGAGAATCTCGTCGCAAAGATAGTCTGCTATTTGCAAATATATTGCTTTATTATCCTTAAAATCCATAAAAAAAGTGTTTATTTGTTCCAACCGCTCGTGATTTGAGCCTTTTTGTAAAGTTTGTAGCTCAACCAGAAGTAGAGTACTGTGAGAAGGTAGTTGAGTATTGCTACGATGTTGGCTGATGCCTTGACGTAGGCAAGTGCTTCCTCTCCTGAATTGATCTGGATTGAATCGTTCTCTGCAAGGCTCTTGATGATGAATATCGCAATGATTGTGAGTATTGACATTGAGAACTCAAATGTGATGTACGTTAGGATGATGTTGTACTTATACTTGATGGCGTTGCCAAGTACGAAGAAAGCAAATCCTGACACTGACATTGCGATTGACATGAATCGTATTGCGCTGAGTAATCCTTGCATTTCCTCCATGTCAGCCAAGCTTGTGCCGTTGACGTTTGTGTAGCGGAATGACATGAGCTCATAGATTGAGTAGATGATTGAGTTCTGATATTCCAAAGGGTGGAAGATGAGGTTGAGCAAGGCGTTCAAGGCATCAGAGCATACGAGGCTGAGAATGATAGCCAGTGTGCCTCCTATTATCACCAAGCCAAGATGCCAAGCGTACTTCTCAAGGTTTGTGGCTGGGAGGGTTAGTTCGGATATTCTTCCCTGCTTGTTGCGAAGGTTGTGGAACGTGCATCCTGCGAAGATGACGTGCATGATGCCCGTGAACATAATAAGTACAAGGGCAGTAATGGCCACATTCTTGTATGACCAAAAGTCTTGTAGCGGTTCTATGTCTAAACTATTGAAAGCGTTTGCCATCAACCAGCGGCCGAAGAATGCAACGAATGCTATTCCCGTTGAGCCGAAGATGCAGATGAGTGCCATCGTGCGGTAGAATGACTTGTTTATGATGAGGTCGTAGCGACCGAAATTTAAGAATCTTTCTTTATTGAAATCCATAATGCCTTTTTATAATTAAGAATTAAGAGTTAAGATTTAGAAACCATGAAAGCTCTTAATTTTATTTTTAACTTTTAATGTTTGCTCTACAAGTTTTTTTTCAACCACGAATTACACTAATTTACACGAAATTTGTAATTCAAGGCTGTTTTCATTACACGAAGAATTGCTTGTGCAATTACGAATATCACGAATCTTTTTAGCCCGTCAATCGCCCGGATGGCATTCGTGTAATTCGTGGCTAAAAACAACGCCCACACGAATTCTTGTAGAACCTTTTTTACTTTTTAATTTTGACTCTTATAAGAAGAGGAACATAAGAATTGCCTCAATCATAATCGTGTCCTTTTTGACTTTCAGTCAGTTTGTAATTATTGTTTGTCCCCATTGTCCCTTGGTATCTCTTTCTCCTCCCCCACGGGGAGGTCGGGAGGGGGCCTTTATTTCTCTATTGTCTTGAGGAACAGTTCCTCAAGGTTCACTGGCTCTTCCACGTCGATGACGTCATTGAGGAGAACCTTGTTGTCGTCGATTATCGTCACGTGGTCGAGGAGAAGCTCTACGTCCCTTACCTGATGGGTAGAGATGATGATTATCTGGTCTTCGCGCATTCCCTTGGCAATGACCTTGCGGAACTGGCTCTTGGATGGGATGTCAAGGCCGTTGGTTGGCTCGTCCATGAGCAGGAGCTTTGTTCGTGCAGCAAGTGCCACGCACATATATACCTTCTTCTTCATACCCATGGAGAGTGAACCGAGGTTGATGTCTATTGGCATGTCGAACACCTCGAGACAATCTTTGAGAATCTGTAGGTCGAAGTTAGGATAGAAAGGCTGGAGAGCCTTCACGTAGTCGAGTAGTGGGATGCTTGGCACGTTGTATTCCTCAGGTACGATGAACATTTCCTGAAGAGCGTCAGGGTTGCGCTCGCTTGTGTCGTATCCGTCGAATGTGATTGTGCCCTCCTGTGGACGGAGAAGTCCCATGATGAGGTAGAGTAGGGTACTCTTTCCTGTTCCGTTCTTGCCGAGGAGACCGTACACGCCTCCGTCAGTAAGTTCGAGCGAAAGGTTGCTGATTACTTTCCTTGTGCTGTAATAGCCAAATGAAATATTATTTACTGATAACATATTTTATTGGTGTTTTAGTGTACTACTCAAATAAGACACTGCAAATGTATGGCACATATTCTTTCTGACCAAACATTTTGAAAGAAAAATGCTGAAAAATGTAAATTTGTTGATAATTGTCAAGGGTTGGTGTCGCACCCAAGGTGCGGACGAAGGAAAAACAGAGAAAAACAATTAAAAACAGGTGAAAAAATTTTTGATTTCCCCACGGAGCCACGGAGATCACAGAGTTTTTATACATAATTCGCTGATACATTAGGAGTTCTCGGAGGTCGCTC
>CAMOVB010000127.1:0-9002 GCA_946626925.1 uncultured Prevotellaceae bacterium
CATTGTGAAGATTTTGTTCATATTAAGTATTAAAAGTTTAGTTTTGTTGTTTCACGTCTGCAAAGATAATGATTTTTTTCAACAAACAACGTAAGACATTGTAACCTATAAATGCTCTTTTGTTACAATTTCGAGAGAAATGAGAGGAGGCCGTAAAAAAAAGAGCAACCCGAAGGCTGCTCTTTCCTAATATTATATTTTAAGTTTGTGAGTTTTTAGGTTTGTGAGTTTTTTAGTTCTCGCAGAGAGTTATCAGCGAATAACCATTAATTACTCATTACTAATTACTCATTACTAATTCATTAAAACTTGAACTGGTTCTTCTTTACGTATATCTTATAGTTCTTGATTGCACCAGGAACATTACTTTCCATACGTGGAAGATACTGGAGGGCTGTCACCGTACGTTCTTTGCCAAGGTCGATGATGATATGGTGAGGGAACTTGACACCCTTGAGAGTTGACCAGAACGTAGATTCCTGAAGGTCGTAAATCTTATCGCCTGCACGGTTACCCGTCTGGATGTCCTCTGAGTCGGCGTATGAAATCTTCCAAGGCTCACGAGAGAGACGCTCGCCATTCTCATCGAGGAGATAAAGCTCAGCGATACAAGCATACTCATTACCGTTGTGGTTATCGAGTGCCTCAAGACATACATAGCGTCCTGTCTGTGGAGCAGAGAACTTAACCTCCTGCCATCCGTTACCTGCCTTGAACTGACCTGCTGCAACAGGAGTCTCGCCTGCAAGTGAAAGGTTCTGTCCTTCCTTGCGGTGGATAGGAGGCTCTGCATTCTGGAGCTTGTCGATGATAGGCTTGCTGAGACCCTCGCTCTTAGCCTCTGTAGGACCAACGATGTCGAGAACGATAATCTCGTTCTTACCCTTCTTCAACCAGCATCCTGGACAGAAGAGTGTCTGCTGAGGACCAATCTCCCAAATACGTCCGAGACCGTGGCCATTGACATATACGAGTCCCTTGCCGAATGTCTCGAAGTTGAGGAATGTATCACCAATCTTATTAACTGTGAACTGTGCCTTGTAGTAACCCGGTACACGGTCGCCGTTCTTGAGTGGCTTGACATCAGTGAGAGGCTTGTAAGCCTGCTTCTTCATAAACTCGTATGTGTCAGGGAAGAGATAGTTCTTCCAGTTCTTGAGCTGAGCTGTATAGTCGTTGTCATCAATATCTATTGTGAGGTCAACAGTTCCTTCAATACCCTTGAAGTCCTTGATTGCACGACCGAAGTTGATACGTCCCATTGCCTCCACAAGGATGTCGAGCTGAGCACCCTTGCGACAAGATGGGAGTACGAGATCCTTGTCACCATTGCGGCGGTCAAGGTTGCCGATATACTTGCCGTCCACATATATCTGGAGATAGTCGTGACCACCTGCTATGTGGAGCTTGGCTGGCTTCTTGAGTTCAGGAAGCGTAGTGCGATAGAGGATTGAGCCCCATCCCTGATTGAACTCCTCCATTGTCTTCACCTTCTCTGTCACGATTGGCTCTGGAAGATTGTCGAACACAGGAGCATACTCCGTGAAACGGAATGCAGGCACCGTAGTCGTAGCTATAGCCTTTGGAACTGCTGGAAGCTTAGTCTTTGAATACTGCTGGAGCATCTCTCGAAGCTCTGTATATTTAGGAGTAGCCTGTCCGTATTCATTGATAGGAGCATCATAGTCGTATGATGTCACGTCTGGAGCAAAACCTGGAGAGTTTGCACCTGCCCAATGGCCGAATGATGTACCTCCATGAGTCATATAGAGTGAGAATGAGATATTCTTGTCGAGCATCTCCTTCATTCCTGCCACCATATCCTTTGACGAACGTGTCTCGTGCTTGCCGCCCCACTTGTCAAACCATCCGCTCCAGAACTCTGAGCACATCAATGGTGCATCAGGACGGAGTGACTTCAACTTGCGGAACTGGTCGTCAATATTTGCACCTGTACCGAAGTTCATTGTCCACACGAGGTCATCAAGTCCGTTGTCCGTGAAGTTGCTTGACCAGTCGCACTGGAAGAGTGCCACCTTGTCGAAGCCCACGCTGCGGAGACAGTCACGAATCTCGCTCACGTAAGGCTTGTTCTTGCCGTATGAGCCGTACTCGTTCTCCACCTGTACCATGATGATAGGACCGCCGTTCTGGATAGTAAGACCAGCAAGCTGTTTGCCAACCTCTGTCTCAAATATCTTCACGCGCTCCATGAAGTATGGGTCCTGCTCACGAAGCTTGATGTCCTTCTTCTTCAGGAGCCACCAAGGCAGACCACCCATCTCCCATTCAGCACATACGTATGGTCCTGGGCGTACAATAACATACATACCATTCTTCTGTGCAAGACGACAGAACTCAGCCACGTTGTTATTGCCAGACCAGTCGAACACACCTTCCTGCTGTTCGTGGATGTTCCAGAAGATATAGATACAGATTGTGTTCATACCAAGAGCCTTACACATCTTGATACGATGTTCCCAGTATTGCTGCGGAATACGAGGATAGTGGATTTCAGCGGCTTTCACGACGAAAGGTTCGCCGTTAAGCATAAATGCACCTTTGCCTGCCTCGAAAGTGCCAGGCTTTTGTGCCATAGTTGTGTTTTGAATGAATGTCAAGGATGCCAATCCTATTGACATGATTGATAAGAATCTCTTCATAGATTTATTGATAGTATATATAAGTTTTTTAGTTTGTGAGTTTTTAAGTTTTTATGTTCTCGCGGAATGCGGAATAAAAAGAACGAAAATTTGTTTTTTAGATGACGCCTATGACGCACCTTTTCATCTTCTAAATCTTAATTTTTAATTCTTAAATCTTAATTTCCCTATAGCGAGCTTGCATTTTTAACTTTTAATTTTTAACTCCCCCATAGGGATGGGGGGCTGCGTTTCGTTTGCAAATATAGCAATTCTACCTGATTTATCGTAACGAATAACTAAAAAAATACGTACATTTTGCCGTTTGCCATATTTTACGTAAATTTGCACTTAGTTTGAAAGTTTTTTAGAAACGAAAATTAAAAAATCAAAGAAGATTCTATTACAACGACAATTATGACCATTCTTGACAAATAAATATTTTGCATGAATTGCCATGAATTTGCCACGAATATTCATAAATATTTAATGGCCAATTATATGATAATTCATGCTTCAAAAAACAGTTTATGTTGATAATTATTGTCAAAGAAAAGAAGAAATAATTTTCTTTAATTTTCTAAATTTTCGTTTCCAAAATCACTTGTAGAACATAGAACAAAGTAAAATCTATTTTTAACTTTTCACTATTCACTTTTCACTTAAAAAAGGATGAAATCATTATCACCACTTTTCGTGTTTTTGATTCTCTACCTCGCAACGAGCATCATTGCACAGGACTTCTACAAAGTACCAATCACGGTAGCATTTCTCGTATCTTCCGTCTATGCCATTGCCACGGTCAAGGGTACGATGAACGAACGTATTAGCATCTTCGCAAAGGGTGCGGGCAACAGTTCCATGGTGCTCATGCTCATGATATTCGTGCTTGCAGGCGCATTCGCTTCATCTGCCAAGGAGGTAGGTGCAGTCGATGCTACTGTCAACACGGCTCTGCGCTTCTTGCCTGAGTCATTCATTCTTCCTGGCATATTCCTCGCTTCATGTTTCATATCCCTTAGCATCGGCACATCGTGCGGAACAATCGCAGCACTCACACCCGTTGCCGTGGGCATTGCACAGCACGAGGGAATAAGCCTCCCGCTCATGGTCGGCCTCGTAGTCGGCGGCACATACTTCGGTGACAACCTATCCTTCATAAGCGACACCACCATCATTGCCACACAGACACAGGGCTGCAACATGAGCGACAAATTCAGGGTCAACGTGCGTATCGTAGCACCAGTTGCCATCATCATGCTCATCGTCTATTACTTCATCGGAATGAATGTCCACTCCACAAGCATGGTTGCAGACGTTGACTTCATCAGGGCTCTTCCCTACCTCGTTGTCATCATCACGGCAATATGTGGAATGAACGTACTTCTCGTACTCATCATAGGCATAGTGCTCACAGGTATCATCGGAATATGCGAAGGAACATTCGACGTATTCGGCTGGTTCGCTGCCATGAACACAGGAATGATGGGAATGGCTGAGCTTATCATCGTCACAATCCTTGCTGGCGGAATGCTCTCCATCATCCGTCACAATGGTGGTATAGATTATATTATCCAACTCCTCACACGCCGTATCAATGGCAAGCGTGGTGGCGAGATGAGCATCGCCATGCTCGTGGCACTCATCAACGTATGTACTGCCAACAACACGGTTGCCATTATCACAGCAGGACCTATTGCCAACGACATAGCTCATCGCTATCACATCGACAAGCGTCGAAGTGCTTCAATCCTCGACACTGCCAGCTGTTTCATGCAAGGTATCCTCCCTTACGGAGCACAGGTACTCATCGCTGCAAGCCTCTCAGGCATCAACCCACTCAACATCATGGGCTATCTCTACTATCCCGTTGCCATCGGCGTTGCACTCGTGCTATGTATAGTGTTCCGCTATCCAAGAAAATTCGCTTAGAAAAATTGAGTGCTATTTTATACTTTAAAATAAAGAGAAAATCAAGAATAACAGTAACAGCATTTTATTTTACATTTAAATTCTCTGACCAAAAGATAATCTTTATCCGAGAATAAAAATTGAAATCGATGCAAAAAAACTTTTGGCTTTGTATGAATTATTGAGTGCTTACGCTGCAAATTCTTGTTTTTGTTCTGTTTAATTATCTATTCTCCCATACGTTATTTTAGCACACATTCTGATAATGCCAATGTGTAAGGCATGAAATAATCAAAATATAAAAGACGTCACAAAAAAAAGTTTCAACAAAAATCAAAAATATTATTGTTTTTATTAGTTCAAATGAAAAAAAATGGTTTTATTTGCAATGAAATTGTTCACAGTCATTTTTTTTCCTGACTTGACGGTTTGAAAAATACGTAGTACTAATACGAACTAAAAAAGATATAATCATGAGCACATCTCAAAACCTTTGCGGAATCAATCCCGCAGACTTCCAAAGAGAGATCAACGGAAAGAAGACAGATCTCTACATTCTTAAGAATAGCAAAGGCTACGAAGTAGCAGTTTCTAACTATGGTGGTGCTATCGTAGCAATCATGGTTCCTGACAAGGACGGCAAGGTTGCCAATGTAATTCAGGGATTTGATAACATAGATGAGTACCTCAAGGGCAACGAGCCTTACCTCTCTACTCTTATCGGTCGTTTCGGTAACCGTATCTGTGACGGTAAGTTCCAGCTCAACGGCAAGCAGTACAGCCTTGTGATAAACAACGGCAAGAACGCTCTTCACGGAGGTCCTACAGGTCTCCACGCTCAGGTTTGGGACGCTTACCAGACAGGTAGCCAGAACCTTACACTCAACACTATCCTTCCTTACGGACATGAGGGATTCTCTGGTGAGGTGAAGATTTCAGTTGAATACACTTGGACTGATGATAACGAGCTTATCCTTGAGTACTTCGCTACTACAAACAAGAAGACTATCATCAACCTCACACATCACGCATTCTTCTCAATCCAAGGAATCGCAAACCCAACTCCAACGGTTGACGACTTGATTCTTGAGATGAACTGTGACTTCTATGTACCAACAGACGAGACATCAATCCCAACAGGTGAGATTCTCAAGGTTGAGGGTACTCCATTTGACTTCCGCAAGCCAAAGCCAATCGGTCAGGACATCAACGCAGACAATGAGCAGATTAAGTTCGGCTCTGGTTATGACCACAACTATGTATGTAACAAGAAGGAAGTTGGCGAGTTGACTCTTGCTGCACGCCTCACAGATCCTAAGTCAGGACGTGTGCTTGAGACATACACAACAGAGCCAGGTCTTCAGCTCTATACAGGTAACTTCCTTTCTGGTTTCAAGATTCAGAACGGTTGCACAGCACCTCGTCGTTCTGCTGTATGCTTCGAGGCTCAGCACTTCCCTGATTCTCCAAACCGTCCTTACTTCCCTTCTACAGTACTTAATCCAGGAGAGAAGTACACTCAGAAGACAATCTACAAGTTTGACACAATCTAAACATAATATTTCCTGAGGGTTCTCAGCCATGGCGGCTGGGAATTCTTGGGATTCTTGTCAATACTCTATATGAAGTAAAAAGCAGTAAATTGGAGTTAAACAAAGTAAAATGACAGATGTTTATATGTTTTTTTTCTATACATATTTTCGTCTCATTACTCCTCCCTACTTCTCTTTACTCCATAAAAAAGAAAGAATACAACAAAAAAATTAAACTAAATATTAACCTTGTAAAATACTGATTTAATTATGAAGTTAACAATTGATGATGTAAGACAGCGTTTCCAGAAGCATCTTGGTGGAGAGCCAGGATCAGTTTATGCTTCTCCAGGTCGTATCAACCTCATCGGTGAGCATACTGACTACAACGGTGGCTTCGTATTCCCAGGCGCTGTAGAACAGGGAATGATTGCAGAAATCCGTCCTAACGGAACACGTACAATCAAGGCATACTCTATCGACCTCAAGGACTACGATGAGTTCTCTCTCGACGACCCTAAGGGCCCTAAGGCAAGCCACTTCCGCTACATCTATGGTGTTGCTAAGGAGATGGAGAAGCTTGGCGTTAAGGTTATGGGATTTGACACAGCATTTGCTGGTGACGTTCCACTCGGCGCTGGTATGTCATCTTCTGCTGCCCTTGAGAGCTGCTACGCATTCGCTATCAACGACCTCTTCGGCGACAACAAGGTAAGCAAGATGGATCTTGCTAAGGCTGGTCAGGCAACTGAGCACAAATACATCGGTGTCAACTGCGGTATCATGGACCAGTTCGCTTCTGTTCACGGAAAGAAAGGCAACCTCATGCGTCTCGACTGCCGTAGCGGTGAGTTCGAGTATTTCCCATGGAATCCAAAGGGTTACAGACTTGTTCTCGTAAACTCTTGCGTAAAGCACGAGCTTGTTGGTTCTCCATATAACGACCGTCGTAAGTCTTGCGAGAATGTCGTTAAGGCTATCAAGGCTAAGCACCCAGAGAAGAAGATTGACACTCTCCGTGAGGCTACATGGGACGAGCTCAAGGAAGTTGCAGGTGATGTTTCAGCAGAAGACCTCAAGCGTGCAACATTCGTTCTCGGTGAGAAGGATCGTGTGCTTGCTGTCTGCGATGCACTCGAGAAAGGCGACTACGAGACTGTAGGTCAGAAGATGTACGAGACTCACTACGGACTCTCTAAGGAGTATGACGTATCTTGCGAAGAGCTCGACTTCCTCAACGACGTAGCTAAGGAGTGCTCTGTAACAGGTTCACGTATCATGGGTGGTGGCTTCGGTGGTTGTACTATCAACCTCGTTGCTGACGAACTTTACGACAACTTCACAAAGACTGTTGTCAAGAAGTTCAAGGAGAAGTATGGCAAGGAGCCTATCATCATCGATGTAGTTATCGGTGACGGTTCACGCAAGCTTGCATAATCAACTAATTAGTGACAGACTATTAACCAAATACTTTAATGAAAGACGGGCTCAGGCTTATTACCTGAGCCCTCTTATAGAATATATTTATGGCACAAGAACAAAAAAGAAACTGGGTCGCAATTATAACTATGTTCTTCATCTTCGCGATGATTAGTTTTGTGACAAACATGGCTGCTCCATTCGGTAACATCTGGGGTATGTCTTACGAATGGGCAGGTATGGCAGGTAACCTTATGAATTTTACCGCTTACCTTATCCTCGGTATTCCTGCTGGTAATATGCTCATTAAGTACGGATACAAGAAGACAGCGCTTATCGCACTTATAGTAGGTGCTATTGGTCTTGGTATTCAGCTTCTCTCAGGTATCATCAGCAACGTATATGTTTACCTCCTCGGTGCTCTCATCTGTGGTTTCTGCGTATGTATGCTCAACACAGTTGTGAACCCAATGCTCAACCTCCTCGGTGGTGGTGGTAACACAGGTAACCAGCTTGTTCAGGCAGGTGGTTCATTGAACTCATTGGCAGGAACAGCAACTCCAATCCTTGCAGGTGCACTCGTAGGTACACTTACTAAGGATTCATTCCCTGACGTTGCTCCTCTCATCATCACAGGTATCGTTATCTTCCTCGCTGCATTTGCGGTTATCTCATTCATCAAGATTGTAGAGCCACAGGGCGACCTCAAGAACGTAACATACGAAAAGTCACCACTCGACTTCCGTCATTGCAAGCTCGGTATCATCGCCATCTTCTTCTACGTAGGTGTTGAGATTGCAACTCCTGGTATGATGAACGCATGGATCAGCCACGAGTCATGGGAAGGTGCTGCTACTGTAGCAGGTTCACTTGCTGGTATTTATTGGTTCCTCATGCTTGTAGGACGTCTTACTTCTACATTCATCTCTGGTATGGTTTCAACTCGTACACAGATGATTGCCGTTTCTACACTCGGCATCATCCTTATCGTTGCAGCCATCTTCACAGGCAATGTTACAACTACATTGAACATCAACCTCGGATTCATTGAGATTTCTAACGCAACAGTTCCACTCTCATGTGTGTTCATCTTCCTTTGCGGACTTTGCACATCAGTAATGTGGGGTGGTATCTTCAACCTCTCTACTGAGGGTCTCGGCAAATATACAGCCAAGGCTTCAGGTCTCTTCATGGTGATGGTGTTCGGTGGTGGAATGATGCCATTCTTCCAGGACCTCGTTGTACGTCCATTCACTGGCTACCTCGGTTCTTACTGGCTCATCGTTGCCATGCTCGTTTACATCCTCTGGTATTCTGTATCAGGTTGCAAGAACGTAAACAAGGACATCAAGGTTGACTAAACTTTGAATCAACATATTCAATATATTCATGAGGGTACATCACATTTTTGATGTACCCTTTTTTTAGCTTATTATTATTTTAAATTATTACTGTCCGCTAAACACGACCTATCCATGCCCAACCTCTTTATTACCAG
>CAMOVB010000128.1:0-8999 GCA_946626925.1 uncultured Prevotellaceae bacterium
TCTTTGCAGACGTGAAACAACAAAACTAAACTTTTAATACTTAATATGAACAAAGTCTTCACAATGGTCGGATGCCTTCTTATGGCACCACTCGCACTATGTGCACAGACAATATCAA
The DNA here is from genome assembly GCA_946626925.1 of uncultured Prevotellaceae bacterium. Classification (GTDB taxonomy): domain Bacteria; phylum Bacteroidota; class Bacteroidia; order Bacteroidales; family Bacteroidaceae; genus Minthosoma. The sequence goes on from CAMOVB010000128.1 coordinate 119, forward strand.
GCCCTGACGGGTATTTGAAGGTTAACCTATCTGTCAATGCTGACGGAACTCCTCAGTACAACGTAGTGTACAAAGGCAGGGAAGTAATCATGAACTCTCCACTCGGACTCGCTACTTCCATCGGTGACTTCACCAAGGGACTCAAACAGGACAAGATTACTGATGCCAAGACGGTGAACGGCTCATACGACCTTCCTAATGCAAAGAAGGCACACTTCGAGTTCACGGCTACAGAACAGACAGTTTCTTACTCAAAGGAGGGCAAGGCAGCTTTCAATGTCACTTTCCATGTGGATAATAATAATGTGGCTTTCCGCTATCAGATGATGCCACAGCGTGACCGTCTCGCTTGTCTCGTTAATAGCGAGTCAACATCATTCACCATGCCAGAGGGAACAAAGACTTATCTCTGTCCTGCAATGACTCCTCAGACAGGATTTGCTCGTACTGCACCAAGTTATGAGACTTACTACGAGTACGGAGCTGACATGGGCAAGAACGGACATGGACGTGGATTCACTTATCCTGCGCTCTTCCATATCACTTATCCTGCTGTGAAAATAGTAAGGAAGGGTGAGGGTGGACGCCCAATGAACGTCTGGGTAATGCTTTGTGAGACAAATGTTGACGGTAACTATTGCGGTGGTCGTCTTGAGAATAAGGGTAATGTATATTCTATCGCATATCCTGAGGATATTGAGTTTGGTGGCGTGGGCACTTCTGCTCCAGGTATCATGCTCCCAGGTTATACTCCTTGGCGTACAATAACAGTAGGCGAGACACTTGCTCCTGTAGCAGAGACTTCAATCATGTGGGATTTGGTTACACCAAGATATAAGGCAAGTCAGAACTACAAGTATGGACGTGCTACATGGAGCTGGATTATCCGTATGGATGCAAGCTGCAACTACAAGGAGCAGCAGGAGTACATCGACTTTGCTGCTGCCATGGGTTATGAGTATGTTCTTATTGATGCCCTTTGGGATTCAAACATCGGTTATGACAATATGAAGAAGCTTGTTGCATACGCAAAGACAAAGAACGTAGGTGTTTATCTCTGGTACAACTCTAACGGCTACTGGAATGATGCTCCACAGGGACCTCGTGGTAAGATGCACCGTATGCTTGAGCGTCGTCAGGAGATGGCATGGCTCAAGGAAGCAGGTGTCAAGGGCTTGAAGATTGACTTCGTAGGTTCAGACAAGCAGCAGACTATGCAGATGTATGAGGATATCCTCATCGATGCCAACGAGTATGGTCTTGAGATTATCTTCCATGGTTGTACTCTTCCACGTGGATGGGAGCGTATGTTCCCTAACTTCATCTCTTGTGAGGCAGTACGTGCAAGTGAGAACCTTGCCTTCGGTCAGTATGACAACGACATAGAGGCTCTTGCAGCTACTATCCACCCTGTTCTTCGTAATGCCGTAGGTAACATGGACTTCGGTGGTTCAACTCTCAACAAGCACTATTCAAAGGATAATGTACACGGCAAGACTCGTGTGACATCTGATGTCTATGCACTTGCTACAGCTGTTCTCTTCCAGACACCTGTACAGAACTTTGCTGTTGCACCAAACAACCTTACAGATGCTCCAGCATGGGCTCTTGACTTCATGAAGGCAGTTCCTACATGTTGGAAGGATATGAAGTTCATCGATGGCGTTCCTGGCAAGTACATCGTTCTTGCTCGTCAGGCACTTGATGGCAAATGGTATGTTGCAGGTGTCAATGCTACAAAGGAGCCACTCAAACTTAACATCGACCTCCCTATGTTTGCTGCAAAGCAGAGTGTGAAGCTCTACCTCAACAATGGCGTTACAGACGCAAAGGTATCTGCAAAGAAGAATATGACAGTCACAATTCCTTCAAACGGAGGAGTAGTTGTGATGTAAATTAAGGCCCCCCGACCCCCGAATGGGGCGTCCATCCGGAACAAATTCAATTAACAATTTATAATTAACATGCCGTTCGGAACAAGCGTCCGAACGGCATGTCTATTTAAAGCTGTTTTGATTATTTGTTGGAGTCCGGATGGCCGCCCCCTTCGGGGGGCGGGGGGCTTGGCTTTTTTCAAAGCGTTACTCCGTTTTTGAAGATAGATATCTCCTGATAGTTTTTCTTCTCATTCCAAGTTTCTTCGCCATTGGCAACAGCGATGACCTTCTTTGCAAAGCGAGTGAAGACATCCTTCATAGGTTCGCCCTCTACGATAGTACCTGCGTTGAAGTCAATCCATGTTGGCTTGTTCTTTGCAAGCGTTGAGTTTGTCGAAATCTTCATGGTTGGAACGAATGTACCGAATGGAGTACCACGACCAGTAGTGAAAAGCACGATGTGGCATCCGCATGAAGCGAGGGCTGTACTTGCCACGAGGTCGTTACCCGGAGCAGAGAGAAGGTTAAGTCCCTTGTTCTGGAGACGCTCTCCATAATCCATTACACCAAGTACGGCACTCTTACCACACTTCTGAGTACATCCGAGAGCCTTCTCCTCGAGAGTGGAGATACCGCCTGCCTTGTTACCCGGAGATGGGTTCTCACCTACAGGTTCGCCATGTGAAAGGAAATATTGCTTGAAGTTATTAACGAGCGAAACTGTCTCGTCAAAGAGCTTCTTGTCGGCACAACGGTTCATGAGGATTGTTTCTGCACCAAACATCTCTGGCACTTCTGTGAGAACTGTTGTTCCGCCTTTGTTAACTATATAATCTGAGAATACTCCGAGAAGAGGATTGGCTGTTATGCCAGAAAAACCATCAGAGCCACCGCACTTGAGACCTACACGGAGTTCGCTGAGTGGGATGTCTGTACGCTCATCCTTTAAGGCTATCGCATAGAGTTCGCGAAGTATGTTCATTCCGTATTCTACCTCGTCGCCCTCAACCTTCTGACTTACCATCATACGGATGCGTTCCTCGTCATAGTCGCCAAGGAGTTCCTTGAACTGGTCAGGTTGGTTGTTCTCACATCCCAATCCTACGATAAGTACGGCACCTGCATTTGGGTGGAGGACGAGGTCACGGAGAATCTTACGTGTGTTCTCGTGGTCGTCGCTGAGCTGTGAACAACCATAGTTGTGTGGAAATGCTGTAATCCTGAGTGCGCCTTCCTTTCTGTAGAGTGGTGAAGAAGGGTTGAGCACTTCATGCTTCAACTGGTCGGCAAGCTGGTTTACAACACCATTTACACAACCCACGGTAGGAACAATCCATACCTCGTTACGGATTCCTACATCACCATTCTTACGTCTATAGCCCTTGAATGTAGTAGGGAGTTCAGGATTGCTGAACCACTCCTGATAAGCAGGGTTTGTCAACTCTTCCTTAGCAACTGGAGAGTAAGTGTAGTCAAGCAGTCCCTCAAGGTTGGTCTTAATGTGAGTGTCGCAGATGAAATCGCCTGCCTTATGGTCCTCCTTGAGATGACCGATAGGGTAGCCGTACTTGATTACATTCTCACCTGCCTTGAGGTTGGTGAGCAGGAACTTATGACCAGCAGGAACATCATTGTTGAGTGTGATGTTCTTGCCCTCAATGTTTACCGTTGTTCCAGCACTCAATGCTTCGATGGCAACTGCCACGTTGTCGTCTGGATTAATCTGAATAGTCTTCATATAATGTTTATTTCAAATATCATGTTTTATCATTTATGCCTTAGAAACTTGATATCTATATTTCCTAAGCATTCTTGTATTCCCTTGGAGTCATGCCCGTGTGTTGCTTGAAGTATTTGGCAAAGAAGCTCTGGTTAGGGAAGTTCAAGCGGTTGCATACATTCTTGACGCTGTCGCCCTCTGCCTTGAGCATAGCCTTACATTCGAGTATGACGTACTCGTTAATCCAGTGGGTAGCGTGTTTTCCGCTTACCTCATGAACAACGGCACTAAGGTATTTAGGAGATACACATAGCTTGTCGGCGTAGAATATCACGTTGCGTTCCTTAGTGTAGTTCTCCTGAACGGCAGCTATGAACTGCTTGAATATGTCCTCTTTGCGCTTTGACTTCTTAGGTTCTTCTGTCATAATCCTCTCCTTGCTCTTTAGAATGCGGTCGAGGGCGTAGCAACGGAATATCTCCAGATAGTTCCTTGCCACCTCTTCCTTGAACATGAAGCTGGTGTCCGAAAGAACTCTCTTTATATTGTTATATATGGATATGATAGCCTCGAAGTCTTTGTATGAAGGTCGGCTGATGGGATGCTCCTTGATGTACATGGCAGCCTCCATGCCTTGCTTTATGTCGAAATTGACGGACATAATGTCTTGGTTTATCACGATGACTCCGCATTCCATGTCTTCAGACTTGGACATCCATTGGAAGAAGTCGCCAGCGAGTAGGGTGGCGAACTGACCAGCATTCAGTGTGTGTGGTTTCAAATTGATAGAGAGTTCAGCCGTACCAGCCGTACACATTATAATAATGGTGTTCTTCAGCTGAACGGGGAAACACATGATGCCCTTGTTCTTTGTCTGCTTGTTTTCGTTGAAATTGTCTATCAGAAATATTTTGTCTGGAATCTGAACGGCATTTTCTACGTTTGGAATATGTGATAAGTTTACTTGGAATAAGTTTAGTTGTTCCATCTGGTACTTGTTAGTTTTTGGCAAATTTAAGCAAAAAACAACAAAAAATGCAGGATGAAGGCTCGATTTTTCATTTTTACGTGGTAATTAAATTTGGTGTGTGGGTAAACAACGAAAAAAGTTGAAAAAAAGATGTCAAATTCCTTTGCGGTTACGAAGAGAAAATATATCTTTGCAGTACAAAAATAAAAGAAGAAAAAAGGATTCAGCCGGGGTATAGGATCGATTGGGATACTCATCAATTTTATACTGAAAACCGAGAATACTTCGCATTCTAATGGCGGGCCACGCCTCAAGACTCTCAGCTTCGCGTTGAGATTCCAGTCTGAAAGGTAACCTTGTGTCGGTGGATTACAAAGGGGTGCGGGTGCTCAAATCTTATTTAGCTCGGAGTTTCATCACATCTCCTCCCGGCTTTTCATATTCTCCTCCCGTTGCATCGCAGCGGGAGGTTTTTTGTCACTTTATCAATTCTCCTGAGTAGAAGTGACTAATACAAAATGTGAGTCATAGGGGAAATCCCTAACATTATAGGAAAAAACACTTTTTAAGACAAATTATAAAGTCGTACATTTGTGGCATAAATAATTGATGAAAAGTTTGCCCATGCTCCTTTTGGCGTATTCGTATGAATATAATGGTGGAGCGTAACTTTATGAAAAGACTATTTTTATCCGTAATCTTTGCAATCTCAGTATTGACGATCTCTGCTCAGAATGGTGTTCCTCGTATGAATGATATGCGTGGAAACCAACATAATCATTCCTCTTATACTCATGACAATAAGGGTAGGGGACATGGTGTAGAGTTTCGTCGTGAAAAGCCTGCATCCCCAGAACAAGTGAAGGCTATCGTAAAGTTGATGAAAGACGTCTCATTTGATGATAAGAAGTTGAATGTGGCAAAGGTATGTCTCTCCCTCCGTGATGTACCTGTTGAAGGTATCCGCAAGATGGTAAAGACGCTTTCTTTTTCTGATAACAAAATGGAACTTCTGAAGTATGCCTACGATTATTGCTATGACCGTGAGCATTATTTCACTCTTTGTGAGGAACTTTCTTATTCGTCAGATAGGGATGAACTTCTCCGTTATCTGAAAAAACGATAATTTGTATCGAAAAATTGGACGATAAAACTTTTTCTTATAAAGTTGCATAAATATAAAAGGATGAACAAGAAAATTTGTCTTGCTCATCCTTTTTATTATTTCTCTTCTTTTGAAAACCTCAGCCTTGCTGAATCCAGTCATCGATAAGGCGGCGGGCAATGGATAACTTGTCAGGAATCTGTGGGAGGTTGTCACGCTTGAACCAGCCGCCACGAGTGAGTTCCTCCTCCTGTAGCTTGATATCACCACTTACATAGTCGGCTGTGAAGCCAATCATTACGCCCGATGGGTAAGGCCATGGCTGGCTTGCAAAATACTTGATGTTCTTGATTTTTAAGCCTACTTCTTCGGCTACCTCACGCTCCACACATTGTTCGAGTGTCTCGCCCGTCTCAAGGAATCCTGCAACAAGTCCGTACATGGTGCTACGGCGGAAATTACGGGCAGAGACGAGAAGAATCTGCTCCTCGTTCTTGGCCTTTGTTGGGCTGTCGTTACGAAGAATGCGCACGATGATGGCAGGTGCTACCTGTGGCCATACTTCCTTGCCACAGTTGGTGCAAGTCTTGCTTATGACCGTACTTCGCTTCATAGGAGCGCCACACACGCCACAATACTTGGTACTTGCATCCCAGTAGAGAAGCTGGGATGCTTTTCCTGCCATCAGATACTGTCGTTCTGGAATGTAGTTGAATGACTCTCGCAAACCGATAAGTTTGAAACTGTCTGTATCCTCAATTGGAGTATTGATACTGTATGCAATGCAAGGAATACCATCAAGTTCGGGTAACTCCTGCATAGTTGTCCATTCATGAGTGGTAGTAGGTGGTGTGTCGCTTAAAGGGATGGAATAGGTGTCATCTTCTTTTGCCTTCGTAAGGAGAACGCATCCACTACAGAATACGAACCAATATTTCTTTTCCATGTTTCTTTGTTTTGATATTTTTTGCAAAATTACAAATTCATTCTATATAGATGACTAAAAAACTGGATAATTCTTGTTTTTGTGAAAAGACTTGGTCGTAAAGGTTGTAGATTACATTGTAGTTTTGTATATTTGCAGATATTTAGACAACACAAGACTACAAGACTGTTATTTACTATGACAATATATAAGCAGATTTTTTTCATATCATTATTAGAATTTTTTGTTTTCTCGGATACGCCGCTATGGGCACAATCAAGACAGAAGAAGACTGTGACTCCACCATTAGCCGTATTGAAGAAAGCAAAGACATCGAAGAACCAGAATTCAGAAATACTTGGACCTGTAGAGCCAGACAGGTTGCCTCCACGTTGTAAGCCAGACAGGATTATCAAGCCTGTACGCCTACCATATCTCTTTGACTATCCAGCTATGGATTTCCTTCATGGCTATGATATGAGCCACTATCAGGGTATGGTGGATTGGGATATTATCGCCAAAGACCCTCTTGCGGGATTCATCTATCTAAAGGCCACGGAGGGTGTTGCGCTTACGGATAGCAAATATAGTCGTAACCTTGAGGAGGCTCGCCGGTGTGGCTTGAAAGTGGGTAGTTATCATTTCTTCCGTGCCCAGCTTAATCCTACGGAGCAGTATGACCTTTTCATGAGTACGATTGATATTAAGAAGCAGGACCTCATTCCGCTTGTGGATGTGGAGGTGCTTCCAAGACGTGTATCTCATTCGCTGTTCATCAAGCGTCTTGAGATATTCTGTGAATTACTGGAGAAGGCATTCGGCTGTAAGCCTATGATTTATACTGGTAAGAATTTCTACGAGAAACATCTTGCACACACGAGTATAAATGCGCGTGAATACAAGTTCATGATAGCGGCATACGTGGATGAAGAGCCTGTGCTGAAGAATGATGACGATTACCTTATCTGGCAGTTTACTGGTAGTGGTACGGCCAATGGTATTCGTGGCAAGGTGGACATAAGTCGTTTTAGGGGAAACCACAAACTAAATGAGATAATGTATCAGTAAATGAATTCCTCTTTATGGGAGGAATACTAATACAATTTTTTATAAGTTCACGGGTCGGCAAGTGTTGGCTCGTGTTCTTTTTGTTTGATTATAATTGCAAATGCTTACTTTTTGATTTCGGAAAAGTCACGGAAGAATTAGGGAGCATTGACGAACCATTGACGAAGGATTAGCGACTGGTAGGTGAATGCCAAAAAGAAAGATGAAAAACGAAATGAGGTAGCAAAATGTCACTTTTGCCTAATCTTCATCGTAGAGAGATAACTGGATTGCATTTTTGGGGGCTGTAGTTTTTTTGTTGTCACAAGGATAAGGGAATAAGTCTTCGCTTGCAAACTGAAATTCAGTCTGCATAGTGTATATTTTTCGCAACTTGTAATAGCCACGTTTTTCATCAACGGTTGTGAAGATGGAATTTTTCTTTTGGCTTTGTTGCCAAAGATATTGTCGAATGGATTCGTAGAGTTTTTCGTATGACTCATGTTCAGAAAATAAGTTGTCTTGTTGATTATAGATATTTTTAGCTATTGCACTTACCTTCAATCCATCTGGGCGAAGCGTTAGCAAGTCAATAATCTGTCTATAATACTTATGGTTCATTTTCTGTTTTGGATACTTTATCTATTATTATGTTGCAAAATTACATATAAAAATCGAATGATTGACTTTTTTTGTTACTTTTTTGCTTATAATGCTATGAAAAAGAACAATTATTAGTATATTTGCATTATATACCAAGAAGAAATTTTGAAACGGCTTACTTACATAGTGTTGATGGTGTCAGTAATGATGCTTGCACTTTCGTGCAGTCACAATGCTGACAAACACACGATAGACATGGTGGATTCGCTCAATGTCCAGTCGTGCAAGGTGCTCTATGTGTCAGCTCGTGAATCGGAGACACTTGCAAGGAAAGCCCTTGCCATGAGCGATGGTTATCATGACGGAAAGATGGAGGCTCTTTGCAATATTGCTCACGCCAAGATAATGCAGATGGACTTTGATTCTGCAAGAATCATACTCAATGATGTCAAGTCATCAACCAATAATGCGCTTTATCTCATGCTTGCTGATGTTCGTTTCATGAAGCTGTGTCAGTTTATAGGCGCAAACAAGGAATTTTATGAATACCGTACAGATGCCGATATACGTATGGAGAGGGTGAAGGAGGATGAGGACGTGATGAACAATCATCAAAGACTTATCTGGAAGATTA
>CAMOVB010000129.1:0-8992 GCA_946626925.1 uncultured Prevotellaceae bacterium
GCAGTTGGTAGCTCGCCAGGCTCATAACCTGGAGGTCGCCCGTTCGAGTCGGACCCCCGCAACTAAGTAAAGAAGAATCAATTTGGTTCTTCTTTTTTTTGTTTACACGTTATATATGTTATTATATGCAGAGGACACGGATGATGGTCATCCGTGTCCTCTGTATTGCATTTCATCAAGCTTTCTTGCATTTGACAATAACCTTTCTTCCCATCACGGTACATGCAAATAGATAGACAGAACCGCCATCCTTTATTCCTGCTCGCTTGCGTAGTTCGTCTGCCGTGAGGACAAAACCACGTGATGTGATGTTTGCCTGTGGAATGTTCCTTTTGATTGTCTTCAGCATCTTTGATGAGAAGTCAAGCTCTTCTTCCACAACGAAACGACGGCCAGGAAAATTATCCACAAGGCTGTTGGATGTGTATAGGTGTACGTCTGCGTCCAGCTTATCCACTCCATATACCTTGCATATATGTCGGAAGGCGTGCGACTTCATAAGCGTCACGTCCGGCTCGTATAGGTATGACGATACGTTTTCTCCGCAGTATGTGGCTGATGCCTCAGTCTCGTCGTTTAGGCGATAATGATGTTCAAGTATTCCTTCTGTAACGAAATCCACACAATGTATGTTTATGTCATCCGTTGATGGCTCGGAACTTTGCACCATAAGTACCTCCTTACATTCTCCCTTGACGGCAACAACGTGGATGTCTGTCACGTTGTGAAGGCGTTCTACCGTGCGTTGGATGTCTGCCATTGGCGACAATTTTGTAACAAGTCGCTTGCAATGGCTTAGCAGTTCATCCTGCCATTCGATGATGTTTGGCTCGCAATCGGATACCTCATACACACGGCTGCCATCACCTGCCCTGCGTGCAGGGTCAAGGTAGATTGTATCGACATCTGGTATTGGTAGTTCCCTGCCGTCACCCTCATGTATAGTTATGTTGTCGGCTCCAAGCACATTGAAATTATGCTCAGCAGCTTCGCACAGATGATGCTGTCGCTCTGTGTAAATGGCAGACTTGAGACCACGACTCATATAATAAAGGTCAACGCCCATACCACCCGTGAGGTCGCATAAGGACTCGCCAAGGACGAGTGAACGCTTGTATTTGGCTGTCACCTCTGATGAGCATTGCTCTGCGGGTATGCGTCCGCCCATGATGAGGTCGTCGCTTACGGCATACCACTCAGGTAGTTTGTTCTTCAGTCGTCTGCGAGCCTCTATCTGATCAACAGCATAAGGCACGTCAATGTCAGGATAACGTTTAGCGGACAACAATAAACTGTCCGTGTCGTCATCCTTATGCTGAATGATAAACTCTCGTAGTTCTGTAGTGAAAGTCATATATTATCCCTTCATTTCTTCAAGTTCCATGCTTGCGTTTTCCCATTCTTCAACGGCAGCATCTATCTGTTTCTTGAGGTCGCCATGCTTGGTGAAGAGACTCGTATCGGATGCTCCCTCTGGTGTGGCAAGCTTGGCTTCTATGTCGGCAAGTTCAGCTTCCAGTTTCTCAATCTTTGCCTCGGCATTCTTTACTGCTGTCTCTGCCTTCTTGATAGCCTTGTTGCGCTCCTTTAGTTCTGCGTATGAGAGTGAGCCAGTTGTTGAAGTCTCGTTCTGTTCGCTTGCCTTGGTTGCAGGTGCGACTGTGCTTGCTCCTGTGTCGCCAGTAGGACTACCACTACTGTTCATGTTTCTTCCAAGCTCGTTGAGACTTTCAATCTGCTTCTTCTGGAGGAAGTCGTAGATGCCACCGAGGTGCTCGCGTACCTTACCACCTCCGAACTCATAGACCTTGTCAACGAGGCCGTCGAGGAAGTCACGGTCGTGGCTTACGATGATGGCGGTACCGTCGAAGTCCTTGATGGCTTGTTTCAATACATCCTTTGACTGCATGTCGAGGTGGTTGGTAGGCTCATCGAGGATAAGAAGGTTGACAGGTTCGAGAAGTAGTCGTATCATCGCAAGTCGTGAACGCTCACCACCAGAGAGCACCTTTACAAGTTTGTCGGATGCTTCGCCACCAAACATGAAGGCACCGAGGATGTCGCGTATCTTGAGACGTATGTCGCCCTTTGCCACACGGTCGATAGTGTCGAATACGGTGATGTCGCCGTCAAGCATCTGGGCCTGGTTCTGGGCAAAGTAACCAATCTGTACGTTGTGTCCAATCTTCAGATTACCCTCGAAAGGAATCTCACCCATGATACACTTCACGAGTGTTGACTTACCTTCACCATTGTTACCCACGAATGCCACCTTTTCGCCACGCTTGATTGTGAGGTTTACATCCTTGAAGATGTTGTGGCTGTATGTCTTTGCCACGTCCTCGCAGATGACAGGGTAGTCGCCGGAGCGGAGACAAGGAGGAAACTTGAGGTGGAGGCTTGAAGTGTCTATCTCGTCCACTTCGATAGGTACTATCTTCTCAAGCTGCTTGATGCGTGACTGCACCTGATTTGACTTTGTTGGCTTATATCGGAATGTCTCGATAAACTGCTTTATCTCGGCAATCTCCTTTTGCTGGTTCTCGTAGGCACGAAGCTGTTGTTCGCGACGTTCGTCACGGAGCTTGATATATTCGTCGTACTTTGCCTTGTAGTCGTTGATGTGATGACAGGTTATCTCGATGGTGCGGTTTGTGACGTTGTTGATGAATGCACGGTCGTGGCTCACGAGTACCACGGCGTTGCAACGCTGTGCAAGGAACTGTTCCAACCACTGTATTGAACCGATGTCGAGGTGGTTGGTAGGCTCGTCGAGAAGGAGTACGTCAGGCTTCTGCATGAGAAGCTTGGCAAGCTCAACTCGCATACGCCATCCTCCAGAGAACTCCTTTGTAGGACGGTCAAAGTCGCTACGCTGGAATCCGAGTCCTATGAGTGTGCGCTCCAATTCTGCGTGATAGTTGTCACCGCCCATCATCATGAAACGGTCGTTCTCGTGTGTGAAGCGTTCCACGAGTTCCATATATTCCTCGCTCTCGTAGTCGGTACGTGAGGCGAGTTCGTTGTTCATCTTCTGGAGACGTTCCTGCATCTCGCTGATGTGGGCAAAAGCTGTCTCTGCCTCTTCCATCACGGTACGGTCATCGGAGAGTACCATGACCTGTGGCAGATAGCCAATGGTCACGTTCTTCTGGCGTGCCACGGTTCCACGTGTCGGTTCCTGTATGCCCGCAATAATCTTGAGCATGGTACTTTTGCCGGCACCATTCTTGCCTACGAGCGCTATGCGGTCCTTTGGGTTAATCACAAAACTGACGTCTGTGAAGAGTGGGGTTGCGCTGAACTCCACGGAAAGATTGTCGATGCTTATCATAAGAACTACGACCCTACGAGCGGCCCCCTCCCGACCTCCCCGTGGGGGAGGAGATGGTCCCACACCTGTCATTCATGAACGAACTGACAGGATAGACGTAGAGTCGATTATATATTTAATGTTATTATTCTATATTGTATGTACAACCTGTGGCGAGCAGTCAATCTCCTTCTCCTCCCCCACGGGGACAAGCAGAAGAAAAGATTGAATATCTTTTCTGAATGCTTGGGGCGCTGTGCTCGGCTGATGAGAGGTAACGAAGGAAAACGAATCATCAGACGCTAAGCACAAGGGAGGGAAAAGGCTGGGAGGGGGCCACCTCCTATTGTACCCTGAAAACCCTTATTCCTGTCTGGCTTGTCTGTATCTGCTGGTACTCATAGAAGGTCTTGGTGTCGATGACTACCTTCTTGTGGACACGTGAGGCATTCATGAGATGGAGTTTGCCTTTCTGCCATACGGCTACACCGATGTGGCTGGTGTCAAGTCCTTCCTTGGATGTGAGCATGGCAAGGATGTCACCATCCTCGATGATGCCGAGGGAGCTTGACTGTTTCCAACCTACATTTGTCTTTGGTATGTAATAGTATGTCATGCCAGATGTGCCACGTTCATACTCGCTAATCTTCTTCACGAACTCAGGATGTGCCTTGAGTTGCTTATAGAGATCGGGATGCTTACTCATGTAGTTTATGTTGACCTTTTGTATAGCCGTAAAAGGCTTCTTTGCAGAATAGATGCACTTCACGATGCCCAGACGCTGGTTGTCGTCTCCCCACCATGTGAAGTAGTGAAGACGGCTGGTATAGTCACCCATTTCGCCATTACGGTAACGGATGCGCACGAGGTTGCGACAGTAGTCCTCAAAGGTGCGTGTGTCGTCCTTGTCGCAGAGTGTGAGTGCTGTGATTGTCTCAACAAAGGTTGTGCAGTCAAGTTCGTGAAGATTGACAATGAGATGTTCCGTGTCGCCATTCTCAAGTGTACTTGCAACGTAAGGCACACCGAGGAACTTCTTGCCAAAGTAGAGCATACGGTTCTCGTCACATCGTTCAGTCTTTGCGTCGGCAAGGAGTTTGACCACGAGTGCGCTGTCTTCCTTGGTGTATTCGGCTGTCTTCATGTAGTAAGGCACGGTGTCTGTCTTTGTTTCCGTCTGTTCTGCCGTGTCGCTGACAGTGGCCGTCTGTTCCGCATTGGCAGCCTTGCCGTTGCCTGTACAGGCGCAGGCAAAAGGAGCAATGGCAAGGAGCATTACTCCGATGATATACTTCTGTTTCATATCGCTTTCTGTTTTACGGTGCAAAGGTAGGAAAAGAATATGAAATAAACAAACAAACAGACCCACCCCGGCCCTCCCTACAGGGAGGGAGCTTGATTACTCTGCTCGCATAAGGCTGGTGTACTTTGCGCCCCTATGGTAACTTAGCCCCCTCCCCTTAGAGGGGGAGGGTTGGGGAGAGGGTCTCCCCCTCCCTGTAGGGAGGGCTGGGGTGGGTCCGCAGGGGGCCGGTTCTATCTCTTCATATACTCCCCCACGCTCTTGTAGTCCTTGCCACCAGCCCTCACGCCGGCGTTCTCGTAGGTCATGCCGTCACGGATGATGGCACGCAGTTCGGGCTTAGCCTTGAACACGATTCGGGGAGACGAAATCATCGTGCGTGCGTTGAACTTGTCGGGCGAATCGACACCTTCCGACTTGAAGGAGATGCGGATGAAACCGATACCCGGAATCTCCACGCCACGTCCCATCAGTAGCATCTGCACTGCATACTGGTAAAACTGGTCAACGGCAGCCTCCATCTCTTTCGGCGTAATAGCCATGCCCACCGATGCGTTCCTTGCAAACTGCGTGGTACTCAACGGACGCTCATACACCGGCTTGGCGTAGAACTTCCTTGCGTTGCTGTTCTTGTCCATCGGATTTTCCTTTCTCTCTACAAGCTTATACTTTCCCATAATCTTAGATGTTTTATGTTAGTATTATTGTTAGTCGTCGAACAAACTAATGATAGTAGTAGGTCTTAACTAATATTAGTAACATATATTAACTAATATTAGTTAAGTATGCTAACTAATATTAGTCAGGTATAGTAACTAATATTAGTTACGACTTACTACAAACGTTAGTTGCTGGCAAATATACACATTTCTCCCTTTCGACACATCTGATAATCATAGTTTTTACATTCATAAGGCGATTTCTTGATACACAACAATTAATATAATTCATAATGCATAATTCACAATTCATAATTGTAGCGAGCAACATACAATTCCTAATTCCTAATTCCACATTACTTCCCTACGGTCAGTGAGACCGCTTCGCTTAGTTCCTAATTACAATCAATTCCTCATTATAAGTTTGTTTGTTATGGCAGAAAGTGCTACCTTTGCGCAGCGTTGCGGAGACAGCGTTCTCCTGCAAATACTACAATCTAACTATATACAGACAAATGAAAGTAAATAAACTATTCTTGACAACAATGCTCACGTGCCTTCCCCTTTATGTTATGGCACGCGAGACAACACCCAACGACACACTCCCACACTCATGGAGCGATACAATACTCATCAACCGTAGCAACCACGGATTCATGGTGGACAAGCGCATGTTTGACCAGCCAGTAAGCGCATACATGGCAAGCCCTTCGGGAGATTATGAGATGTACGTGTTTCAGCAGATGGGTAAGAAAGGCAAGAAAAACAATTACAGGGTAGAGTTGCACCGTGCAGGCGATAATGCCAAGCTATGGGCAAGGAGCTTCAAGGCTCCCACATGCTCATACCGCATGACACCATACGGAGTATTTGAGGAAATATGCGGACGCATACAGATGCTGCGCTACACATCAGGTGCAACTATATGGAAAGCCTCAAGCCACACATATAGCGGATGTGTGGATGACCACTTCTTCACACGCGACCCGTTCAAAGGCTTATGTGCATATTCGCTCCGCACAGGCAAGAAGGAATGGAACACACGTATCAGCTATGCCGGAGGTCTCAACTATTCGCAGATGATAGATACCAACCACGACTTCCTCGTGGCAGACAACATATACAAGATAGACTGGCGAAGCGGAGACACAAAGCAGATCAAGGCAAAGACGCATATCAAGAACAATGATGCCATTGCAAATAGCCTAGTCCTTACGTTTGGTTCTGCAACATTGGCAGCTATAATCGGATACGGTCCTGTATATTACTTTGAGCCATACGGCTATACAAGAAAGGTAAAAATCAACAAGCGTGGAAATCTGAACGTATCAGCAACAAGCGGCTACAACATAACAGGTATAGCGTCAAATATAGTACGCAGCAACGGAAGGAACTACTTTGCTGACCGCAACAGCGTGGTATGCTTTGACGACGACATGAACGAGATATGGAGGACAAATGTGGACAGCGATGACAAGATGTCACGTTCTACGCTCCTGCTCACACACGACAAGCTGTTTGTCATCAGCATCGGTGATGCCGTCAAGGACGGAAAGTTCCAGAGCATAACAAAGCCTTCTATAGCAGCATATCAGACAAGCGACGGAATGCACATATTCACAAAGAAACTGCGTGAGGACAAAACATCCATACGTGCCGACTACGGAGAAGGCTACTACTACTACATCATGTTTGAAGATGAGATGTTCGCACTTAACACAGTCAATAACAGAGTAAGCCGCATCAACTATAATGCAGACAGGTATGGCAAGCTTAGCTCATTCCTCAGCAAAGAAGAAAGTTTCATTAAGGACGACAATGCCTTCTATCCACTCTGCTGTGTGGCAAAGCACATTCCTGTAAAGGCAGACAATGGCAATTGCATCGACATTGATGCAGAGACAGGCAATGTAAAGTTCCTCTGTGATGCAAAGAACGTATATTATCTCATAGGCGAGTTGAACGGCAAGACAATCATACGAGGTAGCACAGGAGACGGTGAAGTGTGGTGCATTGACGGCGGCAAGGCATCGCTCCTCAACGACGAGGCAAAGAAGGTATGGGTGAACGAGGGCAATGTCACCATCATGAACAAGGGTGGCAATATCATCATATATACAGCATTAGGCAATTCATAATCATTCCTAATTCCTCATTTGAATCACATGCAACAAAAAGGAAGGTGCGAGAGACCAACGTTTGTCTCTCGCACCTTCCTTTTTATTGTTTACGTTTTCGCCTCGTACGTTACATACACTATGTACGTGCCGTCGGCATGAATCGTGAAGCTGTCACCCGTCGCTTCGTTGAGCGTGCCTTGCCACAACTGGCGGTAAGGATATGCGTTCCAGCGCAGGCCCTCCGACGTGAGTTCCTTGCAACTGATGTTGAAGATGCTCACCTGTAGGCGTGGCGCACTCCTGAAAGTCTGCGTGCCGTGGGCAGGAATAAACACGCCGTAGTCCGTGAACATATACGGTTCGATGCCGAACTCCTCCATGTAGAACGCCATGAGCGATATATTGCCGAGAGTGTGATCCTCACGCTTGCCGGTACAGCCGAGGTAAGCAATTGTAGGCCCCCTCCCAGCCTCCCCGTGTGGGAGGAGACGGTCAGCTGCCTTGCCTACCATGGTTTCAGCGGACGTGTCATTTTTAATTTTTAATTTTGAATTTTGAATTTCCAAAACGTGCTTCGTACACTTGGTGAGGTCATTGTACTCCTGCTCTTCTATGACATGGATGATATCCTTGTATCGTTCCTTGAACTCCTCAGTCATGGAATCGCAGTCACCCACGATGGCATCAGGCATTATCCCCTTTTCGATAAGCGACATACCTGCACCGTCACAACAGCAGAGATACTTGGCATTGCGAAGAATGCCAAGCGGAATGTCGTGGGTAGGGAATGAGCCGTCGGCGAGGATAACAAAAGACGGCCCCCCAACGAGCGGCCCCCTCCCGGCCTCAGGCCCCCTCCCTGCCTCCCCGTGGGGGAGGTGCAAGAAGTTACTCTGTACCGTATGTGTCTTATTGTTTGATTCCATATAATCTAATGAGTAATTAATGATTTCAGCGTTCATCTCCTCCCCCACGGGGAGGTCGGGAGGGGGCCGCCTGTTGGTGTCAGGCCGCTCCCATCATCCTCTTCCACTTATAGTATCCATACACAGCCACGATGGTGTAGAAACCATACAGGGCAGCGTAGAAATAGATGCCCTTGTAAATGTAGAGACCGAAGCATACGCCATCGACGATAATCCATGTCCACCACTGTTCTATCCACTTGCGCGCAAGCATCCACATTCCGACGATGCTCATGGCTGTTGTGAAGCTGTCCCACCAAGGTACTGTGCTGTCAGTCTGGAGTTTCAGAATTAAGCCTATCGCTACGAAAGCCAGTGCAAATGTAGCGAATAATATCCAATACATCTTCCTTGGAGTACGGGAAATTGGCAGTTCCTTGGTCTTACTGTCTTTCTTGCGCTTGTTCTTGCGGAATGTAAGTTGCCATAGTACATAGCCATATACGGCAGCCACGAGATAGTACACATTGATACCGAGGTCGGCATACAGACCTGCATCGTAATATACAAAAATGGAGATAGCAGGCATGATAATGCCCGCTATCCACATATATTTATTAGCCTTCAGTTCAAGCCACAGATAGACCAAGCCTACCAGTGTGCCGAGAATCTCAAGCCAATGTGTCGTGATG
>CAMOVB010000130.1:0-8989 GCA_946626925.1 uncultured Prevotellaceae bacterium
GACATCGGGCAAGTTCTCACTCCAGTTTACTCAGAACTACCTCTCGCAGAACTGGTATAAGGGTGGAAACAATAACGTGACTAACCTCACGGCACTCTTCCTTTCTGCCAATTATAATGACCAGAAACTTATCCAGTGGGACAACTCGCTTGACCTTCGTCTTGGATTCATGTCTGCTCCGAGTGATACTTGCCATAGCTTCCTTACGAATACGGATAAGATTAACCTCAACTCCAAGGTGGGTGTGAAGGCTACAAAGTCTTCATGGTTCTATACATTCTCCATGCAGGCTTACACCCAGTTCCTTCCTGGCTACAAGTCAAATGACCGCAGAAAGTATTCTGCTTTCCTTGCACCATTGGACGTTACAGCTTCTATCGGTATGGACTACAAGCCAAAGTTGAAAAAGGAGGGTTGTTCACTCTCTATGGCGCTCCTCCCATTGTCATACAAGTTGCGCTACATTGGCGTGGATGACGAGAATATCTATTCGGCTTACAACATGAAGGAGGATGGCAAGAATCTTACCGCAAAGCATGACTTCGGTTCGCGTCTTGAGTTCAACTCCAACTTCAAGATTATAGACAATCTTACATGGAAGTGCCGTCTCTACTATTATACTACATATAAGTATGCTGAATCAGAGATGGAGAATGTCTTCTCATATTCATTTAGCAAGTATTTCTCAACAGAGCTTTATACTCTCTGGCGTTTTGATGATAACCGTAATCCTCGGGATAAGGACAGCACTCTGGGTTATTTCCAGTTTAAGGAATACTTCACTATCGGCTTGACTTACGGCTTCTAAAGCCTGACGGCTTTAGAAGTTAAAAGTTATCAGTTAAAAGTTAACAGTTAAAAGTTGAGTTGGAAATGTTTGTATTCTTCAAAAAGCCTTGGGTGCGAGTCACCTCAATTGTTTTACTTGCTATTGTACTTCTCGTTGCAATAGTTGAGGTATGCTATCTCTACAGAACATACACGCCAGAGGAGATGGAAAAGGCAATAGTCAAGGTGGAGCATCTTACTGGCTATTCTCTTGTGGCTGATGGGGAAGAAGTGTTGTATTTCTCCGAACTGTCTTCCGACAATATATTCCTGGGACTTGACACCGTCGAGTCTCAGGTTCTTTGTTCTTCTGTATCTACTGGTGTGTGGATTAATGAGTGGTCCTTCGTTCCTTCTTGCTCAGGAACAATCCTTGCCAAGGATTATGCTCCCGATGTGAGTAAGAGTGCCAAGGCTATGAATGTCAATATAGATTCTATTGTCGCAACTAATATCCGTTACATGGAGGGTTGCATTGACAATAATGACGAGATAAAGAAGGAAGTTGATTACTATATATCCGTTCACAATGGAATGGATAGCGAGTATGACAAGGTGGTATCATACTCAAAGTCAAAGGCTGACGAACAGACATCAAACTATAATTTACTGGCGCGTCTTGAGCTGCTGAGGAATGCAAAGAAGCTGGAGGTTCGTCCTCTTTCTTACTACAATGTAAGTATGAGTGGCAATAGCGCCATACAGAAACTTTGGTGCTATCAGCTGCCTTTCGTGAGTGAGGACGAGAAATGTGTGTCGGGACTCCAGTACAAGAAGATGGATGCTCATTCAGTCCTACTTAAGGTGGAATCGATGATGCTGCCAGATGATGCGTACTCCGTTTCCCTTCCTTTGTTTGGAGACTTTGAATATCAGATGACAGATACCGTATATGTTCCTAAGTATGGCAAGAAGAAAGCACGCAAACTCTGTTTGACAGATGCCTTCTCCCATCGACCTATGTTTGATGCCGACGGACGTTTCCTTGGCTTCACGCCAGATGAGTGTCGTGACATATCTGAGCTCGATACCCTTGGCTTCAAGATTCTTGGCAAGTGTGAGGAAGATACGCTTGTTCGTGGCACATTTACGGATTCATTGGGTGTCTATAAGGGACAACTCACATACGATGGCAAGCCTTGTGGAGTTGGCACCCTCAACTACTTTGATGGTAGCTACTATGAAGGTGAGTGGTTCAATGGAGACCGCCATGGTAATGGCTTCTTTGTGTCTCCAGGGCAGATGGTCAAGGCAGGCGAATGGAAGGAGGGTAAGTATAAGGGTGAGCGTATGGTTTACAACTCCCTTCGTATATACGGCATAGACATTTCTCGCTATCAGCATGAGATAGGTAGGAAGCGCTATAATATTGACTGGAAAAATCTGCGTGTCTCTTATCTTGGCGCAAAGAATAGTGGTGACGCATCCGACTCAATTGACTATCCTGTTTCGTTTGTCTATATCAAATCGACCCAGGGCACAACGATAAAGAGTAAGTATTATGCTACGGATGCACAGGCGGCACGTAAGCATGGTATCATCTGCGGAGCATACCATTTCTATTCTGTCAAGACTAAGGCTATTGACCAGGCTCGTTTCTTCCTGAAGAATACCAAGGTACTGGCTACCGACCTTCCTCCTGTGCTTGATGTTGAACCTACGGACCGGGAGATAGCAAAGGGTGGTGGTGAACAGAAACTGTTTGAGTCCATCCGTGTATGGATGAATACTGTAGAAGCAAGCACGGGTAAGCGTCCAATACTCTACGTCAGTCAGAAGTTTATTCGTCAGCACCTTATCAAGGCGCCAGATATTTGTGAGAAGTATCAGGTGTGGATTGCTCGCTATGGTGAATATCGTCCAGAAGTCAAACTGCTATTCTGGCAGCTCACCCCATTTGGCCGTGTCAAAGGTATCCACGGTGATGTTGATATCAACGTCTTCAATGGTTATCATGATCAGTTCCATGCTTTCAAGGAAGAGGTAACAAAGAAGGGATAACGTCTTAATCGAGGTCAATTACTGTTCCTGAATTGACTTTCTTGGATGTTGATAAAACATCAGTTTTTCTTCAGGAAAATACGATAAGTCTTGTTTGCATAAATACGCACGCTATTGTCCTTTAAAAACTGCCTAAAACTGGCGTTTTTTTTTCATCGGGAAGAAAAAATTTTTCTATCACGAAGAAGATAAAATTGCTTCGTGATAGAAAAAATTTTTTGTCGTGCACAAAATTCTGTTTAATTGTTGATATTTGTCTTCTGCCTCCATGTGATTTTACGAAAAGGTGTTACGTAGGCCATGAAAGGAAATCATACAAAAAGGACAAGCGTAAAGGGTAAGACTTAATATGGATAGAGACAGAAATGGTCTTTGATTGTCATAATGAGTAATTAGAGAATATCATTATATAATAGACTGTTCGTCTCTATTTTGTAAATATGTTTAACACCTGTATCTCTCAGTAGTTAGATATGGGTGTCTTTATTTATGATATATATTAGTAAGGGTATTTAAAGCAGAAATGCACCAGTTTCACAACTGATGCATTCCCATTGCCTTTTTATCTATATTTATTACCCTTAACTATTACCTGAAAACTAATCCTCCGAATTATTAAACCCCTTATGTGTTTTGTTCACCTGATTATTGTCTATTTTTATTTTCTAATGCAAAGATATAGCATATTTTGATTACTACCAAATGTTTTTGATGTCTCTATATGTCATTTTGATGAATGATATGTTCCAATAATTTGGGGTATTTCGAGAAATGCTGCGTTTTTATTTCAATCTCGGAGCATAACCGTGGCTTGATATTGAAAAGACATTAGCTCAAATGACAGATAATAAAGTGTTTGCTATTTTGAAACAGGGTTGCTAAAATGAAATATTTTTTTTCTTGCAAACCGCTCAATTTTTTTGCTCTTTTCTTGCTTTGTACATCTGGTATGAGTTGAATAGATTGTGCCAAACGGAGTAGAATCCGCCTGCTGTAGCGGTTACAGGATTCATGAAAGTGGCTCCCATCCAGATGGCAAAGACCGTATTTTTCTGTCCGAGTGTCTGTGTTCCTGCTATTGTTTCATCGTATTTCACTCCGATGATTCGTCCAAGTGTGAACTGAATGAGGCAACATACAAGGCTTGCTACTGCTATGCCTACAAGTGACGCTAATGACTCGTCTGTATGAACTATCGCCCTTACGGTGATGCCTATGGCAAGTGCGAGTGCGACAATCCAAAGGTTGAAGGCAAGGTTGCGATAAGATAGTATCTTGGCGTGAACCTTTGGGGCTATGGCTTGCAGGGCGAGTGCGAGCATGAGTGGAAATATGAGAGTGGGAAATACCTTGTGGAGGATGATAAAGAACGAACTCCAGAAGGTGAGGTCTGTGTTTGTCTCATGAAGCAATGGCACTATGGTTGGAACAACCAAAGATACGGCAAAGTTTATGAGGCATGTGTAACTGACCACGGCACTTGAATTGCCGTTCAGCTTTGTTGTTACCACGGCGGCGGCTGTGGCTGTCGGACAAATCATGCAGAGCATGGCACTTTCAATCACTACTTTGTGGTCGATGTTAGGGAAGGCGATGATTATAGTTCCTAATCCAACGAATGAGAGTGTTTGTATGAGTAGTGACCATATCATCCATCGTCTTGGTTTCAACTGCTTGATGTTTACCTTGCAGAAACTAACGAAGAGCATGCAGAAGATAAGCATTGGCTGTATGTATCCGCTTATTGCCTTGAGAACAAAGGCGTGAGTGAAGTCGAGTGCGTGAATGTTCACATA
The DNA here is from genome assembly GCA_946626925.1 of uncultured Prevotellaceae bacterium. Classification (GTDB taxonomy): domain Bacteria; phylum Bacteroidota; class Bacteroidia; order Bacteroidales; family Bacteroidaceae; genus Minthosoma. The sequence continues at coordinate 4,626 of CAMOVB010000130.1, forward strand.
TATAAAATATGAAGCGACTCCTGATAGCATTGATATTGGCAATGCCCAATCTTTTATAAACCTTATATATTTCATAACTTGAAGCCCCAAGCCCTAAACTGTCAGGGTGGAGGACTGTACTTTATTGAGATTGTTTGTTTATTTTAGAAGTAGCTCTCTCTCTGAGTCCTTTGTGTCCTCTGTGTTTTGTGTTTAATTATGAATTTTGCATTATGCATTATGAATTAGACAAAATTTCCTCCAGCTTGAGCATCTCGTCCCTATACTGGGCGGCAAGCATGAAGTCAAGGCTCTTTGCTGCTTTCTGCATAAGATGACGTGTATGCTCGATGGATTTTTTTAGTTGCTCTTTATCCATATGCTTCACTATTGGATCTTCTGCAGCTTTCTGGAATGACTCGTCAATATATGCCTTGCCGATGTAATCCACAGTCTTGCCCTCGTGGATGGCTTTCTGCGCCTTTTTAATCTGAGTTGGTGTGATGCCGTGCTCCTCGTTGTATTGCGTCTGCTTGGCTCTTCGACGGTTAGTCTCGTCAATGGTGAGACGCATACTCTCCGTAATCTTGTCTCCGTATAGAATAGCCATGCCGTTCACGTTACGTGCCGCACGCCCTACTGTCTGTGTCAAGGCTCGGTGGCTACGCAAGAAGCCTTCCTTGTCAGCATCGAGGATGGCAACAAGTGATACCTCAGGGAGGTCGAGACCCTCACGAAGGAGATTGACACCTACTACAACGTCAAACACTCCTGCTCGTAGTTTGTCAAGGATATCCACTCGCTCGAATGTGTCGATGTCGCTGTGTATGTAGCTACATTTCACTCCATTGCTGAGAAGGTAGTCGGACAGTTCCTCTGCCATTCTCTTTGTGAGGGTGGTGACAAGCACACGTTCGTTGTTCTCTATGCGGATGCGTATTTCTTCCATGAGGTCATCCACTTGATTCGTTGTTGGTCGTACCTCAATCTTTGGGTCGAGGAGACCTGTTGGGCGGATGAGTTGCTCAACGATGATTCCTTCTGCTCTTTCGAGTTCGTACTGAGCTGGTGTGGCACTTACGTATATAGTCTGATTTGTCAGTTCCTCGAACTCGTCAAATTGTAGAGGGCGGTTGTCGAGAGCAGCTGGAAGTCGGTAGCCGTATTCCACCAGTGTGGTCTTTCGTTTACGGTCACCTCCGTACATGGCACGAATCTGTGGAATTGACTCATGACTCTCGTCTATGACGAGAAGAAAATCTTTTGGGAAGAAGTCGAGAAGGCAGTATGGGCGTTCTCCTGCCTTTCTACCATCAAAATAGCGTGAATAATTCTCTATGCCAGAACAATGTCCGAGCTCGCGAATCATTTCGAGGTCGTTGGTGACTCGCATTTCAAGTAGTTGTGCCTTTGCCACATCGCCTATCTCCTCGTAGTATTGCAGACGCTCGTGAAGGTCGTCCTCAATCATCTGTATGGCTGTCAATGTTTTCTCCTTTGATGTCATGAAAAGATTGGCAGGATAGATCTTGTAATCGTTTATGGAACAGATGACGCTGCCTGTTACTGGGTCAATCTCCTGTATGCTCTCAATCTCGTCCCAAGCAAAACTGATGCGTACAATCTTCTCGTCATAAGCAAGATAGATGTCGATAACCTCTCCTCTTACTCTGAAATGTCCTCGGGTAAGTTCTATGTCGTTACGTACATAGAGACTATCAACAAGACGACGAAGAAAAACATTCATGTCGAGAGCTTGGCCAACCTTTATATCTGTGATGTTCTCGCTGAAATCCATAGGGCTACCCATACCATAGATACATGATACGGATGAAACGACTATTACGTCACTACGACCTGAGAGCAGGGCGGAAGTGGCGGCAAGGCGGAGACGGTCAACCTCCTCGTTAATTTGAAGGTCTTTCTCAATGTAAGTGTCTGTGGATGGAATATATGCCTCTGGCTGGTAATAATCATAGTAACTTACATAGTACTCAACGGCGTTGTTAGGGAAGAAATTCTTCATCTCCGTATAGAGTTGGTGCGCAAGTGTCTTGTTGTGGCTGAGAATGAGTGTGGGTTTGTTTACATTCTTGATTACGTTTGCAATGGTGAATGTCTTACCCGAACCTGTCACACCAAGAAGTACTTGAGCTGGTGTCCCTTCAAGTACGCCCTCTGTCAGTTGCTTTATTGCTTCTGGTTGGTCACCAGTCGGCTCATATTGTGATGTTAATTCGAAATTCATGGTGCAAAATTAACGTATATTTACTTAACTTCTCCTAAAAAATGACATTTTTTAGTTATAAGATGTGAATTTTAATTTTCATGTGTTGACATTCTCGTAATGATTGCGTAACTTTGCACAATATTTTAAAGAATAATGAAAAAGTATATAGGTTACATATTGTTTTTGTCGCTGACCTTGGGAGGTTGCAGCTCGTATAATCAGTTGCTTAAGACCCAAGACTATGATTATAAATATGAGGCAGCAAAGGAATTCTTTGCGGCAGGAAAATACACAAAGGCTTATCAACTCTTGGAGGAAGTATATATGCCTTTCAAAGGCTCGGACAGAGCAGAGGAAGCATTGTATATGCTCAGTATGTGTTACTATAATCTCAATGACTATGAGACGGCATCACTCTTCCTTGACCGTTATGTAAAGACTTATCCAAAGGGGGAGTATGCAGAACTTGCTCGTTTCTATAGCGCAAGGGGCAATTTCCTTCAGTCACCGGATTCACGTCTTGACCAGTCGCCTACATATTCTGCAATCACTAAGCTTCAGGAGTTCCTCGATTTCTATCCTTACTCCACTCTTCGTGAGGATGTGAACGACATGATTTTCCAGCTTCAGGACCGTCTCGTGCAGAAAGAATATGACGCAGCTAAGCTTTACTACAATCTTGGTAACTATACTGGTAACTGCTATAATGGTGGTAGCAACTATGAGGCTTGTATCATCACGGCAGAGAATGCTCTCAGGGCTTATCCTTACACAAACCTTCGTGAGGAACTGAGCATGATGGTTCTTCGTGCAAGATACGAACTTGCTTCGCAGAGTGTGGAGGAGAAGGCAGATGAGCGTTATCGCCAGACAATTGATGAATACTATGGCTTCAAGAATGAGTTTCCTGACAGCAAGTACATCAAGGAGGCAAACAATATCTTCAAGCATGCTAATGCAAAGGTGAAGAGCAATTCTTGATAAGTAAAGAATCAATTATTCAAAATTAGTAGTTGGACGCACGGAATAATTAGATATTTCCTCAATTTTTCTATTATTGTTAAAAAGAACGAAACAAAATTAATATAATATCGATTATGGATTTTAAGAAAACAAATGCACCTACAACAACAGTTACACGAGACATCATGGACTTGTGTCGTGATACAAACAACATCTATGAGAGTGTTGCTATCATTGGAAAGCGTTCTGCACAGGTTGCAGCTGCCATGAAGGAAGAACTTTCTAAGAAACTTCAGGAGTTCGGTACTTCTAATGACAGCCTTGAAGAAGTGTTCGAGAATGAGGAGCAGATTCAGATTTCAAAATACTATGAGCGCCTTCCAAAGCCAACGCTTATCGCAACTCAGGAGTTCGTAGATGATAAGGTGTATTATCGCAACCCTGCTAAGGAGCAGTCAGAAAAAATGGCATAAGAGTTGTTATGATACAGCGAATACAAACAGTGTACCTCGCCCTTGTTCTCATCTTCTCATTCGTTGGTGTGGTGAGTACAATGGGCGAGTGGACTTTTGAGGGGGAGACTGTAGCTTCGTTCTCAAACTTTACTTTCTCTACTTTCGGGGCATACTCTTCATATGAGAGCTGGGGACCTTTCTGCTTGGGCATATTTCTTATCCTTGTGATGTTCCTTACCCTTGTTAGTATTATGCTTTTTCGTAAGCGTATGCGCCAGTTGAGGCTTACTATCATGAGTACAATCTTACTTATCGGTTACGTGTTGTGTTTCGCACTTTTCTTTTTCAAGTATGATGCGACATTGGCAGAGGTTGTGGTAGGCCAGATACCAGAATTCCACTTCTCTTTCCTCTCTGTATTGCCAGTTTTCAGCATTATCCTGAATATTTTGGCGATTATTGCAATCCGTAAGGATGAGGCGCTTGTCCGTTCTTTGGATCGCTTGAGATAATGATAAAATGTACGATAGTTCGCATTGAATGAGCAATATTCCTGGAACGGAGGAAAATTTACGGTCTTGAGTAAATTTCCCTCCGTTTTTGTTGGTGGAAATATGAAAAAGTTCTACCTTTGCACTCGCTAACGAAAAGGAAGCGTAGAGGTTACTAAAATAACCGATAATAAATGCGGAAATAGCTCAGTTGGTAGAGCACAACCTTGCCAAGGTTGGGGTCGC
>CAMOVB010000131.1:0-8989 GCA_946626925.1 uncultured Prevotellaceae bacterium
TAGAGCGTCAGATTGTGGTTCTGAATGTCGTGGGTTCGAGTCCCACCCTCCACCCCAAAAGAAAATGTCTTGCAAATCGTTTGCAAGACATTTTTTGTATTTTATCATTCTTCTAACGAGACGATGATATTCCATTTGGGGACATTAATGGACTACCATCCCTAAAATGTGCATGGGGAGTGCACACCTTTTTGACCGTGAACCTTCGTCCATTTTTTCAATTGTAATATATTTTCCCTTACCTATCTCTTAGGTGTGCTTTAGTTTTTTAGGGAAATGAAGTGACACATAATGAATACGTACGATGTACCAAACACGAATGTTATTTGACCTTTGCATATTGAATTAAACCTTTTCAATACAAGGAGTCTAAATACATAGTGAATTAATTAACTAACTTATTAACATTTGAAAATGACTAAAACAAGTTTCTACTCTCTCATACTGTGCTCGATGCTCGTAGCAGCACCTACTAACATGAAAGCACAGGTAAAGAACAAGGCAGTCACATTTGACTCATACAAATGGGGCTTCGGAGACATTAACGCTGAGGATGGCACAATATGCCATACCTTCACAATGAAGAACAACTCAAAGGAAGAAATCCGTATCACCAAGACAGTACCAAGTTGCGACTGCATACGTGCTTTCTACACTACCGACGCCATCAAACCAGGTGGCGAGGCTAAGGTTATGATTTCGCTTTCACCTACCAAGGGCGAAGGCAAGACATTCCGCTCTGTAGAATTGCTTGACCAGAACGGAAGAACCCTTGGTTCACTCACAGCCTTCGGTAATGTGAAACGTGGTGCAGCATACGATGCAAACCACAAGTATCCTTATCAAGACACTAACCTCACCTATCAGGAACGTGTGGAAAACCTTATCTCTTTGCTCACTCCTAAGGAGAAGGTAGGACTGATGATGAACAAATCAGTCAGTATCGACCGTCTCGGCATCCCTTCATACAACTGGTGGAACGAGGCTTGCCACGGTGTGCGTCAAGGCGGTTACACTGTCTATCCACAGCCAATAGGTATGGCAGCAGCCTTTGACTCCAAACTTGTATATGATGTATTCTCAACGGTATCAGACGAGGCACGTGCAAACTGGAACCGTTCTGACCATAACATATTCAACGTGCCAATGGGTGTGACATACTACCCAGGCAATCCTGAGCTTACATACTGGTGTCCTAACGTGAATATCTTCCGTGACCCTCGTTGGGGACGTGGTCAGGAGACTTGTGGTGAAGACCCATACCTCAATGCTGTGCTCGGAGTACAGACGGTACTCGGTATGCAAGGTAATGATGACAGATACTTCAAGACTCATGCATGTGCAAAGCACTATGCGGTGCATAGCGGTCCAGAACCTCTCCGTCATAGCTACAACGCAACAGTATCTATGCGTGACCTTTGGGAGACATACCTTCCTGCCTTCAAGGCTCTCGTGAAGAAGGGTAACGTGCGTGAGGTGATGTGTGCATACAACAGATACGAAGGCAAGCCTTGTTGTACAAGTGACCGCCTACTCGTTGACATTCTCCGTCGTAAGTGGGGATACGATGCAATCGTGCTTACTGACTGCGATGCCATAAACAACTTCTACAACAGAGGACAGCACGAGACACACAAAGACCCTCTGTCTGCATCCGTAGATGCTGTACTCAACGGTACAGACCTCGAATGTGGTAAGGTGTTCATGGTACTCACAGAAGCTCTTGACAAGGGACTCATACAAGAGTCAACTCTTGACGAACCCCTTCGCAAGACTCTCTACGGACGATTTGAACTCGGAATGTTCGACCCAGAGGACATGATTCCATGGAAAGACCTCAAGCCAGAGGTGATAAGCAGCGAGTCAAACAACGACCTCGCAGTACAGGCAGCACGTGAGTCAATGGTTCTGCTCAAGAACAATGGTGTGCTTCCACTCTCAAAGAGTATAAAGACCATTGCCGTGGTTGGACCTAATGCCGATGATGTTGAACTTCTCAACGGTAACTATGGTGGTACTCCTACAGACAATCACAAGCACTCACTTCTCGAAGGTATCAAGAATGCAGTACCAGGAGCAAAGGTAATCTACAAGAAGGCTTGTGAACTTACAGACGAATACAATACAGTTCATCACCTTGGCGAGTTCAACGATGGTAAGGGCGTGTTCGTAGAATTCTACAACAACCGTAACCTTGCAGGCAAACCAGATGTGACTGGCTACTACGACAAGTTGGAGTTCTCTACTTTCGGTGCATGGGGATTTGCACAGGGAATAAACAACGACAGCCTCTCTGTACGTGTAAGCGGTAAGTACAAAGCCACATTCACTGGCGAGATGAAATATACGCTCAATACCGACAACGGTTACTTGCTCAAGATAAACGGCGAGGTAGTGGAAGATGCAAAGCCAGAGATGCGTCGTGGCTTCGGTTTCCGTCGTGAGGCAAACTACAAGTCATTCAACGTGAAGGAAGGTGAGACATACGACGTAATGATAGAGTACAAGCACGGCAACGGAAACTTTGCCATGCTCCGTGGTGACATCTGTGAGCGTCGTCTCGTTGACTACACAGACCTCCAGAAGGAAGTGAAGGATGCTGATGCCATCATCGTCATTGGCGGTATCTCTGCACGTCTCGAAGGAGAAGGAGGCGACAAGGCAGACATAGAACTTCCAAAGGTACAGCAGAGACTTGTACGTGCTATGCACGCAACAGGCAAGCCAGTGGTAATGGTTAATTGCTCTGGTTCTGCAATAGCATTCGGCAGCATCGAAGACCAGTATGACGCACTCGTACAAGCATGGTACGCAGGTCAGGGTGGCGCAAAGGCACTTGCCGAGGTTATCTTCGGTGACTATAACCCATCAGGAAAGTTGCCAGTCACATTCTACGCTTCGAACAATGACCTCCCTGACTTCCTCGACTACAGCATGGATAACCGCACATACCGCTACTTCCGTGGTACCCCACTCTATGCCTTCGGCTATGGTCTCTCATACACCACATTCGAGTATGGCAAGGCAAAGATAAGCAAGACATCCATGAAGGCAGACGGCAAGGTTACTCTCACTATTCCTGTAAAGAACACAGGAAAGCGTGAAGGCGACGAGATAGTACAGGTATATGTCAAGGCGCTCGACTACGATGAAGCACCTATCAAGTCACTCCGTGGATTTGCAAGAGTACACCTTGCACCAGGTGAGACAGGCAATGCCGTTGTCACACTTGATGGTGAAGCATTCGAGTATTACGATCCATCAATAGATGAACTCTCAACACGTAGCGGACGATACAAGATTCTCTATGGTAGTTCATCACTTGACAAGGACCTCAAGGAGATAGAGTTTACAGTTAAGTAAACACCCGACTTTTTGGCAAATGGAAATTTAGGAAATTAAAAGAATAAAGCATAATTATCTTTTAATTTTCTAAATTTTCGTTACAAAAACAACAAAACACAAAACTCAATAACATAAAAATAACAAAAATATCACAATCAGACGCGTTAATTCCGATAACGTTTGTATATTTGTGGTATCCTAACGAGCAAGAGAACCATGATCCAACCATTAAAAGCAATAGCAGTAGGCATGTCCATGATTATGGCAAGCTCACTAAGCAATGATTGCCAAAACAGCATTATGGCACAGACACCAGTAGCAAAGCCTGCATACAGATACAAGAACGTATTCCGTGAGGCGGGTCATTCAGAGAAAGAGATTGACAAGAAGTTGAATGCCGTATTCGACTCCTTGTTCTTTGGTGAGAACCGCATATACTTTGAAGTCGGTGATGACATGGGCTATGTGTCTGATATCAAGAACCACGATGTCCGCACAGAAGGAATGTCATACGGACTCATGATTGCCGTCCAGTTTGACCGCAAGGATATCTTCGACCGTATATGGCGATGGAGCAAGAAGTACATGCAGAATCAAGAAGGTGCCTACGAGGGCTATTTCCGTTGGAGTTGCAAGACAGACGGTACATCAAACGCAATGGGACCAGCTTCTGACGGTGAACTGTACTTCATCACCTCCCTACTCTTTGCATCAAACAGATGGGGTAACGATACAGGCATCAACTACCTTGCAGAGGCACAGCACATTCTCAAGTGTATGGAACCAAGGGAAACAACATTCCCTGCTTTCAGAAACTTCCCTGCACGCACAGTAAGAATGTCACTCATCGACGAGAAGACTAAGCTCATCACCTTCGTTCCGGGTTCTAACCATACAGACCCTTCATATCATCTCCCTGCCTTCTATGAGGTATGGGCACGATATGCACAGGACGGTAAGTCAGACTATTGGATGGAATGTGCCAAGGCTGCTCGTGAATACCTCCACAAGAGTATTCATCCAGAGACGGGTCTCACTCCTGACTACAATAACTATGACGGTACACTCCTGAACTCACGCCAACTTATAGGTGATGCTTTCCGCTACGACTCATGGCGAGTGCCTATGAACATCGTGCTCGATTACACATGGTCAGGTGGCAAGGATGAAGAATGGCAGAGAATGTACGAGAACAAGATACAGAATTTCTTCTACTCACAAGGCATAGACACCTTCGTTGACCAGTACAACGTAGATGGTACGACGCCAGAGAGGATTCTCGGTGCTGGAGGCTACACTAAGTTACGCCATTCACTCGGAATAGTATCTACTCTTGCAGCTGCTTCATTGGTATCAACCAACGAGCATCGTATGGAGTTTGTTGACAGAATATGGAATTCATCACATCTCCCATACGCCGATGGTTACTACGATGCCTACTATGACGGTCTCATGCGACTCTTTGCCATGATGCATCTGTCAGGAAGATATAGGGTCATAGATGATTGAGAATTCAAGTGTCAAGAAGTCCAAAGGAGGCGACGTAGTCAATCAAGACTTTGCGGAAATTAAGCAAGAAAAAAAATAAAACAACAGACAATCCATTGTCCATAAACATCATGGAGCGAAACGGAGTTAACATCTTATAACTCCGTTAACTCCAAGCAAGAAAGCTATAGTTGAACTTGATAAACTTAAATATAGTATATTGTAAATCTAAAAACCATTAACAAGTGACAAGAACCTATGAAAGTATTTTTATTCAAAGTCCTGACACTCGTCTGTATAGTCGCAGCGTCATTCACAGCCACAAGTTGTGAAAAGGAAGAAGAAGAACCAAGACAGGTATATTATGCCTATTACGAATTTTCGGATGATATGCTTGAGTTGTTTGACGTGAACATCAGCTTTATCAATGATGACTTTGACACGCTTGACAGTCTGCACATCAACGAAGCAACACCTTACAAGGTCAATGAAAAGCTTGGTATCAAGTCATACCTCTTAAAGTGTGATGCAACAGGAAAGAGACTTGCTTCATTCCAATGCACCACAAAAATCATGGAGAAAGGCAAAGCTCTTGAAACTGACGGTCGAGTGTATGACCTGATGTTCAGTTATTCCATACACAAGATGCTTAATGACGAGACAGAAGAAGAAGCAATAGGAACAACCATATACTCTCGCAAGGTCTTTACTTACAAAAATATCACTGGAGAGGAACTTGCAGCCATGACAGATGATTCTTCATTTGGAACAAGAAAAATAGAGAAGATAAAATCCGAATTAGAAGAAAGCTCTAACAACGTGTTTTAGTAATGATAAAACTACTTAGTACGTTTTGTACAAATCTTTAACCACCACTTAGTGTTAATAAAAAAACTACTCGGCAGAATGTGCTGAGTAGTTTTTTATTGCGTCAAAATTGGATTGAATCTTACAATCCGAATACTGTCTTGAGACCGCCATCAACGCCACTGAAGCCCATGAATGCCATAGCAAGGAGACTTGCAGTAACGAGTGCGATAGGAGTACCTTCGAATGCCTTTGGTACACGGCTGAGGGCGAGCTGCTCACGGAGTCCTGCGAAGAGAACCATTGCGAGGAGGAAGCCGAGACCTGTACCTACTGCATAGATAACACCCTCAAGGAGGTCGTAGTCCTTCTGGATGACAAGGATTGCCACACCAAGAATACAGCAGTTGGTAGTAATGAGTGGGAGGAATACGCCAAGTGCCTGATAGAGTGCTGGCATAGTCTTCTTGAGGAATATCTCAATCATCTGTACGAGTGCTGCAATGACGAGGATGAAGGCAATAGTCTGAAGATATTCAAGACCGAATGCTTCGAGCACGAACTTCTGGATGCAGAACGTAACGATTGTTGCTACGAGAAGAACTGCAGTAACAGCCATACCCATTCCGCTTGCAGTATCAACCTTCTTTGAAACGCCAAGGAATGGACAGATACCAAGGAACTGAGCCAACACGACGTTGTTAACGAAGATGGCTGTGATAATAATCAATATAAGATTTAATACGTAGTCCATAATTGTTTAAGTTTTTAAGTTTTTGAGTTTTTAAGTTCTTAAGTTCTTGAGTTCGTAAGTTTTTTAGTTTTTGAGTTTTTGAGTTTTTAGGTTTTTAAGTTCTTGGGTGATTGCTTTTAGTCGTTCGTAACTACTAATTATAGTCAGTAGCAACGGCATAAACAGCACCAGATTCACAAGAACAGAGATCTCGACAAAAACAAAAAAACTTACAAACTTACAAACTTATAAACTCACAAACTTATAAACTTACAAACTTATAACCCATTATTTAATTAGCCTTGATTTTATTGAAGATTGCAATGAGATAACCGAGTGCAAGGAAAGCTCCTGGCGCAAGAACGAAGAGAAGCATTCCGTAATCCTCAGAGTAGATGCTTGTACCGAAGATGCAACCCGTTCCGAGAATCTCACGAACAGAACCAAGGATTGTGAGACCGAGCGTGAAACCAAGTCCGATACCGATACCGTCGAAGATAGATGCTACTGGATTGTTCTTTGCAGCAAATGACTCAGCACGGCCAAGGATGATACAGTTCACCACGATAAGTGGAATGAAGAGACCGAGGCTCTTGTCAATTTCAGGAGCGTATGCCTTGATGCACATCTGGAGGATTGTCACGAGGCTGGCAATGACAACGATGTAAGACGGGATGCGCACCATATCAGGAATAAGCTTCTTGATAAGTGCAATGAGGAAGTTGCTCACGATGAGCACGCACATTGTAGCAAGTCCCATCATCATACCATTGAGAGCCGAAGATGTAGTACCCAATGTTGGACACATACCGAGGAGAAGAACGAATGTCGGATTCTCCTTTACGATACCATTAATGATAATCTTGAAGTAATTCATAAGTGTTCCTTTCCTTTATTTGTTAATACTATCACACTCCGTAGAATCGCAGCATGCATCACTCTCTGCCTTACAGTTCTTTGCCTGAGCAGATGCACCTGTTGCACCGTCATGCTTTGCAATTACGTTGTCGTAAGCATTCTTTACAGCAAGAAGGAAAGCACGTGAAGTGATGGTAGAAGCTGTGATAGCATCAATGTCACCTCCATCCTTTGATACTGTGAAGTTGCAAGTACCAGGGTTCTTACCGATGATGTCACCCTTCTGTCCCTTCTGGAACCAGTCAGCAGCCTTAGCACCAAGTCCCGGAGTCTCGGCTGTCTGAAGAACTGTGTAACCAAGGATGTTACCTGCATTGTCGAAACCTACGAGAACTTTGAGTTCACCACCGAATCCGTTAGTTGAACTTGTAACGGCACAACCGAGGGCATTGCCCTGAGCATCGCTTACGGCGTATGAAGTGAAGCCTTCCACCTCCTGTGGCTCTGCAACCTGAATATCGTCTGAACCCATGACAGCCTTGATACCGGCAGCAAGGTTCTCCTGATTAATCTTCTCAATCTGTGGAGCAGTAACGGAATTGACCATAGCCAAAGCACCGCCTGCAACGACAGCTATCAGTGTGAGCACCAATAGCATGTTTGTTAATGATGATTTAAGCTTTTCCATATTCCATTATTTTTTTGCTGGCACTTCACCGAAGCGCTTTGGTTTGAAATTCTGGTTGATGAGTGGAGTGAACGCATTCATGATAAGGATAGCGAATGACATACCCTCTGGGTAAGCACCGAATGTACGGATGATTACTGTGAGAGCACCGATAGCGATACCATAAACGAGCTGACCCTTTGCACACATTGGTGATGTTACATAGTCAGTAGCCATGAAGATGGCACCGAGCATAAGACCACCTGAGAGCACCTCTGCAACTGGATTTGCGAACTGAACAGGATTGATAAGGTAAAGAATACCTGTGAGTACGAATACAGTAGCGATGATGCTTACTGGAATGTGCCAAGTGATTACCTTCTTTACAAGGAGGATGACGAGTCCGAGAAGCATTGCGAGAGCGCAAACCTCACCAAGACATCCGCCTGTGTTACCAATGAGCATGTCCCATGCAGATGGCAACTGGTTAAGAGCATCAGCATCACCCTTGAATGCCTGACTCATAAGAGCGAGAGGTGTCGCACCTGTCTCAGCATCGAGGTAAGAGCCGAATCCCTGTCCTGCCAATGGCCAAGTAGTCATCTGAACAGGGAAAGAGATAAGGAGAAATGCACGAGCTGCAAGAGCAGGGTTAAAGAGGTTGCATCCGAGACCACCGAATGTCATCTTGACAACACCTATTGCGAAGAATGCACCGAGGATTACAATCCAAGGAGCTATATTGCTTGGCATATTGAATGCAAGAAGTACACCTGTAAGTGCAGCAGAGCCGTCGCATACTGTGCACTTATCGCTCTTCATCACGAACTTAGTGATAGCCCATTCGAAGAACACACATGATACTACGCTAATAGCAGTAGTAATGATGGCACCAACACCAAAACTGATGAAAGAGCAGATAAGAGCAGGCACGAGGGCTGCAATAACCCAGTACATGTTCTTTGCCACTGAATCACCCGAATGAACATGTGGTGAAAGTGAAACGATTAATTTATTCATTTTTTTAAGTTTTTAAGTTTTTAAGTTTTTGAGTTTTTAAGTTTTTGCGTTCTTGAGTTTTTTAGTTTTAC
>CAMOVB010000132.1:0-8970 GCA_946626925.1 uncultured Prevotellaceae bacterium
AGGGGAATTGATCCCAATCGTACAATTTAGATTTATTCAAAATGGCATCTTTTTGTGCATTCAAAACTTGCATATCTCGATAATTTGTGGCATCTCGGCAGAAGCACAACGGCATGGCTTGGTCTGTCAAAGGAAGCGAGGCATTGGCTGTTATTGTCGCTGCGTCACGAAACGGGGAACTCAATCAATGGACTAGGACGAAATCAATATCTTTCGCCATGGCAGCAGCATGACGCTTCCAACCGTACAGGTCGAAAATTTTTGATGACTTAGAGTGTTAAAAAACACTTCCAAAAACTTATTCAAATAAGAAAGAAGATATAATTTTCTTTAATTTTCTAAATTTTCGTTCCTAAGACAAATAGGAATTAGTGTAACTGCATCATAAGGAGTTCAAGATTCTTTCTGCGGGTAGTACCCATGATGAGGAAGATGTCAATGAGCCACCACACACCACAGCCACCACCAGTAATGAGCTTGGCAATACCAAGACCAATGTCGCCGATATAGAAACGGTCAACACCCCATCCTCCCACAAGGATAGACACAATCAACGAGATTGTCGGGTCTTTCAACTGCGACATAACCATATAGACATACGTAGGGTCTTCACACGCAAGGAGCTTCTCCCTTACCATGTCAAAACACTCAATTGGCAACTTAGAGCCATTTGTCACCAGAATCTGATTTACTTGATTTGCTTCCATAATAATTTAAGGCCCTACCACAACCATCCCAAAGGGGAGGAATACAAAGAATGGCACGGGACACTCTATTCGTTTATGATTAATTGATTAATTTTATATCTCTTGAGAGACTTATGTGAGTCTCACATATTAGTAAACACCGAACTCATATTTTTCAGATGAAAGAAGAGTGATGATACTATGTGTCAAATATAAAAGTTTTTTGTTTTCCTGTGTTTTATTTTGTTTTTCCATCAGCGTCTGTCTCCCTCCCCACGTGAGGGCAGGGGTGGGGCCACATTTTACACATTCCTTATCACCATCCATGCCACATACAGAACCACGTATGTCCATATTGCAGTCCGGCTTTCGAGCACAGCAAGCAGCTTTGCCTTACGATGTTCCGTACATAAGAAGTTAGCGACCAACAAGGCAAGAAGATAAGGTACAGCCACCACGAGAAAGACATTAAACCTGATTGCCTCTGCCACATGACCATGAAGCAAGGCGTGCATCGCCCTCTGGAATCCGCATCCGGGGCAATCCCATCCAGTAAGCATCTTGAAAGGACACTTGGGCATAAGGACATACTCCGACGGGTCAAACACATAGAGCACTACGGCTGCCACAGCCACAAGGACAAGAGCACAGGCAATCAGTATCTTGTTGTTCATCTATACAATGGATTACATTCCAGACATTCCGAAGAAAGCAAGAGCACCCAAACCATTGATGGCTAAGTTGATAATCTGTATTACCACACCAGAAACGATAGCGTAGATACTCCATTTCTTGGCATCGTCGGCAGCAGCCTGAGCTGCCTCATACTGTTTAGCCATATACAAGCCATCCACCTTAGTGGCCTTAACGATAGCAACTATACCCAATGGGAGACAACAACAAAGAGTTGAGAAGATAGCCAAAAACAAATTTGAATTAGGCTTTGGAACAAATTGTTCTTCCATGATAATTTATGTCTTTTATGATAACAAAAGGTATGTCATGGGTTCATCGCCCACGCACATCCTATTGTTAAGGATTAATAATTCAAGATATCGACCGCAAAGATAATCTAATATTTTTCACTATGCAAGGTTTTTACTCAAAATTTTATCAAAATGTCGTCTAAAAAGGATTTTCCCCTAAATCGGCGAACAGCAGACAAGCCTCGAAAGATTGCCGAAGGATGCACGAATGATTGCCGAAGCCTCAACACCCTCCCCAATCCTGACAATTTGTCAAAAAATAGATTCTTTAGGAACATGTGCGAACGATGTTTTTCTAACCACGAATTACACAAATTTTCACGAACTTCAAGTCCTTTCATGTTTGTTATTACACTAAGACAACTTGTGTTGTCTGCGAATTACACGAATGCCATTCGGCTTCATGTCGTTGTATCAGATTCGTGTAATTCGTAATTGCACGAGCAATTCTTCGTGTAATGAAAATAGCCATAAACCACCAATTTCGTGCAAATTCGTGTAATTCGTGGTAAAAAACAACACATCTCCAACAAACGCCAAAGGTGAGCAATCCTATCTTGACAAGGTTGCAACCACATACTCTGACTGAGTGCCTATGCGGAACTTGCCACCCCAGATACCAAGACCGGAGGATACATAATACTGAGTGTTGCCACGTTGATGACTACCCCAAGAGCACTCGTACATCGCATCCGTTATCCATGATATTGGCCATACCTGTCCACGGTGAGTGTGACCGCTCAACTGGAAGTCAACGCCCTCACGTTCTGCCTGTTCAAGGTTGTAAGGCTGATGGTCAAGGAGTATAGTGTATTTTGACTTGTCAACGCCATTCATCAAGTCTTTCAAGGTCTTACGCTTTCTTGCAAACCTGTCATTCCTGCCGACTATGACAATACAACTGTCTATCTCCGTCGTCTCATCCACAAGCAAGTGTATTCCTGCCTCACGATAGAAACGCTCTGAGCCATCCTTTCCGCTTATGTACTCATGATTGCCCAATACCGCATACACAGGTGCGTTCAATCTCCTAAATTCTGCTGCCATGTTCTCTTCAATCAATGGCCTTATCCTGCCATCAATGATGTCTCCACCGATAAGGATGAAATCAGGCTTCTCGTCATTTATCATGTCAATCCACCTTGCAAGTTCCTTACGTGGATTATGATAGCCGATATGAAGGTCAGTAGCCATCACAATCTTGTAATCCTTCACGAGAGTCTTTTCCGTCCTTAGTTCCAACGCAACCCTCTTCTTGTCATTATAGTTGATGTTGCCATAAACGAAGACAAAGAGAAGGACAACGAATATGCCGACACTCGTCCTTGCATTATCGTAAAGCGCCGCCTTAGGCACAAGGCTCACGAGCCTTCCAAGGTCAAGACACACAAAGACGATAACCAGATACATCAGCACCATTATGGATGATGTGCTAACCTCATACACAGCCCTTGCCACAGGCAATGGGTACTTGTCTGTCGCTCCCGTGAAATTAAGGAATAGCGAAAACACACTTGCCACGAGCAAGACAACGGCAACGCCTTTCCACACCTTAGACAAAGGAATGACATTCCACACATGCCACCCCACATAACTGATGCCGATAATCGGCAGAAGCAGGAATATTATTCGCCACATAGTTTTGTGTTTTATTTCTGTTTGCTATCTATGCACTATAATTATGGTCAATTATGACAGTAACGGTTTCGCCATTCAGCAAAGACTGAATCTCACCAATAAGAATGCGTGCAAACTCAGCCTCGTCCTTTACGCTGACATCAGGTACCACATCGACAGACACACGATTCTCTTTCTCAAAATAATAGAATCCATGTACCTGCAACACGTTCTTATGCGAAGCCAATGTCTGCATGACTTTTGCCTGAAGTTGTGCGCGTTTATTATCTCCAGTAGCAACGGCATATATTCCGACTGTCATGACAATGGAATGACGTTCGAACATAGCTTCAGAAATACGTCGGGTCAAACCATGAATCTCGTATGCACTCATGGTGTCATTCACATTGATATGGAGCGAGCCAATCATAATGCCCGTGCCGTAATTATGAAGGATGATGTCGAATACTCCATGCACGCCCTCAAATGCAGACACCTCACTCTTAATCTGCGAAACGAGTTCTGGCGACAGCCTTGCTCCAAGCAACTCGTTTATCGGAGAAGCCAACATGTCAATGCCTGCCTTGATGACAACAAGAGAAATCAACGAGCCAAGTATTCCGTCAAGTGAAACATTCCAAATCAACATCACGCCAGCAGATACAAGAGTTGCCAACGTAATGATAGCATCAAACAAGGCATCCGAGCCAGATGCGACAAGAGCATCACTCTTAAGCTGTTCACCCTTATGCTTAACATACATTCCGAGTGCAATCTTCACTACAATACTCACAATGATGACAACAAGCGTGACCGTTGTATAAGTAGGCGTGGTAGGTTCAAACAGTTTCTTGACAGATTCTATGAGAGACGCAATACCTGCCGTAAGAACGATTACGGCTATAATCATGGCACTAAAATATTCTATTCGTCCATGTCCAAACGGATGCTTCAAGTCGGCAGGACGTTGCGAAAGCTTAGTTCCCACAATGGTTATGACACTCGATAGAGCATCACTCAGATTGTTGACGGCATCCATGACAATAGCCACAGAGCTTGCCAAGACACCAACCGTTGCCTTAAACAGAGCAAGGAGCACATTTGATGCGACTCCTATCATACTCGTGCGAATTATCTGTGAAGAGCGATCCATATCCATTTATATTAACGAAACAAAAACATATCATATCTTAATGTCTGCATAAACTCACCATGGAACAATACATGTAAAGCCCTTTGGGAATCTATATCCCAAACATACAGATATTTGTGATTTCAGGAGACAAAGGTACGGAACTTTTCCATACAGCAAAGCATATTTCTAAATTTTTAACATATTATATACATTTAACCATTACGAAAGAAAAGCAAGACTTTTTAACGGACTTTAATTTGTTAAAAAAAAGTAAAAACGAACATAAATCTCAATAAACATGAAAATATGTAAAGACTATTGACTATATTTGCACACGAAAATAGGCATTCCCCCCTTTTTTCAATAAAAGACATAACTAACTACAAACAAATCCATGAATAGAAAATTTATTGTTACTCTTCTTACCATCGCATCTATCTGCGCAAGTATCAAGGCTAATTCCGAGTTCCATTCACAACACCAACAGTCATTTGCGGTCAATGACTCCGTCACATCGGATTCAACCATTGCAAGCAACGACTCTGTCTCTGCCACAGCTGATTCCGTCAAGACGGACGACAATAAGAAGAAGGAGAAGAAGATATGGCTGTACGTGAGTTTCCAAGTGAGAGACTACATTACCCACCAACATATTGACAGCCTCGAATGCGTCCGTTTACTGGCAAAGGACAGCACGTTCGTCGACTCATGCTACACATACGTTAATCAATACAGGAATTCAACCACCGCAGGTGGTTCATTCGACACTCCAGGCGAATACCTCTTCAAGATTCGTGCCAATGGCTACCGCACAATCTATGTTCCGTTCACCCTAAAGAAGCTCCACAAGCATGAGCAACATAGAGAAATCAAAGACGTATATATGCACCGCCTTCCAAAGGAACGTGAGGTTGACCTCAACGAGGTTGTAGTAAAGGCAACCAAGCTCAAGTTCTACATGGATGGCGACACCATCGTGTATGATGCCGATGCTTTCAACCTCGCTGAAGGCTCCATGCTCGACGGACTTATCAAGAACCTCCCGGGTACGACTCTCACCAAGGAAGGAGAGATAACGGTCAATGGCAAGAAAGTTGACTCCATGCTTCTCAACGGCAAGGACTTCTTCGACTCCGACCGTAACCTCCTGCTCGAGAACCTTCCTGCCTACATGGTGAAGAACGTGCAGGTCTTTGAGCGAGTGCCAGAAGATGTGAAGGGAACACCAAAGGAAAAGGAAACGGAGAAAGCACTCGTGATGAACGTGAAGCTGAAGAAGGAATACAACGGAGGATGGATTGCCAATGCAGAAGGAGGAATAGGCATGCCTTACGAGGATAACTGGAGCGGTAAGCGCGACACCAAGTTCCTCGGAAGAGGCATCGTCCTTCACTTCGATGACCGCTCACGTTTCTCTCTCTTCCTCAATGCCAACAACCTCAACGACTACCGTAAACCAGGAGTTAGTGATGGCGAATGGTCACCTCTACAACAATCAGAGGGACTTACCACTACATACAAGGCTGGCGTGAACGGTATGTACGAATTCAATCCTGCCGTTAGATACCAAGGCTCACTCTCAGCCAATTATACAGAAGGAGAAAACGAAAGCCTCCATAGCAGCGCAAACTTCTATTCCACAAAAGAGAAGGATGAGAACGGCAACGAAGTGGACAAGCGAACAGAGACATTCTCAAAGTCACAATATTCAAGCAACAACTACAGATTCAACATTGAGACAAGGAACAATCTCCGAATAAACAAAGAGCAAGAGACATGGAGAATGTTCAAGAGGATTTATGGAGAAATCGACCATAATTTGCAATTCACAAAGGCAAACGCAAACGGAAACAACATAAGCATGACCCTTTCTGACGACGTGGCATCACAACTCGGCAAGGCATGGCTCGACAGCGTCATGTCTCCTACGGCTGGTGAGTTTCTAAAGAAGTATGCCATCGACCGCGACATCAGTCAAAGTAAGAATAACGGTCACAGCCTTAACACCTCTTTCTCTGGTTATTTAAGTGCCACCCCATTGTACAACGATAACATTAGCTTTAGTGTCAGTACAAACATAGGTTACAGAAATGAAAATTCAAACACTTATAAGCATTATTTCCTCGAACAGATTAGGGATGGTGGCAAAGTGACAAGACAGAACAGTTACGCGCCAGGAGACAACACACGCTTGGACGGAGACGTATCATTGAGCGGTTCTATCAGTTTGGGCAAGGGACATAGTGTGTCCGCAGGATATGGTATTTCTTACGTCCGAGACGAAAACAATAACCATATCTACACCCTTGAGAAACTGAAAGAATGGGAAAACTGGGAAGACCACCCATTAGGAATGCTCCCTTCTACTGAAGACATGCTCAAGGCAATGGACGCCTACAATAGCACAGAACAAACAGCGAAAACCACGACACACCGTCCAAACCTTGGGTATAGATTTTACAAATGGTTTAGAAATACAGAAATGTCTTTTCAATTCTCTGTCGGACTTTCCCTTCCTGTTACCCACGAGGAATTGAAGTATTGGAGAGGTCAACAAGCCGACACTACATTGTACAGAAACACAACGTTTCTTTCCCCAAACTTCTACATGTCACTTTACAAAAACAACAAGATAGAAATCAGCATGAACGGAAGAATGAGCACAAGTGCACCGTCACTTACGTACATGCTCGATGTAAAGGACACATTGAATCCTCAGTACCGCAATGTATTCAATCCTAATCTGAAGAATTCGACAACCTACTCTCTGTCTCTATATAGTAGGTTCACATTCAAAAGGTCGTTCCTAAACTTTGGCGCAAGCTATTATAATACACGCAACCAAATCGGAAGCAAGAGCGTGGTTGACCTAACAAAGAATCTCACGACATCCACACCAATGAACATTGACGGAAACTGGTCTTCAGATTTTAACATCGGTTTTGACACTCCACTGGGTAAGGGTGACGAATGGCGACTGAAGGACAACGTAAGATATGGTTTCAACAATAGCGTGGATTTCAACGGAGCTGGTTCGGACGATGACGTTGCGCAATCCATAGTGAAGAACCATGACATAAAAAATACACAGGCTCTCACGTTCCGCCCATCAAGCAAGATGGAGTTCTCAGCCAAGGGAGACATTGAGTGGCAGAACTCCATTGGAAACCTTGCAGGATTTGAGGCTGTCAACGCTTTCACGTTCAACTACGGTCTCACGACACAGATTGAACTGCCTTGGAACATGCAACTTGCAACCGACCTCACCATGTACTCACGTCGTGGATATAGTGACTCCGACATGAACCGTGACGAACTGGTATGGAACGCTCGTCTCTCCAAGCGACTGATGAAGGGCAAGTTTATCATACTGCTCGACGGCTTCGACATGCTCGGCAACCTCTCCAACGTACGCCACTACATAAGTGCTTGGGGACGTTCCGAGACATTCTACAACGTAATCCCATCCTACTGTCTCCTTCACGCTATATGGCGATTCAACAAGAATCCTAAGAAGAAGGAATAACAAGAGAGATTCAAGTTCCGCTAACGCTTCACTTGCCTGGAGTTAATGGAAGTTAATAGTAAGTTAATTCCGCTACGCTCCATGAAGTTAACGGATGAATGATTGTTTGCGGATAAGGCTTTGGGCGAAAGAGTATCGTCCTGAGCGAAGCGGTAACTCCTTCTTACTTCACGAAGTTAACTCCCGTTAACAACCTACGAGACACGAACAAGAGCACCACGCACATTTCCATCACGGATTGACGACGCAAAGGTAAGAAAACTCCATTGCGCATTTCGAATGATTCACCAACTTTTTTTGGCAAAAGTGCAAAATAAATTATAAGATACAGAATATCAAAGTATTTATACGCAACTCTTTCAAAAAGGTCATTCAGTCATTTTAGTCATTAGTCATTTAGTCAAAATCATTTTCGGACACCCCAAATCCGCCACTATAATAATAAAAAAATATTTTTTATTATTATAGTGAGCAAAAATACAGAGTGTGAAATCGAAAATGACTAAATGACTAATGACTAAAATGACTGAAAAAACATGAGGAGTGATGAGGAGTCTTTGAGGAGAAAGAGAAAGGAGAAAAAAAAGTTGGCAAAACATTCGAAATGCGCAATGAAGTCTTCGTATCTTTGCAACGTCAAACAAACAGACGGAATTTACGCACCAATTAGAGAAAAAATGCGGACAAGTAAGGGAGTAAAAACGCACAGACAAAGGCATGGAAGAAGCAAGGACACGAGAGAAAAGTGATGATTTCACGAAAAAAACAACAGAGGCTACAACAACCAAGAAGGATGCCATAGCCTCAATTATTTAGAATTGCCTGCAAGCAACTGTCAAATCAACATGTTATCTGAACCCAGCGAACCTGCATGTTAATTATTAATTCAAGTTTCGCAAGTTCAGCTGATGCTTTACTTGCAAGGAGTTAAAGAGGAGTTAAAGTGGAGTAAAAAAGACGAATGCCCGTTTTGGATAAACGAAAATTTAGAAAATTAAAGAACTTTTCTCACCGAAGGTA
>CAMOVB010000133.1:0-8937 GCA_946626925.1 uncultured Prevotellaceae bacterium
TAAGTTGAGTGGTGGCGAACGACGCAGGTTGTACCTCTGTACCGTCTTGATGAAGTCGCCAAACTTCCTCATTCTTGATGAGCCTACCAACGACCTCGACATCGTGACGCTCCAGATACTTGAGGAGTACCTGAAGAACTTCAAGGGATGTCTTATCATCGTGAGCCACGACCGCTATTTCATGGATAAGGTGGTTGACCACCTCCTTGTATTCAATGGCAATGGTGACATACGCGACTTCCCGGGCAACTACTCTCAGTATCGTGAGTGGAAGACTGCCAAGGAGAAGGAAGAGAAGGCAAAGCTTGAGGCATCAACCAAGAGTGCAGCTCCCGCTCAGACATCAGCAGATGACAGAAATGCCAATCGTGCACGTCGCTTGACATTCAAGGAAAAGAAGGAGTTTGAACAACTGGAGAAAGACCTTGAGGCTCTCAATAAGGAGAAAGCAGATATAGAAGCTGCACTATGTGGCGGTACAACATCCGTGGACGAGATAACACGAATGTCAAAGCGTCTCCCAGAGCTCAACGACGAAATAGACGAAAAAGAAATGCGCTGGCTCGAACTGAGTGAATTTGCATAGTTACGTTTCAAACACAAGAGCACAGAAAGCACTCTAAGTTTGAAAAGAAATTAACACGTTTCCGCATGCCAAACAAGGGCTTGAACAAAAAAAAGACGAAATTGTTATTCTCTTTCTTTTTATTTGCGTAACTTTGCGCACAGAATAAAAAATCTCATTAACAAAAAAACATTTAAATATATGAAACCAACTCTTTTCCTCCTCGCTGCAGGTATGGGAAGCCGTTACGGTGGTCTCAAGCAGCTTGATGGTCTTGGTCCTAACGGCGAGACAATCATGGATTACTCTATCTACGATGCGGTAAAGGCAGGCTTCGGTAAGATCGTATGGGTTATCCGTAAGGACTTCGAGGAGCAGTTCCGCACACAGATTCTCTCAAAGTACGAGGGTGTTGTTCCATGCGAACTTTGCTTCCAGAGCATCGACGCTCTTCCTGAGGGCTTCAAGTGCCCAGAAGGCCGTCAGAAGCCATGGGGTACAAACCATGCCGTACTTATGGGTAAGGACGTTATCAAGGAGCCATTCTGCGTTATCAACTGTGATGACTTCTACAATCGTGATGCATTCATGGTTATTGGTAAGTTCCTCTCAGAACTCCCAGAGGGTTCTAAGGGACAGTATGCAATGGTCGGTTTCCGTTGCTGCAACACACTCTCTGAGAACGGTACAGTTTCTCGTGGAGTATGTTCTAAGGACGCAGAGGGTCACCTCACTACTTGCGTAGAGTGCACTAAGATTGCACGTCTCGAGGATGGTTCTGTTGCTTATCGTAAGGACAACAAGGACGATGGCGAGTGGGTTAAGATTGATCCAAACTCACCAGTAAGTATGAACATGTGGGGATTCACTCCTGACTATTTCGAGTACTCTGAGGAATACTTCAAGGAGTTCCTTTCTGACCCAGCAAATATGTCTAACCTCAAGTCTGAGTTCTTCATCCCATTGATGATTAACAAGCTCATCAACGAAGGAACTGCAACTTGTAAGGTTCTCGACACAACGTCTAAGTGGTTCGGTGTAACTTATTCTGAGGACCGTCCAGATACAGTTGCTCGTATCGCTAAACTTGTTGAAGAGGGTGTTTATCCAAACAAGCTCTTCTAATAGAATAGTAAAACTCGATGCTCATTGTCGAGGAAAACTTTATATTTAATCATAGTTTTGGAGGCTGTACAAGTGATTGTACAGTCTCTTTTTTATTTCGCCTTTGAGCTCTCTTTCCCTTGAACCTTTGAACTTTGAGCCTTTGGACTATAGAACAAGTGGGGAAAACTTTATTTTTCACTTTTTCGCTTTTCACTTTTCACTTAAATTTACTATCTTTGCACCCAGATTTAACGCATTAGCCTAAATATATGGAACTGAACTATAGACAACTATTCTCCACATCCAAAGCGAAATGGTACATTGCGACCATCATCTTCCTGCTTGCAATCATGTTTTCAGGGGAGGCTCGACTTATCGTCCGTTTCCAACAACGGAGAGAGATTAGCCGTCTGAAGGGAGAAATCCGTAAATACAAGGACACCTTTGAAAAAGACAAGGCAACACTTGAAAGGCTAAAGAACGATCCAGAGGCAATAGTTGAGGTTGCCAGAGAACGTTACTACATGAAGACTGAAGACGAAGATATATTTATTCTCGAAGAAAAGAAA
Source organism: uncultured Prevotellaceae bacterium (assembly GCA_946626925.1). GTDB lineage: Bacteria > Bacteroidota > Bacteroidia > Bacteroidales > Bacteroidaceae > Minthosoma. Next base: position 2,242 of record CAMOVB010000133.1, read on the forward strand.
GAAGATGAGCAATAAGGTAGCAGGTTATTTGGAAATAGCAGGCCTAACGACAATCGCCGTTGCCTCCATGGCATGGATATCTCACTCAGTATGGGTGTCATTCGTATATACGACAGGAGCTGTCATCTTTGCCATAGGTCGTCTGGCTGTTCAGCAGACAATCAAGGCAGAAGGCATAACCGTAAAGAGACTTCTGAGGCAAAGGACATTTGCTGTCTTTGTACTCCTTTTCAGTGCAATGCTTATGTTCATGGAACCTGGTTGGTACTTCGGTTACAACTTTTATCTGACAAAGTTTGCATGGTTCATTCCATTCCTTATCTTTGTCATTATTGAAGTTTACACTGCATTTCGACTACCTTCAGCACTTAAAAAAAGTTAATTTTGGTGCATTTCGCTTTTTTTTTCAAAAAGATAAAGGATGTTTCCTAAATATATTTTATCTTTGTACCACGTAAGAGGTAATACGACACAAGTATAAAGTAGAAAGAACATTTCAAGCAATCGAAAGACGGGATGTCAATAATTTAGAACGTATTAGTAAGCCTAAAATATTTTGGAATAGACACAATTTATTATAATAAATAATAAAATGAAACTTGACGCTCTCACGGCCGTTTCACCAATAGATGGTCGCTACCGAGGCAAAACAGACGCCTTGGCTTCATATTTTTCGGAATACGCACTTATCAAATATCGTGTGCGTGTAGAGATTGAGTATTTTATAACTCTTTGTGAATTGCCACTTCCTCAGTTGAAGTCGTTCGACCATGCTATGTTCGAACCACTTCGTGACATCTATCGCAATTTTACGGAAGAAGACGCACAGCGTGTAAAGGACATCGAAAAGGTGACTAACCACGATGTTAAGGCTGTTGAGTATTTTATCAAGGAGCAGCTTGATAAGATAGGCAATTTCGAGGCTTATAAGGAATTCATCCATTTCGGACTTACAAGTCAGGACATCAACAATACATCCGTTCCACTTTCAATCAAGGATGCCCTTGAGGAAGTGTTCTACCCACAGGTGGAAGAACTCATTGCTCAGCTCTCCGAATATGCTGAGGAATGGAAAAACATCCCTATGCTCGCCAAGACACACGGTCAGCCAGCTTCCCCTACCCGACTCGGTAAGGAGGTAATGGTATATGTATATCGTCTCACAGAGCAGCTCAACCAGCTCAAAGCTTGCAAGATTACTGCTAAGTTCGGTGGAGCAACAGGAAACTACAACGCCCATCATGTAGCTTACCCAGAATACAACTGGCGTGAGTTCGGAAACAAATTCGTTGCAGAGAAGCTCGGTCTTGAGCGCGAGCAATGGACAACACAGATAAGCAACTACGATAATCTTGGTGGCGTATTCGACGCCATGAAGCGTATCAACACAATAATAATTGACCTTGACCGCGACTTCTGGATGTACGTATCCATGGAATACTTCAAGCAGAAGATTAAGGCAGGTGAGGTAGGCTCCTCTGCTATGCCTCACAAGGTGAACCCAATCGACTTCGAGAACTCTGAGGGTAACCTCGGTATGGCAAACGCCATCCTTTCATTCCTCAGCCAGAAACTCCCTGTAAGCCGTCTCCAGCGTGACCTTACAGACTCTACAGTTCTCCGTAACGTGGGCGTACCAATGGGTCACATGGTTATTTCAATTCAGTCAACCCTCAAGGGACTTCGCAAGCTCCTCCTTAACGAGGCAGCTATCAACCGCGATCTTGACGAGTGTTGGGCAGTATGTGCCGAGGGAATACAGACAATCCTCCGTCGTGAGGCTTATCCACACCCATACGAGGCACTCAAAGCACTTACACGTACCAACTCTGCAATCACAGAAGAGTCTATCAAGACATTCATCGAAGAACTCAACGTATCAGAGAGCGTGAAGGCAGAATTACGTGCAATCACTCCACATTCCTACACAGGAATGTAACAGCAAAAAAAACAACAAACTAAACACTTAATTTTTTAACTACAAATTTTAATAGCCCGCTACTTTAGAATCCTATTTTATTTCGGGTGAAAAGAATTTATTATTATTACGTATTATTATGAGCGAATTAGAAGAGTGGCAGGGAACTCCTGCAGAAAGCAATTCTGAAAGTGCAAACGGTGGTCGCGAGGGCTATCGTTCTTATGGTAACCGTGAGAATGGTTATAGTTCTAATGGTCGTGGAGACCGTCCACAGCGTCCTCGCTTCAACAGAAGCAGCGAGCGTGTAACTTACGGTGGTAATTCAAATAACGACCGTGGTTTCCGTCCAGCTGGTTTCGGCGGTGGAAGCGATGAAAGTGGAAATTCTGAGCGTCGTCCAAACTACAACGCAGGACAGCGTCCATCTTATAACAACAACAGAGGAAACTACGGAGGCGGAAGCTATGACAATGGTCAGAGCGGATACCATCAGCAGCGTTCTTCATACAATAGCAACCAAGGTGGCTATGGCAACAACCGTGGTGGCTACAATCAAGGTGGCAACAACCGTGGCGGATATAACCAAGGCGGTCGTGGTGGCTACAATCAGGGTGGCAACAACCGTGGTGGATACAACCAGCAGGGTCGTGGCGGATATAACCAGGGTGGCAATAACCGTGGCGGATATAACCAAGGCGGTCGCGGTGGCTACAATCAGGGTGGCAACAACCGTGGTGGATACAACCAGCAGGGTCGTGGCGGATATAACAACCGTCAGCGTGGTGGATACGATCCAAACGCTAAGTACAACATGAAGAAGCGTATCGAGTACAAGGAGTACATCGAGGATCCAGATGCACCAATCCGTCTTAACAAGTTCCTTGCAAACGCTGGTGTTTGCTCACGTCGTGAGGCTGACCAGTTCATTCAGGCAGGTGTCGTTAAGGTAAACGGTAACGTCGTTACAGAACTTGGTTCAAAGGTACAGCGTACAGACGAAATCCACTTCCACGATCAGCTCGTATCTATCGAGAAGAAGGTATATGTACTCCTTAACAAGCCAAAGGATTACGTTACAACATCTGACGATCCACAGCAGCGTAAGACTGTCATGGAACTCGTTAAGAACTGCTGTCGCGAGCGCATCTACCCAGTAGGTCGTCTTGACCGTAACACAACAGGTGTTCTTCTCTTCACTAACGACGGTGACCTTGCTTCTAAGCTTACTCACCCTAAGTTCCTCAAGAAGAAGATTTACCACGTTACACTCGACAAGAACTGTACAGCAGCTGATATGCAGCAGATTGCAGAAGGTATCACTCTTGAGGATGGTGACATCCACGCAGACGCAATCTCTTATGCTTCAGATACAGACAAGAAGCAGGTTGGTATCGAGATTCACTCTGGTAAGAACCGTATCGTTCGACGAATCTTCGAGAGCCTCGGCTACAGAGTATGCAAGCTCGACCGTGTAATGTTCGCAGGCCTCACAAAGAAGGGACTCAAGCGTGGTGACTGGCGCTACCTCACTGAGCAGGAAGTTGCTATGCTCCACATGGGAAGCTTCGAATAATCAAACGTAAAGAATTAAGCTCTAGTTATTTCGGCTCATCCGAAATATCTGGAGCTTAATAATGATAATATCAGTCAAATGAAAAGAACAAAGATTGTTGACCTCCTCCAAAGAAGAGATTATGGAGCAGAGGTAACTGTAATGGGCTGGGTTCGTACAAAGCGTGGCAGCAAGGCTGTCAACTTCATCGCTATGAACGACGGCTCAACCATAAATAACGTTCAGGTCGTAGCTGACGTAGAGAAGTTCGACGCTGAAATGTTCAAGCGCATCACAACTGGTGCATGTCTCGCCGTAACAGGTACAATGGTTGAATCAATCGGTTCAGGTCAGGCTGTAGAAATTCAGGCTACAGACATCAAACTATTCGGTGAGTGTCCTGCCGACTATCCTATGCAGAAGAAGGGACAGTCATTCGAGTATATGCGCCAGCATGCACACATGCGCCTCCGCACAAACACATTCGGAGCAGTAATGCGTATTCGCCATAACATGGCTATGGCTATCCACACTTACTTCCATGAGCATGGCTACTTCTACTTCCACACTCCACTTATCACAGCTTCAGACTGTGAGGGTGCAGGACAGATGTTCCAGGTAACCACAAAGAATCTCTACGACCTCAAGAAGGACGAGAATGGTTCTATCATCTACGACGACGACTTCTTCGGAAAGCAGACTTCACTCACAGTATCTGGTCAGCTTGAGGGAGAGCTTGGTGCAACAGCACTCGGACAGATTTACACTTTCGGTCCTACATTCCGTGCTGAAAACAGCAACACTCCTCGTCACCTCGCAGAGTTCTGGATGGTTGAGCCGGAGGCTTGCTTCATCGACCTTGACGACCTCATGAACCTTGAGGAAGACTTTATCAAGTTCTGTGTTAAGTGGGCCCTTGACAACTGTAAGGATGACCTTGCATTCCTCAACAAGATGATTGATAACGGACTTATTGAGCGTCTTGAAGGAGTGCTTAAGGAAGAGTTTGTACGTCTCCCTTACACTAAGGGTATCGAGATTCTCCAGGAAGCAATCAAGAACGGTAAGAAGTTCGAGTTCCCATGTAACTGGGGTGACGACCTCGCATCAGAGCATGAGCGTTACCTCGTGGAGGAATACTTCAAGAAGCCAGTCATCATGACCAACTATCCTAAGGCAATCAAGGCATTCTACATGAAGATTGACGATGAGAAGCCTGTATATAACGGTAAGGTCATGGAAGAGACAGTACAGGGAACAGACGTACTCTTCCCACAGATTGGTGAGATTATCGGAGGTTCTGTCCGTGAGGAGAACTACGACAAGCTCATCGGTGAGATTGAGGCACGTAACATCCCTATGAAGGATATGTGGTGGTATCTCGACACACGTAAGTTCGGTTCATGTCCTCACGGCGGTTTCGGACTCGGTTTCGAGCGCCTCATCCTCTTCGTTACAGGTATGCAGAACATTCGTGACGTTATCCCATTCCCACGTACTCCAAAGACAGCAGAGTTCTAAACGAATGGTACAAATATTATAAAAGGTGTCAAGGCAACGTGCCCTGACACCTTTATTCGTTCTTAACAATATGTATTTACAGAGGTAAACATACCTATTGTTTTTTCATCACTCGATTTTGCAGACATCAATATTTTTGTATATCTTTACACCCCAAAAGAATAAGGTAACTTCGTAAACAATGCAGCAAACTGTACGTCAATACATAGCAATCGACTTGAAATCATTCTATGCCTCGGTTGAATGCGTGGATAGAGGGCTTGATCCTCTGACCACTAATCTTGTAGTGGCAGATAAGAGTCGTACGGAGAAGACTATATGTCTGGCTGTAACACCATCACTCAAGTCATATGGAATAAGTGGCAGAGCACGTCTGTTCGAGGTCGTACAACGTGTAAACGAGGTTAACCACCAGCGTTCAGTTGAAAACAATGGCAATTTACGTGGTGCCTCTTACAACGACAAAGAGTTAAAGGCACATCCAGAGCTGAGACTTGACTATATCGTTGCCACCCCGCGAATGTCACACTACTTGGATGTGAGCGCAAAGGTTCACAAGGTTTATCTCAAATATATTGCACCAGAGGATATGCACGTTTACAGCGTGGATGAAGTGTTCATAGACGCTACTGCATACCTGAAATCGTATAAGATGACCGCCCACGAACTTGCGATGACGATGATACGAGATGTACTGAGGACCACTGGTATAACTGCCACGGCTGGCATCGGTACGAACCTGTATCTATGTAAGATAGCAATGGACATTGTTGCCAAGCACATCCCCGCAGACAAGGACGGTGTACGTATTGCAGAGCTTGACGAAATGAGCTACCGCAAGACTCTCTGGGACCATAAGCCATTGACAAGCTTCTGGCGCATAGGTCATGGAACGGCATACCGCCTTGGTCTTTACGGCATAGACACCATGGGCAAGCTGGCACGTATGTCCATCGAGAACGAAGCCTTGCTGCACAAGCTGTTTGGCATACACGCCGAACTGCTTATCGACCACGCATGGGGGTACGAGCCATGCACGATGGAATACATCAAGGCTTACCGTCCAACAACACACTCGCTCAACAGAGGTCAGGTGCTCAAATGCCCTTACGACTTTACCAAGGCACGTATCGTGGTGCAAGAAATGGCAGGCAACATTGCCCTACTACTCGTTGAAAAAAGGATGGTAACCAACCAACTTGCACTCTGTATAAGCTATGACACAACAAGTCTCAAAGACCAGACAATAAGGACAAAGTACAGCGGCGAGGTAAGGATTGACCACTACGGACGGCAAGTACCTAAACATGCAAACGGTACGACAAAGCTTGGCACACACACATCATCATCAAGAATGGTTATCGATGCCATCATGGCGCTCTACGACAAGATTGTCAATCCCGACCTACTCGTCCGTCGCATCAATATTTCTGCAAACAACATCATTGACGAGACAGAAATGAGCAAGCAACTCAAGCCAGTACAACTCGACCTTTTCATCGACTACGAAGAGGAACTGCGAAAGAAGGAAGAAGAGCAGAAGATGCTTGCCAAGGAACGCAGAATACAGGAAGCTCAACTTGCCATCAAGAAACGCTTTGGCAAGAACGCCATTCTCAACGGCATAAGCTTTGCGGAGGGGGCAACTGCAAAAGAACGCAATATGCAGATTGGAGGACAAAAGGAGTAAAAAAAGCTATGG